>JAZNFH010000076.1:0-8123 GCA_045589055.1 Faecousia sp. | reverse complement strand
AAGCGTGTGCAGCGGTCAAAATTTCGTGAGCGAATAGCGAACAAGAAATTTTGGGCACCGCAAACGGACAAGGGAAGTAACGATTACCAAAGCACCGTGCACGAAGAGGGGGCGGCGACTCGCCGCTAAACGATCATTTACATAAGCATATTTCTGCCGGTTGGAGAATATCCTTGAGAAAAGGATTCTGGGAGGGGATATGCATGGGTATTCGGTTTACGGAGCTGCAATGCAAGGAGGTCATCTGCGTCAACGACGGAAGACGGCTGGGCTTTATCACAGATGTGCAGGTTGCGGTACCGGAGGGTACTGTCCTGGCTGTGGTCGTGCCGGGACCCTGCCGGCTTCTGGGTCTGGCAGGGAGACACGACGATTTTGTAATCCCCTGGAAGTGTATCCGCCGGATCGGCCCGGATATTGTTTTGGTAGATATTAAGGTGGAGGAATGCCGGGTGCCAAGGGGGAAACCGGGATTGCACTTTGGTGGATAAAATATTATAAAAAAAGCCCATTTTTTTGAAAAAAACACTTGCAAAATGGGAAAGCTTCTACTATAATGGTTCAGCATGGGCAAAAAGGCTCATGACATTATCAAACCACACACCCGGTGATCGCACCCCCAGTGCTTCGAAAGAAGCGGTCAGTGTGAAATGATCGGGGTGGAGGACAAACAAAAGGAGAAAATCAAAATGGCTGTCGTATCTATGAAGCAACTGCTGGAGGCCGGCGTGCACTTCGGTCACCAGACCCGCCGCTGGAACCCCAAAATGGCTCCCTACATTTACACCGAGCGTAACGGTATCTACATCATTGACCTGCAGAAGACCGTTAAGAAGCTGGAGGAAGCCTACAATTTCGTTCGTGATATTTCCGCTGAAGGCGGCAATGTCCTGTTTGTCGGCACCAAGAAGCAGGCACAGGATGCCATCAAGGAAGAAGCTGCCCGCTGCGGCGGTTACTATGTCAACTCCCGCTGGCTGGGCGGTATGCTGACCAACTTCCGGACCATGCGTTCCCGTATCGACCGTCTGACTCAGCTGAAGAA
Source organism: Faecousia sp. (assembly GCA_045589055.1). GTDB lineage: Bacteria > Bacillota > Clostridia > Oscillospirales > Oscillospiraceae > Faecousia. The sequence continues at coordinate 7,078 of JAZNFH010000076.1, read as the reverse complement.
GATGGAAGAGGACGGCACCTTCGCTATGCTGCCCAAGAAGGAAGTCATCAAGCATCAGGGCGAAATCGCCAAACTGGAGAAGTATCTGGGCGGCGTTAAGGAAATGAAGAGAATCCCCGCCTGCATGTTCATCGTTGACCCCCGCAAGGAGCGTAATGCCATTGCTGAGGCTAAGAAGCTGAACATCCCCGTCGTGGCTATCGTTGACACCAACTGTGATCCCGATGAGATCGACTACGTGATCCCCGGCAACGATGACGCTATCCGCGCTATTCGTCTGATCGCCGCTGCTATGGCATCTGCTGCCATCGAAGGCCGTCAGGGTGAGGATGCCGTCGTTGAGACTGTTGAAGTCGAGGCTACCGAGGCTGAATAAGACAATTTTATGCTGCCCGGCGCTACCGGGCAGCCATCACGAATGAATTTAGGAGGATACCAAAATGGCATTTACTGCTCAGGATGTTAAGAAACTGCGTGAAATGACCAATGTCGGCATGATGGACTGCAAGAAGGCTCTTCAGGCTACCGACGGTGATATGGATAAGGCTGTTGACTGGCTGCGTGAAAAGGGCCTGGCCAAGGCTGCCAAGAAGGCTGACCGCATTGCTGCAGAAGGCGTTGCTTATGCTACCGTTATCGGTGGTGTCGGCGTCGTGATCGAGGTCAACTCCGAGACCGACTTTGCTGCCAAGACCGATGCTTTCCTGGATCTGGTTAAGAATCTGGCTCAGATCGTTGCAGAGCAGAACCCCGCTGATGTTGAGGCTCTGAAGGGCTGCACCTACCCCAACACCAACCTGACCGTTACCGAGATCATGCAGGAGAAGGTTATGTCCATCGGCGAGAACATGCAGATCCGCCGCTTTGCCCGCTTTGCTGAGAACACCTCTGTCGCTTATGTTCACGCTGGCGGCTCCCATGGCGTTCTGGTCAATCTGGCTGTTGAGGGCGACATCGACGCTACCGAGATCGGTAAGAACGTCGCTATGCAGATCGCTGCTATGAAGGCTCAGTACTGGGATAAGTCTCTGGTACCTCAGGAAGCTATCGACAAGGAGCTGGCCGTTCAGGTTGCTCTGATGGACAACGATCCCAAGATGGCATCCAAGCCTGCTCAGGTTAAGGAAAAGATCGCTGCCGGTAAGATGGCTGCTTTCTTCAAGGAGATCTGCCTGCTGCAGCAGGAGTTCGTCCGCTCCGACCTGTTCCAGGGCGATGTGGCCGGCTACATTGCTGACGCTGCCAAGAAGCTGGGCGGCAAGGTCACCTTCGTTGATGCTATCCACTACACCAAGGGTGAGGGTATCGAGAAGAAGGAAGAGGACTTCGCTGCTGAAGTCGCTGCTCAGATCGCCGGCGCCGCTAAGTAATTATCTGTTTGCTAAAAACGACACCCCAACCGGAACCGGTTGGGGTGTTCTTTTGCCTAATGGGATTGCTGACCCTTTGCGTCCAATGCCCGCAGCAAATACTGACTGTCGGTACGGATGCGCTTACGGTAAACGAGAATAAATGCTGCAAATTGTGCGGCAAAGGTAGCGGCCCAGCTAATGGGATAAGAAATATACAACCACCAAGGCGTGTGGAATTGGGGAAGCTGGAAGATGGTAAGGATCCACCCTATGCGCACACCGCATACGCCCAAAACAGAAATAAGCATCGGCGAAAGAGATGCACCCATACCCCGCAGTGCGCCTGTGGTGGTATCCATCAATCCACACAGACTATATGTTAAGCATACAACAGACATTCTTAAAACGCCGTAGGATATAGCTTCAGCAGAGTCGGTAATGTAGATGGAAAGAAGCTGCGGCGCAAAGGAATATGCTAACAAACTGGTACTGAGGCCTACGACTGTGGAGCAGAGCAGGCAAAGGTACAGGGTTTTTTTGGCCCTGTCATATTTGTGGGCGCCGATATTCTGGCCTACAAAATTGACAGCGGTTTGATGCAGAGAATTCATGCCTACATAAACAAAACCCTCAATATTGCCGGCTGCCGCGTTACCGGACATAACGATCTCGCCAAAGGAATTGATGGAGGATTGGATCATTACATTAGATATAGAAAACAGGGAGGATTGAATGCCGGCGGGCAGGCCGATGCGAATCATTTTTAGAAGCTGCGGCTTATAAAACCGCATCTTTTTCAGCGACAGGCGGCAGGTATCGTTTCTGCGCATCAGCGCAATGACCACCAGCACCGCGGAAATGGCTTGCGAGATGGTAGTTGCCAGAGCAACGCCGGCTACATTCATGTGCAGCACAATTACAAAAAACATGTTCAGAATAACATTGATCACACCGGCGAGGGACAGATAGATCAGGGGACTTTTGGTATCACCGGCGGCCCGGAGAATAGCTGCACAGAAGTTGTAGACCATGTTAAAGGTCATACCGCCAAAGTAAATGCGCATGTACAAAGAGGAGAGTGGCAGCACATTATCCGGTGTGCCCATCATCCGAAGCAGTGCATCGGAAAAGGCAATACCAATAATTGTCAAGAAAACGCCACTGACCAAGGAGGCAGGTAGTGCTGTATGGATCGTGCGGTGTACTACCTGGTTCTCTTTTGCGCCCAGCGCGTGGGCAACGGAGACACCGGCACCGACAGAGAGGCCGATAAACAGATTGACTACCAGATTGGTGATAGCACCGGTGGCACCTACAGCAGCAACGGAAATACTGCCACAGAACCGTCCCACCACTACAAGATCGGCCGCATTAAACAGAAGCTGTAAGATACTGGTTAAAATAATCGGAACTGTATAGGAGATGATGTTGGGAAGCAAGGGCCCTTCTGTCATACTCCTGTATTTTTTCTTCATAAAGATCACCGCCCTCTCTGGCATTATAGTCATTCCGTCAAAAAAAGCAAGACCCTTTTGGAAAAAACAGAGGTTTTTGAGGATAAAAACGACCAGTTACTTGATTACTTGTCAAGATGCACATTAAGGTGGGGATAGGTCATGGAAATGCCCTTTTCCTTAAAAACAGTGCGTATTTTTTCGTTCACGGCAAAGGTAGTAGTCCAGTAATCGTCTGTGGAAGACCAAACATGCAGCACATAGGTAATGGCGCTGTCGCCATAGCTGCTTAGGGCTGCAAAAGGCGCCTTATCTTCCAAAATCGTAGGAACATTACCGGCCTCCCGAAGTGCTTCCAGAACCAATTCCGTGGGAGCATCATAAGAAACTGCGATTTCTACATTGACCCGGCGGGTACCCAAAACGGTATAATTGACGATCTCAGCAGAAGTAACTGCGCTGTTGGGAATGGAAACACGCTTGTTGTCCGGAGTAGCCAGCTTGGTATAGGTTAATCCGATTTCCTGTACGCTGCCGCTCTGGCCGGCAATTTCCACATAATCTCCGGAGGAAAAGGGCTTTGCGTACAGCAGCATAAAACCACTGATCAGATTGGTAAGGGCGTTCTGTACGGAAAGAGAAATGGCCAAGGTCAGAACACTGGCCAATGCGACGACTCCGGTAACATCAATTCCCAGCTTGGAAGCAGCAATCAGCGCTAAGAGTCCGTAGAGCACCACGCGGATCACAGTAGTAATCAAATTGTGGGCAGCTTTTTCCAGTTTTGATTTTGTGAGAAATCTTGAAACAAATCCCATAATGATCCGAATCAACAGTACACCGATGGCAAAGATAACTGCCGCAGGCAGGACAGAGGAGACCAGAAAACCGCTGATGCCGGCAAACCAAAGGGTAATCGTATTCATATTAACACTCCCAAATTTATAGAATGGATATATTATAATGCACGAGGACAGCATATACAAGCAGACTTAAAGAGTTTTTAAGAAATAAGCCCCTTTCATCTTAAGGATTCCCTTGCTATAATAAAGTTACACAGTGGAAAGAGGGATGATCTATGTACAATGTATTGATCTGTGATGATCAGCCGGATATTGTTAATGCGCTGAAAATCTATCTGGCACCGGAGGGGTACAAGCTTTTTGAAGCATTTACCGGGCAGGAGGCACTGAATCTGGTGCGGGATGAGGACATTCATTTGATCCTGCTGGATATTATGATGCCGGTGATGGATGGCATCACGGCAACAGCAAAGATTCGGGAGATTTCCAATGTGCCCATCATTCTGCTTACAGCCAAGAGTGAAACGGAGGATATGGTACTGGGATTAAATGTGGGTGCGGATGATTACATTACGAAACCCTTCGTTCCGGTGGAGGTGCTGGCAAGAGTCCGTTCCCAGCTGCGCCGGTATGCGAAACTGGGCAGCCGGGTTGAGGAGAATGCCCATGTGCTTACGGTAGGCACCATTACACTGGATGATGCTACCAAGGTCGTAACAGTGGATGGGGAACAGGTTTCTCTGACACCGATCGAGCACAGCATTCTCTGTCTGCTGATGCGCAATCCCGGCAGGGTATATTCTACAAAAGCACTGTATGAAGCGGTCTGGCAGGAAGCGGCCATTGGCAGCGAGGGCGCGGTGGCTGTGCATATCCGCCATTTGCGGGAAAAAATTGAGATCAACCCATCAGAACCCCGTTATCTCAAGGTGGTCTGGGGACAGGGATATAAGATGGAGGGGGGCAGGTAATATGAAGTATCATATGGTGTTCAAATTTCTGGCACTGCTGCTGTGTGGCTGCTGCCTGCTGATCAGTCTGGGCGCAGCCGCAGGAATCATTGCTTTAGTGGAAACGGATCTCTACAACCGCACAGTGGAGCAGCTGCGAATGGATAACCAGGAATACCGGCTTCGCTTTATTGCTGAGGATATTGCATGGGATTATGTAATGGAAAATCTCAGCAATCTGCCGCCGGAAGCGATGACACACTATCTGCGTGGCCACAATAATGTGGACTGGATGGGAGATGGGGAGGTCTATTATCATCTGCGGGATCTGGATGGAAATCTTTTGCGTGAGAATATCGACCCGGCAGTCACAGATGGGGTGCCAAGCAGTCCAATAGATATCTACGCCGTTATGTATCCTACGGTGCTGGGTTACCAGTTGATTGATCCGTATACAGGCCATGGGATTGTAACGACTATGCCTCCTACTGTGCCAACAACTGAAGAAATGCAGGAAACTACCCCGGTGGAAACACAGGATGGCTGGATGAAAGATACGGTAATGCCTGGTGATGGAAATTATGACTATTTCGAAAACTGGGGTTATGAGGATGCGGACGGTTTCCATCAGTATCGCTTGGGAATGCGTTATGCGGAAAAGTACACGGTAACTCTGTATCAAACGGAGAGTGTTTATGAATTTGAAGACCACTGGAGCTGGAAATTGGCGGAGTTCGGCTATGCCAACCGCTACAATATTATTTGGGTATTGGGCGCGTCCCTGCTGCTGTTCGCGGCGTTGCTTACCTACCTGTGCTGCGCAGCAGGCAGAAAACCCAAAAGAGAAGAAGTCTGCCCCGGTGGTCTGAACCGGTTGCCGCTGGATCTGTATGCGGCAGCTGTAGGTTTGGCCACGGTAGCGGCGGTTGTTCTGTGGTACGATGTAATTCTCTGGACCCTAGAGCGATTTGATCCTAAGTGGCTGCTGATAGCAGGGCTGTTGGCTGTGGCATATTTGATCTGCCTGTTGGCAGTGGGATTCCTCTTTGCCTGTGCTGCCCAGTTTAAAATGAAGGACTTCTACTGGGCAAAGCACAGCATTGTGGGTATGGTGCTGGTTTTGGCGGTTCGTATCATTCTTTGGACCTTCCGTAAGCTGAGAACAGGCATTGCCCGGGTTGGAGGAAAATTGCCAACCGTGTGCAAAAAAGGGATGGGTCTGCTGAAAAGACTGTTTGAGATTCTGGTGGACTTGATTGCTCTTTTGTGGGGATTGTTTGTAAAAGCGGTTAAGGCGATATATCTTCTCATTAAAAAAATACTGCAGGGCATTTGGAATGGTATGGCGCGGATTTCCCAACTGCTGCCTTTAACATGGCAGTGGCTGCTTGTGGGACTGGCCATGATCTTTGTGCTGCTCATCAGCTTTGGCACACGCAACACCGGCATCCAGTTCTTAGGAATTGCCTTCTGCATTTGCATCGTGATGTACGGTGCCCACTGCTTTGGCATCCTGCTGGAAAACACCAAACGCATGAGTCAGGGAGATCTGGATACCAAGGTGGAGGATAAGCTGCTGCTGGGCGGTTTCCGTGAGTATGCGTCTCACTTGAACGCTTTGGCGGATGTAGCGGTGGAAGCGGCCCGGAAGCAAATGAAATCCGAACGGATGAAAGCGGAACTGGTCACCAATGTTTCCCATGATATCAAGACACCGCTGACTTCTATTATCAATTATGTGGATCTGCTGCAGACGGCCGAATCTGAGGAAGCAAAAGAGGAATATCTGGAGGTTTTGAACCGCCAGTCCCAGCGGCTGAAGAAGCTTATCGATGATTTGATGGAAATGAGCAAGGCATCCACCGGTAATATGGCTGTAGAGCTGGTGCAGGTAAATGCCGTAGAGGCGGTGAATCAGGCGCTGGGAGAGTTCTCCGAAAAACTGGAAAAGGCGCAGCTAATGCCGGTGTTCCAGCCGCCGGAAGAACCGATGATGATGGTTGCCGATGGTAGACTTACCTGGCGGGTGTTGAGCAATCTATTAAGCAATGCCGTGAAATACGCCATGCCCGGAACAAGGCTGTATATCGATCTGGTGGCAGTCAACGGACAGGTGCTGATCTCCCTGAAAAATATCTCCAAGGAACAGTTAAATGTCAGTACAGATGAACTGATGGAGCGGTTTGTCCGGGGAGATGCCTCCCGGAATACTGAGGGCAGCGGCTTGGGACTGAATATTGCCAAGAGTCTTATGGAACTGCAAAAGGGTCAGCTGCAGCTATTGGTGGATGGAGATCTATTTAAGGCGACGCTGCTGTTCCCACAACGGTGAAGTTCATAAATTAGTCGTATTTTGTTTTCAAATGGGTAATGGGCCGTTCAAAACCGGACGGTATTCTAATAACAGAAAGGTTGCACAAGCCGTGATGTGCTTCCTTTCCATGATCGAGAACCTCTTTTCTACCTCTCTTCTTTCCAAACCAAAAGGATAACCGCCCGGTGCAACGCACCGCGCGGGT
>JAZNFH010000075.1:0-15528 GCA_045589055.1 Faecousia sp. | reverse complement strand
CCCTGTTAAACACATAAGCCGTATTGAAAACAGTGCCATTTCGGACATTGGATACACTGCCGGCAATAATGTTTACATGATGCTTTGCTGCCAGCGCGCCAATTTCTGCCTTTGTACGGAAACCATCCTGATCAGAGAGTTCTTTTAGGCGTTCTTTGGGAAAGAAGCCGGTATTCCAGGTTTCCGGAAGTACCAGAACATCCGGCTGATCCTCCATAGCTTCTTCAATCAACTTAGCTGCGTGTGCAAAGTTTTCATCCGGTGCCCCATAGGCCATATTCATCTGGAGGCAGGAAACTTTCATACCGGGTATTCCTTTCCCAACTGCAGTGCCTTCATATTTAAGCCTACTAAAGCGGCCTTGGTAGGCGGAACCAACTTTTCCACAACCGCTTCTGTACCAATAAAGGACAGCTGAGGATGATTCTCCAGCACATGTCCGAGAATGATCATATTGGCAAGGGAGGCAATCTGATTATCTTTGGCCATTTGGGTGGCTGGAATATAAAATACTTCTACATCCTTTCGTTTGACCTTTGCATCAATCAGAGAGGAATCAAGATAAATCTGACCGCCGGGAACAACCGTATCGACATACTTCTCCAAAGACGGCAGATTCATTGCAATGAGAATATCGGGTGCCGTGATAATAGGCGAACCAACCGGGGAATCTGAAAGGATCACATTGCAGTTTGCGGTACCACCACGCATTTCCGGACCATAGGAAGGAAGCCAGGAAACCTGAAGATCTTCCATCAAGCCTTTGTATGCAAGAAATTTACCAGCAAACAAAATACCCTGTCCACCAAAACCGGCAATTAGTATCTGTGTGGTCTTCATGATCAGACACCCTCCTTTTCGACAGATCTGTCCTTGTAAACACCGATGGGATAGTATGGCAGCATGTCACTTTCTACCCATTCCAGTGCCTTCTGTGGAGTCATTCCCCAGTTCGTCGGACAAGCGGAAACAACCTCCACCAAGGAGAAGCCCTTCCCTTCCATTTGATTTTGGAAGGCCTTCTTAATTGCTTTTTTAGCCTTATTAACATTCTTTACATTGTTAACAGCTACACGGGTGATGTATTCAGGTCCCTCTAAGGTAGCAAGCATTTCGCAAACCTTAATGGGCCAGCCGCAGTGATTTACATCTCGTCCGTAAGGACTGGTCTGCGTAACCTGTCCGGGAAGACTTGTAGGTGCCATCTGGCCGCCTGTCATACCGTAGATTGCATTGTTAACAAAGATAACTGTGATGTTTTCATTTCTGGCAGCTGCGTGAACGGTTTCTGCCATACCGATAGAGGCCAAATCACCATCGCCCTGATATGTAAAGACAATGTTTTCGGGTCGGCACCGCTTAATACCGGTGGCGGTTGCCGGTGCCCGTCCATGGGCAGCTTCAATCATATCACAGGTAAAATAATCATAAGCCATGACGGCGCAGCCAACAGGTGCAACACCAATGGCAATACCTTCAATTCCCAGTTCATCAATGGCTTCTGCAACCAAACGATGAATAATACCATGAGGACAACCGGGGCAGTAATGAAGTGGGATGTCAGCCAGAGCTTTTGGCTTTTCAAATACGATAGCCATACTTAGAACACTCCTTTCTGTGCATTGCGAATTTTATCCAACACCTCATCGGGACTGGGAATCATGCCGCCGCAGCGATTGCACAGGCCAACAGGTTTTTTGCATTTTGTTGCAAGCTGAATATCCTCGATCATTTGACCCATATTCAACTCAACAGAAATAAAACCGTTCACCTGATCGGCAGCCTTTTCCAGTGCTTTTGCTGGGAAGGGCCACAGTGTGATTGGGCGGATCAGGCCGACTTTGATGCCTTCACTTCTTGCAGCAACAACAGCATTTTTTGCAACACGGGAAGCAATGCCAAAGGCTACCACACAGATTTCTGCGTCCTCCATCATATATTCTTCCCACAGAGCTTCATTCTCTTCCACCTGACGGTAACGCTCATAACGCTGGAAGTTCTTGATCTCCAGCTCATCAGGCTTCAAATACAGAGAATTTACAACATTATGGGACCGCTGACTCTTGGTTCCTGTTAACGCCCAAGGCTTATCATAGGTTTCAATCTGTGCATCCTCAAAAGAGATGGGTTCCATCATCTGCCCAATGGTACCGTCAGCCAGAATCATGGAAGTCATTTGATATTTGTCCGCTAAGTTAAAGCCTTTAATGGTCAGACTTGCCATTTCCTGTACGGAAGCAGGAGCCAGAACGATCATTCTGTAATCGCCGTGTCCACCACCCTTAGTTGCCTGAAAATAGTCAGACTGGGAGGGTTGAATACCACCAAGACCGGGGCCACCACGCTGTACATTTACTACCAACGCGGGGACATCAGAACCTGCAATGTAGCTCAAACCTTCCGATTTTAGGGAAATTCCGGGACTGGAAGAAGATGTCATAACACGCATACCGGCGGCGGCTGCGCCATAGACCATGTTAATGGACGCGATTTCACTTTCTGCCTGCAGAAAAACACCACCAATCTTAGGCATCTTCTTTGCCATATAGGCAGCAATTTCCGTCTGAGGCGTAATGGGGTAGCCGAAGTAATGCCGACAGCCGGCACGAATAGCGGCCTCTGCAATGGCCTCATTACCCTTCATAAGTACTCGTTCAGCCATAATCTTACCTCCTTACTTTTCCACTGTGATAATACAATCCGGACACATGGTTGCACAGAATGCACAGCCAATGCATTTCTCTTGATCGGTCATTACCGCAGGAGAATAGCCTTTCTTATTCAGCTGATCTGCAGCGATCTTCAAGATACCCTTCGGACAGGCATTAACGCACAATCCACAGCCCTTGCACCAATCTGTTTTGAATGTAACTTTTGCCATTGTAAATTCCTCCTTGGGTTGTTCTATCCCCACATTGGCCGGTATCCCGGCGTTTGTGTTGGAAGGTCAAAATATTTCTTCTGCAAATGTAAGGGAAATACATTTGGCAGCTGTTTACTGACCTTTGTGGCAATATCTGCTTTCACTGAATGATACCACACAGGTAATCCGCTCGATCTGGAGAGTTGATTCATAAGCTCGACAGAGCCTAAAATTGTTTCCGAAGTTGTTTCGTTGCCAAGATTTGTGTTGTTTAACAGATGAGTAAATCTCATGGAACAAGCTGTTTCGATCTCGCGCATTACCTCTAAAGCATCCTCTGGTGTTGATGTCAGAGGACGACAGAAGTTAACCACATAGACCATTCGGTAATTGTCTTCTTCCAAAATGGATGGGGCATACCTGCCTAGTGCATATGCACCCCGATCATCACCGCCGATATCCATGATGCCGTATACAGTTTTGTCAGCAATCAGCCGATAGGCTTCGCTTGGAAGCGCGGGCAGATCCACATTGGTGTTGGCAAATTGGGGAGCAATCAATGTAACACCGGCATCCGTCAATTCCTTAGCACTGTCAGCTGTTCTAAAATAGGGATTGACGATATCCAGATCCGCAATACAAACTTGCTGTCCCTCCCCTGCCAATTGCAATGCATAGTTAACAGCTATATTGGTCTTACCACTGCCGTAATGTCCGGCAAACAAAGTCAGTCGCTTATTTTCCATAATTACAACAGCTTTCTGATGATCTTCCCGCTGGTAGTTTTCGGGAGTGCTTCCCGGAATTCCACGATTCGGGGATACTTATAGGGTGCAGTTCTGGATTTTACATAATTCTGTATCTGCTTTGCAAGTTCATCGGTTCCCTTAAAGTCCTTAACAAGGACAATACTTGCCTTAACCACCTGACCTCTCACCTCGTCCGGTGCGGCAGAAACACCACACTCCAAAACATATGGCAACTCCATAATAACATTTTCGATTTCAAAGGGACCGATACGGTAACCGGAAGATTTGATCACATCATCGGCGCGACCTACATACCAGTAGAAACCCTCTTCATCCATCCAGGCGAGGTCACCTGTGTGATAAAATCCATCTTTCCAAGTGGTAGCGGTCGCCTCTGGACTGCCTTCATAAGCATAACTTAAACCGCAGGGTAATCCGTTTCTAATATCAATACAGATCTCACCCGTTTCACCAGGTTCCGTTGGTGTGCCGTCTGGAGACAACAGCTGTACATTGTAAAGGGGTACCGGTTTACCCATAGATCCAATTTTATGACCGTCACCAGCCAGATTCGCAATGATCACTGTGCTTTCCGACTGCCCAAATCCCTCCATAATTTCAAGTCCGGTTGCTTTCTGGAACTGGCGGAAGACTTCAGGATTCAATGCCTCTCCTGCAATGGTAGCATGTTCAATGGAGGAAAGATCAAATCTGCTGAGATCCTGCTTGATGAGCATTCGGTACATAGTTGGTGGCGCGCAAAATGTAGTGATATGATATTTTTCAAATAATGGTAGGATCTTGCCGGCATCAAAGCGGTCAAAGTCATAAACAAATGTTGCCGCTTCACATAGCCACTGTCCATAGAGCTTGCCCCACAGTGCCTTTGCCCATCCAGTGTCGGAGATGGTCAAATGCAACCCATCGGGATTCACGCAATGCCAGTACTTTGCAGTAATAAAGTGCCCTAAAGGATATTTATAAGTGTGCGCAGCCAATTTGGGATATCCGGATGTGCCGGATGTGAAGAACATCAGCATGGGGTCGCTGCCACAAGGCGCATCCTTTGCACGGGCAAAATGGCTGCTGTACATGGTGTACTCATCATTAAAATCGTGCCACCCCTCCCTACAACCGCCAACCAGGATCTTAACGGCAAGAGAGGGTGCCTGGGTTGCAGCTTCATCTACAGAGGCTGCCGTATTACCGTCAGCAGTACAAATCACGGCACGCACATTAGCCGCCTGAAAGCGGTAAGCAAAATCCTTTGGGAGAAGCTGGTTGGTAGCGGGAATTGCGATTGCACCAAGCTTGTGCAGACCGAGGATTGAGAACCAAAACTGATAGTGCCGTTTTAATACAAGCATTACCCTATCTCCGCGCTTAATGCCCAGTGATTTAAAATAGTTAGCGGCTCTTGCGGATTCACGCTTCATATCACGGAAAGTAAAGCGACGCTCTTCGCCACTTTCGGAAACATGGAGCATGGCCAGCTTATCCGGCTTTTCAGCACCCAATGCATCTACAACATCATAAGCGAAATTGAAGCTTTCTTCGTTTTGGAAAGAGATGTCCCTCAAAAGTCCTTGCTCATTTTCTATCGGCGTAATGAAATTATGATAAATCCGTTGCTGAGGATCAGAAGTACCCCTGGCTTCACGGCGGATGGCCACTTCAGCAGGCTGTTCTCCTTCTCGGGCTGCAGAATTACTTAATACGATGGCATAGAAAGCACAGTCTTCACCATCCACTGCAATCATGCCGTGGGGCGTGGAAGAATCATAATAAATGCAGTCACCGGCATGCAGTACCTCAGTTTTTCCGCCAATCTGGATCCGCATGTGACCACGAATGACGATGTCACATTCTTGTCCATCGTGGGTAGTCAGTTCAATGTCTTCGTACTCAGCACCGGGGCGGTAATTCAGTTCCATGTACAAGGGCAGAGCGATTCGATTGCGAAAACCCGCAGCCAAGTTATAGCCGATCATGTGATGTGCTTCTTCGATTCTTTGCCCCTCACCCTTTCTTGTCAGGGCATATGAACGCAGTTTTGGGCTGCTGCCTTCCAGCAGGTCACCCATATCAACGCCGAAACTAAGTGTACACCGATACAGGAAAGCAATACTGAGATTGTGATTGCCAGTCTCGCATGCAATGTATTCTTCAACGGATACGCCAGTCCTTATGGCCATTTCTTCGACAGTAAGGCCTGTGATCTCACGCAGTTCCCGGATTCTGCCTGCAACTTCTTTGATTTTATAATGCATTCCAGTCATACTCTGTTCCATTTGTTTCACCTCTGGTAAAAATAAAGCTCGTCTCAAGATGATTTCTTGAGACGAGCTGTGAAACGCAACCCGCGGTACCACTCAACTTGCACCTGTTTTTAGACAGATACCACTCACGAAACAGAATGTTTCCGGCACTGACGCAGCCTGCTCGGAAGAGTTCTACTTGCCTGGGCGTTCTTCTCTTCGGCTCCGGAAGGACTGCTGCTTTGAAACTGTCATGGTTTGCACCAACCACCATTTCTCTGAGACAGCTTATCAAATGCACTTTCCATCATAGCCTTTATTTTTAAGAAATCATAACACTTAACTGTTTAGTTGTCAAGGATTTACAGTTGATTGCGGATTATCTTACCGCTGATTGTTTTTGGCAGTTCATCCCGGAATACAACGATTCTGGGGTATTTATAAGGTGCCGTATGGTGCTTGACATAATTTTGGATTTCCTTTTTCAGTTCTTCAGTACCTTCCACGCCGGGTACGAGAACAATGCTCGCTTTAACAACCTGTCCCCTCACCTCATCAGGCGCGGCAGACACACCACATTCCAAAACATATGGCAGTTCCATGATGGTGCTTTCAATCTCAAACGGTCCGATTCGGTAGCCGGAAGATTTGATAACATCATCCGCACGCCCAACATACCAGTAATAACCATCCTCATCCCGCCATGCCAGATCACCGGTATGGTACACACCATCGTGCCACACCGCATCTGTCTTCTCCTGATCTCTGTAATAGCCCAAGAAGACACCGCATGTCGGTTTCGGGTCTGTACGAATAACGATTTCACCGTTGACACCGTCTTCCACAGGATTTCCATCTGTATCCACAAGATCAATTCCATACCCAGGGACAGGCTTGCCCATTGCACCGGGTTTGAGCATAGTGCCGAGCAGATTGGCAATACCAAGGGTCATTTCTGTTTGACCAAAACCTTCCGCAATCTGCAGCCCGGTTGCTTTTTCAAACTGGTAGAAAACCTCAGGATTCAGCGCTTCTCCGGCGGTGGTTGCATGACGGATGGACGAGAGATCAAATCTGCTGAGATCCTGCTTAATCAGCATACGGTACATGGTGGGAGGTGCGCAGAAGGTCGTAATATTATACTTCTTAAACATAGGAAGGATCTTCTCTGCATCAAATCGGTCAAAATCGTAGGTGAAAACAGCAGCTTCACACAGCCACTGTCCATAGAGCTTGCCCCACAGTGCTTTTCCCCAACCGGTTTCGGAAATCGTAAAGTGCAGCCCGTTCCGTTCCGCAAGGTGCCAGTATTTCGCTGTGACATAGTGGCCAAGGGCATACTTATACGAATGCATGGCAATTTTAGGATAACCGGTGGTACCAGATGTGAAGAACATCAGCATAGGATCGTTACCGCACGGAGCATCTTCTTCTCTTGTATATCTACGGCTAAACAGATCATATTCTTCATCATAATCGTGCCAACCAGACTGGACACCGCCTACCATGATCTTAGTTAGATGAATGTCAGTTGTCTTCTCTGCCATTTCAATCTGCTTCCAAGTATCGCCGTCTGCTGTACAGATTACCGCGCTGACACCGGCGGCGTTGAAACGGTACTCAAAGTCATGGGCCACCAGTTGGTTTGTGGCAGGGATCGCAATGGCACCCAGTTTGTGGAGTCCCAGAATGGCAAACCAAAACTGATAGTGCCGCTTCAGGACCAGCATGACACGGTCACCCTTGCGAATTCCCAACGATTTGAAATAATTGGCACTCTGGGAGGATGCATCCTTAATGTCTTTAAAAGTAAAACGCCGTTCGGTCATGTCATTTGCCACATGCACCATAGCAAGCTTGTCAGGCTCACGGCGGGCGATTGCATCAACCGTATCAAATGCAAAGTTGTAAGTATTCTCATCCATGAAGCTGATGTTGGTCAGTGCGCCATGATCATCTTCCGTTGTCTGGATGAACTTTTCGCAAAGCAGCGGTGAGCCTTCCTGGGCTTTCCGGCTTTGGCCAATATACAAGGGTTTATCCGTGGTATCACTTGCCATAATCATTGCAAGGAATACACAATCCTGCCCATCAATGGCAATCATGCCATGCGGCGTTGAGGATTTATAGAAGATGCTGTCGCCTTCACGGAGGATTTCTTCATGGTCACCGACACGAATGCGCATAGCACCCTTGATAACAAGGTCAAATTCCTGACCGGTATGGGTTGTTGTATGAATTGGCAGATTCTGCAGTTCTGCAGAATACTGATAAGTAACCCAGTAAGGGGTTGACAGCTTTTTACGGAACATAGGAGCCATATCCTGGATGGTGATGCCATCCTCGCTGGCAGTTACAAGACCTTTTCCCCGACGCGTTACTGTATATCCGGAAAGCTTTGCACTATGGCCCTCCAGAAGGTCAGTGATTTCTAGTCCATATACCTTGGCACACTTATGCATAAAGGTAAAAGGAAGGTCAATCGTACCGGTTTCATACATCCGGTATGTCTCTTCCGATACCTCTGTCAAGGATGCCATTTTTTGCACGCTGTAACCAAGAATCTCACGCATTTCACGGATACGAAGCGCAATTTCCTGTAGCTGATTGGCAGTAGACTGATTTGTCATGATTACACATCCTTCCAAAGAAAACAAAAAACGCCCCAAGCAACATGCTTGAGACGAGTAAAGCATACCCGCGGTACCACTCAAATTGCGGCCATAGCCACCACCTTCAGACTCCAACAAGTCCTATCCTTTAACGCAGGCATACGGGAGAAACCTACTGGGCAACGCTGTTCAGATCTCCGGCTCGGAAGTGATAGGTTTGCGGAAGTGGAATTTATCGGTTTACACCAAACACCGACTCTCTGAAAACACCAGATCCAACCGTCTTCGTCAACGCCTTTTATATTGCGACCACTTTATCATGTACACGCTGAAAAGTCAAATGTTTTTTTCTCGTGTTTTAAAATTATTTCTCAAAAGATCTAATCAAAAAAATACCATTGACAAATGCATCCAAATATGATTAAATTACCTAAAAATATCAGCAAAAACTGTGATGGAAAACTCGTCATTACATGTTGAGTACAGAGAACTGGCGGATGGTGTGAGCCAGTAGAAGCGGTTTTGACGATCTGGTTCCTGAGTTGGCTTTGTGAACACCTTTTAGGTTATTAATGAAGCCCGGCCGCCCCGTTATCGGCTGGGATTCTGTTTGGAATCCGAGAGAGACTCTTCCTGCTGGAAGAGTAATCAGGGTGGTACCGCGAATGAGCATTCGTCCCTGAGGCTTGTAGCCTCGGGGACTTTTATTATATACGGAGGATGAGTGATATGAAGCACATAAGAATGAGTGATATTACAATGAAACAGGCATCAGATGCCTTCTCCCTCTCTTTCAAAGAAAAGATTGAGCTAGCTAAACTTTTGGACAAACTTGGTGTTTCTGTCATTGAACTGGAAGGAATCAGTACATCCAAGGTTGACAGCCTTCGGATTAAGTCTATTGCAGCAGCTGTTAAGGACAGTATCATAGCTGTCCCTGTTGTCCTAAGTCGTGAAAATGTAATTCAAGTGTGGAATGCCCTGTCCCTTGCAAAACATCCAAGGATCCAAGTCTGTGGTGCCGTCAGCTCTGTGCAGATGGAATATATCCATCATAAAAAACCAGATGCGATGTTGGCAACCATTTCAGAAATTATATCTTTTTGCAGGACTCTGTGTAACGATATTGAATTCGTAGCCGATGATGCTACACGAGCAGACCCGGTATTTCTCTCACAAGCGATTCTTGCGGCAATAGAGAGCGGCGCGAGTTCCGTAACTGTGTGCGATACTGCCGGTACCATGATGCCGGATGAGTTCGCAACATTCATTGATGATCTTTATTCGGCTGTTCCATGTTTGAAGGATATTGAACTTGGCATTTCTTGCACAAACAACCTCGCTATGGCCGATGCCTGCAGTATTTCTGCAATTGCACACGGAGCAGCGGAGGTCAAGGCTGCAGCATATCCCGTAAACTGCGCATCACTTTCGGATGTATCCAGAATTGTCGCTGCCCGGGGCGACAGCTTCAATGCAGCCTGCAGTATAAATGTGACGCAACTCAGCCGTACAATCAACCAAATTGCGTGGATGTGCCAGACTGGACGCAGTCAGAATTCTCCATTTGATAACGGTGTACAGTCAGAGAATTCCGGTATCCATCTCACCGCCCATGATGATCTTTCCGGCGTGATGAAAGCCGTTTCCTGCTTAGGATACGACCTTTCTGAGGAGGATGGTATTCAAGTATATGAGGCATTCCAGGCGATCGCAGCAAAAAAAGATCAAGTTTCTGCAAAGGAACTGGATGCGATCGTTGCCTCGGCAGCTATGCAGGTCCCTCCCACTTATGTACTGGATACTTATGTCATTACAGCAGGCAATACCATTTCTGCTACCGCCCATTTGCGGCTGTTGAAGTCCGGGGTTGCTGTGGAAGGCGTTTGTATCGGCGATGGTCCAATCGATGCAGCTTTTCTCGCGATAGAATCGATTACCGGTCACCATTATGAGCTTGATGATTTCCAGATTCAGGCAGTTACCGAAGGCCGTGAAGCGATGGGACAGACAGTGGTCAAGCTTCGATCCAGTGGGAAGCTCTATTCCGGAAAAGGCATTTCCACTGATATTGTAGGTGCCAGTATCCAAGCGTATCTCAGCGCGTTAAACAAAATTGTTTATGAGGAGGAAGATTTATGAACCTCTCCTTTTCCACAAGAGGTTGGCCGGATCTGACCTGGGAAGAGATGATTGATTCTGCCCTGGAGATGGGTTTTCATGGCATTGAAGTATATAATCTTCCAAAGTTCGACCCAATGGTAGAACGCGGTGGTCCCTTTCACAAATACCAGACGGCGGCAACTGTACGCCAGCTGAAGGAGAAAAAGCTGAAAATCCCCTGTTTTGATACATCCTTCGATATTTCCGTTGGGGGCGAGTGCGTCCAAAACTTGACGAACCTGATGGATGTTGCCCACAATACACAGGTTTCCTATGTGGTTGCCTGCGCGCTCAGCGATCATGAGGACCAGGTTTTTGAGAACCTTAACGAGCTGGTGGCATACGCCGAGAAGGTGAATGTCGTTTTGCTCTTAAAAACCAGCGGCATTTATGCGGATACAAGCCGTTTACGCAAAGTGCTGGATCATTTTGCTAGTGACTATCTGGCAGCTCTTTGGGATGTACATCACACATTTCGTGATTTTGGAGAGTCCGGTGACACTACCATTAAGAATCTTGGCAGCTATGTTAGTCATGTTCACCTGCGCGATTCCGATGACAGTGGTGCTTATCAGCTGATCGGCGAGGGCACTTTGCCTGTTGACGATTGTATCCGTGCACTCTCCTCTGTCAATTACGATGGGTTCATTTCCTTGGAGTGGAAACCGGAATGGATGGAAGATCTTCAGGAACGCGATGTTATATTCCCCTACTTTGTTAACTACATGAATCAATTTGGCAGCACCCGGGGGATGAAAAAAACACTGTATTTCAATCATGATGGCACTGGCCAGTATATCTGGAAAAAGGACGAACTGATCAATTTGACTTTCCCTCAAATTCTTTCACGCGTTGTGGAAGAGTTCCCAGATCAGTATGCTTTCAAATATACCACGCTGGACTACACACGCACTTATCAGGAGTTTCAGCAAGATGTAGATGATTTTGCAAGAGCATTGGTATCTCTTGGTGTAAAAGCGGGCAGTAAAGTTTCAGTCTGGGCAACCAATGTCCCAGCATGGTACATCTCCTTTTGGGCCTGTGCCAGAATTGGTGCTGTGCTGGTTACCGTGAACACTGCGTACAAAATTCATGAAGCGGAATACCTGCTCCGGCAATCTGATACCCATACACTGATTATGATTGAGTCCTGTCTGGACTCTGATTATCGTGGAATCATTAATGAGATTTGTCCAGAAATCAAATCCTTCAAGCCCGGCCAAAGTCTCCACTGCAAGCGTCTCCCATTCTTACGAAATGTTATTACCGTTGGTTTCCAACAACCGGGATGTCTTACTTTTGAGCAGGCAATGGCACGAAAGGATTTGGTCAGTCGTGAACAGGTTGCTTCCATGGCTGCAGCTGTCCGACCCGACGATGTGTGCAATATGCAGTATACATCCGGTACAACAGGATTTCCCAAGGGTGTCATGCTTACCCATTACAATGTGGTAAACAACGGCAAGTGCATCGGTGACAGAATGGGATTATCCACGGCCGACCGTATGATGATTCAAGTACCCATGTTCCACTGCTTCGGTATGGTGCTGTCTATGACTTCCTCCATGACCCATGGCGCAACTATTTGCCCTCTCCCCTATTTCTCTGCTAAATCGTCTCTGGCATGCATAAACCAGGAAAAGATCACCTGCTTCAACGGTGTTCCAACCATGTTTATAGCAATGTTCAATCATCCGGATTATCGGAAGACAGATTTTTCTCACATGAGAACCGGTATCATGGCCGGGGCAGGCTGTCCCCCGGAACTGATGCGCCGTGCCGCACAGCCGGATGAAATGAATATGAGAGGCATTGTCAGTGTGTATGGTCAGACAGAATCCTCCCCAGGATCCACCATGTCTGCATGGACTGACCCATTGGATGTTCGCACAGATACCGTTGGCTATGCATTTCCACATGTGCGGTGCAAAATTGTCGACCCAGATACCGGCCTGGAAGTTGGCCCCGGCATTAACGGAGAGTTTTGCTCCAAGGGATATAACACCATGAAGGGCTACTATAAAATGCCAAAGGCAACTAAGGACACGATAGATGAAGATGGCTGGCTGCACTCTGGCGATTTAGCATGTATGGATGCAGACGGCAATTTCAGAATCACGGGCAGACTGAAAGATATGATCATCCGCGGTGGTGAGAATATTTATCCAAAAGAGATCGAAGAATTTATCTACACACATCCCGAGGTGCAAGATGTGCAGGTTATTGGTGTTCCGGATAAGAAGTACGGTGAGGAGATCATGGCCTGTATTGTTCTGAAAGATTCAGCAACTGTTACAGTTGAAGAGATGAGAAATTATATTGCAGCCAGTATGGCCAGACACAAGGTTCCTAAATACATTGATTTTGTGGATGGCTTTCCTATGAACGCGGCAGGAAAAATTCTGAAGTACAAAATGCGCGAAGACGCAGCAATGCGCCTTGGTTTGACTGGCGACGGAGCTGATACAGGAAAGAATCCAACGGCATAATGAGAAAATCGGCACTCCATTTTTGGAGTGCCGGTTAATTTTGTCTGGGTACAAAATAGGATAGAATCGGGGGGTGGTTAGATGAAGTGCTATCACACCGGGTGTGATCATTTTGGAAGATAGATGGAATGCCATATATGCACGGCAATCAATAGACAAGTCAGACAGCATTTCCATAGACAGTCAAATAGAATATTGCAAATATGAAACCCGCGGTGAACACTATGAGGTGTTCTTTGACAAGGGATACAGCGGTAAAAATACCGACAGGCCTCAATTCTTAAAAATGCTGGCTGCCATACGGGATGGCAAGATTAAACGGGTAATCTGCTACAAACTGGACCGCTGCAGCCGATCTATTCTGGATTTTACAAAGCTGATGGAAGAATTCTTGCAATATGGAGTAGAGTTTGTATCTTGCACAGAGAAATTTGATACATCCACACCCATGGGCAGAGCAATGCTCAGTATCTGTGTAGTGTTTGCCCAATTGGAACGGGAAACAATACAGCAAAGAATATTTGATGCGTATCATGCCAGAAGTAAACGCGGATATTATATGGGTGGCAGAATACCGTTCGGATTTCGATTGGAACCCTATATGATTGATGGAAAGAAAACAGCACGCTATGTTCCGGTTGAAAACGAAGCTGCACTTCTTCTCAAAATGTATAATCTCTATATGAATCCTCACATTTCCCAGGCAGATGTGGCACATGAACTGAATATCAATGGATACATGAATCCAAGACAACAAGACGGACAGTGGCAGCGGACACACATATCTCGGTTACTTAAAAACCCAATTTATGTAAAATCCGATACTGCTGTTTACAACTATTTTGCACAGCAACAAATTCATATAGAAAATGACATTCACGATTTCATTGGCACCAATGGATGCTATTTGTATCAAAAAGACGGTGAAAAACACTTAGTTATTGCACCACACGAAGGGATTGTCCCATCAGATCCATGGTTAAAGTGCGTAAACAAGACAGGTAGATCCCGTAAATATAACATGTAGTATGTTTATACACACTTTCAATTGAACCATTCGGTGAACTGAAAGGCTTGCTTACAGATATCGGCACAGAAGAGCTGGGACATCTGGAAATGGTTGGAGCACTGGTGCATCAGCTTACCCGGAATCTGAAAGATTCTCAGATTCAGGATTCGGCCTTTGCACCTTATTTTGTTGACCACACAACCGGCGTTTACCCAACATTCGCGTCTGGTACACCATGGACAGCTGCAACAATGCAGGTAAAAGGTGATCCAATGGCTGATTTGACGGAAGATCTGGCAGCAGAGGCTACGATGCGTCGTTCACCAGATTGGCTTATGGTCGATATATGTCGAACCAAAAAGTCGTTGTGCCGCAACGGTTTTTCGGTTTTTTAAGTGGGTGACCCTATATCAGCTGTAGGAGAACCAATTCCCAGGCGGGCGACCCCCCATATCCATATGAAAGCTAGTGTTACCTCAAAAGTTCCAAAAAATGGAAACCGGAACGTTACCAGTTTCCTTGTTGCGTCTGCCGATCTCAATGTGGTCAATCAGGATCTCCGCCATGCTTCTGGTGATGCAATCCACGTTGATATACTTGGCCAGAAGTTCGATCCGGTTGTCTCCGATTTGAATACTTGCTTCGATATCGGCGATCCTTTCCTCGCAGGATTGGACCATTCCTTCAAAGCGTTCTTTGTCTGCCTGAAAGCCTTCTGCCATCTCGAAATAATCACGGATACTGATGAGTCCTTTCGCCTTGTCTACATACAACTGTTTCAAGGCGATGGTATATTCATCGACCTTCTCTTGATAGCCTCTCATTTCAGATTCAACCTTGGCTTTTTTGGCATTTAGAGCTTCTGCAAATTTGATTTCCCGTTCCAGTTTTCCCTGATCAAGCAGGTTCTGATTGAACTTTCTGAGCTCAGTAAGAACGATCCTTTCAAGCTCTTTTCCAGGGATAAATGCACCTGGACAGGCAGATTCTGAAATAGACTTTGTATTACACTGCAGATAATAGTGATTGTACTTTTTATGCGGTCTGACTGCGTAGCCGCAATGCATGCATACGACAATACCGGAGAATGGGTAAACCATTCCGGTGGTAGCGATCGGTCTTGCACGTTTATGGACTTTCTTCTGGACACGATTCCAAAGCGCCAGATCAATAATAGGCTCATGCGTTCCCTCGACTCGGATCCACTTATCCTTAGGGCGAGGGGCGCATTGTTTTGTTTTATAGGAAATACTGCCGTATCTACCCTGCACAAGGTTTCCTATGTAGACCTCGTTGATCAGAATGTGTGCGATCGCTGGATATTTGCAGAGCGTAGCTGCCGCCCTTTTAGGCTGCGAGTACCGCAAGCCCTTCTTGCGTTTATA
>JAZNFH010000074.1:0-12230 GCA_045589055.1 Faecousia sp. | reverse complement strand
GCCAAGGTGACCTTGGTGGATATCCGGTATCTCAGCAGCCAGCTGTTGGATAGATTCATAGAATTTAACGGACAGGATGTGCTGTTCCTGTACAGCACCTTGGTCCTTAATAACAGCAATACCATTAAGTAATCGAAAACGCCCCGGAGAATTCCGGGGCGTTTAGTCTGTCAAAGAACCTCCCAGCCCGAAGGTTTCGGAGGGAAAGATAGTGTGAAAGAAAACCGTCAGGGTTGTCTTTCGCGTTCAATCAAACCGTGTTTCAAACTTTTTGAAAGTTTGAAAAACGCAGGCAGCTTGTCAAAAAGACTTTTTTGACAAGCTGAACGCCCCGGAGAATTCCGGGGCGTATTCTATTGCGTAAGGTTTCTAATCCAAAAGTCTTTTTTGATCAGCCATGTACCGATGGCGCATTTGATAAACTCTGTGCTTTGGCAGATCGCGTACAGCGGGATAATAGGCAAATCGGTAAAACGGCTCAGGCAGAACGCCAAGGCAACCGCGCAAAACCACATAAAGCAGCTGTCGAAGAGCAGCGTGACGAATGCCTGTCCACCGGCCCGAAGGGTAAAGTAGGAGGACAGGGAATAGGCCATCACCGGCATCAGCAAGGCAGTGATCCGGATCAAAGCAGATGCCAACTGGCGGATACCGTCGGATGTGTTGTAAAGCAGCGGGAATACTTCCGAAAGTGCCAGCAGGAAGCAGCCAAACACAACACTGCACAGAACAGACAACGCCATCAGTTTTTTGTTGGTGCCTCTTATTTCGGTTCGTGTTTTTCCGGAACCCAGCATCTGGCCCATCAGAATGCCAATAGCATTGGCAAGAGCCAGATTTACAACATTGGCAAGGTTCTGGATGGTGCTTGAAATATTCAGCGCCGGAACCACATCCAGACCACAGGTGGAGTAGCACTGGTTCAGCATGGCAACGCCTGTGGACCAGAAGAACTCATTCAATATCAGCGGAACACCCTTTTTTGTGATATTCCAAAAAAGCTGCCCGGGGATGTGAAGCGAACGGTAAACGCCGGTGATGAAGGGCAAAAGCTTGCTGTGCAGGTGGGTCCAGCCGGCTACAATGGCCAGTTCGGCATATCGGGAAACCACCGTAGCGATGGCGGCACCCTGCACACCCATGGTGGGAAAACCAAAGTGACCGAAAATCAGGACATAATTCAGCACCAGATTGACCACTACCGCAATGACACCGCCAGCCATGGGAACAACGGTCTGTCCTGTCTCCCGGAGGGTACTGGAATAGGCGTTGGTGATGGCAAAGGGAATCAGTCCGAACAGCATAACCTTCAAATAGGCCATACCGTAAGCCAATGTCTGCTGGGCAGCCATTGGGTCGCCCTCCCCCTGCAGGTAGATTCCCAGCAGTGCAGGACCGGCAGACAGGAAGATTCCAATACCGGCAACGGAAAGCAGCAGGCAGACAAGGAACTTAAACCGGAAGGTGTAACGGATGCCTTCGTGGTCACCTTTGCCGAAGAACTGGGCGGTAAAGATACCGGCGCTGGCGCTGGCACCAAAAACCGTCAGATTGAAAATAAACATCAATTGGTTGGCGATGGATACGCCGCTCATGGGCAGCGTTCCTACTTGACCGACCATGATATTATCCAGCAGGGCAACAAAGTTGGTAATTCCGTTTTGGATTACGATGGGAATGGCGATGGTCAGTACACGGCGGTAAAAAGACCTGTCGCCGAGATAGGATCTCAGTGCCATAACTTACCCGCGAATTTCCTTTGCCATCTGCTCTACGATGGCATTCATTTCGTCCCAGTGTTTCAGCATGTCAGCACAAAGTGCCATCTGGGTACGGGCGCGAACCAAATTGTGGGTGGGGTAGGCAACGCGGAAATACTTGTCGCCCTCCAGATAGTCCTTCAGGAACCGGCTTCCGCACTCCAGCGTCATGGTGAAGGCACCCAACGGGAGAACTTTGACTTCCATATCGGTCAAAGAGGGTGCTGCTTCCAGGAATCCCTTGGTGTAGATCCGGAACAGGCCCATATCCAACTGCATTTTGGAGGCATCCGGCTCATCCTCAGCAGCGGTGGTCGCACCGAAACGGATGGAGTCACCGTAGTCATAGGCACTGAGTCCGGGCATGACCGTGTCCAGATCCAATACGCACAGAGGCTTGTGGGTTTTGCTGTCCAGCAGAACATTGTTCAGCTTAGTGTCGTTGTGAGTAACCCGCAGGGGCAATTCCCCGGCATCCAGCATCTGCTGCAGCCGGCAGCCCATGGCTTCGTTGGCCAGATAGAAATCCACTTCTGCCTTGGCAGTTGCCAGACGGCCCATGCTGTCTGCGGCAATGGCTTCCTTTAACTGCCGGAAGCGATCCGGTGTGTTGTGGAAGTTGGGAATGGTTTCGTACAGAGTTTCTGCCGGGAAGTCAGAGAGCAGATCCTGGAACTGGCCGAATGCCAGTGCGCTCTGGTAGAAATCCTCCGCTGTTTCCGGGGCGTCCATGCAAAAACCGTCGACGCACTCATAGCAGCGCCAGTATTCTCCGGCTTCGTCCTGATAGCAGAAGTCACCGTTGCTGGCTTCAATAAAGCACAGGGCGGTGCTGCCCTTCCGGCGGATAAAGCTGGTGACCCGGTTGGCATTGTCCATCAGCTGGGGAGGATTGGTAAAGACATATTTATTGATGTGCTGAAGAACATAGACGCTGGCATCGGTTATGACTTTGAAGGTCTGGTTGATATGGCCATGACCCAAGGGCTGACAGGAAACAGGCGTACCCTTAATGTGGAATTGCTTGGCCAAAGATAATTGCTCCATGATAATTCTCTCCAATAGTTATTAACATTTGCCGATCAGGCGAATGTAGAATTCCACTGCCCGGTGGATGGTTTCCAGCCGGATGCGCTCATTGTTGCCATGAATGGTCCGGCGCTCTTCGGCGGTCAGATCCATGGCGGAAAACCGGTAAACATGGTTGCTCAGATCCCGGTAGTGGCGGGAGTCGGAGCATTGCACCATCAGATACGGGGCAACCACGCAGCCGCGCCAGGTTTCGGCAACGGCAGCGGCTACCTTGTCCCATGCCGGACAGTCGGTCTCAGAAATGGGACTGGGTTCGCTTCCCTCAATAGCGGTAATTTCCACAGAGGGATCATTGACGGTTTTGCACAGGTAGTGCAGGGCGGAGGCGACGGTATCCTGGGGATTCAGACGCATATTGGAAACCATTTTGGCCTCGGGGGGGATCACATTCCGGGCAGAACTGCCCTCCATCTGGGTAAAGGCCACAGTGGTGCGGACCAATGCGTTCAGCTCACCACCGCTGAGACGGCAGATGAGATCCAACACAGGGGCAAAACACCAGAGATTGGCAAAAATGATCTTGTACAGGAAGGTGGAACGGCGCCCCAGTGTGTCAAACATTCCTGCGGCGGGTTTGGTGATGTGCATGGGGAAGGGATGCTTCAAAACCTTGCGGCAGGCCTTTGCCAGTGTACCGATGGGGGTTTTCACCGGGGGCGCGGAAGCGTGGCCACCGGCGGACAGGGTCCGGTACTGGGCGTTGAGCATGCCCTTTTCGGCAATACCGATGAGACCGCAGGGTTCCTTGACACCGGGGAACACATTTTCCACCACGGCACCGCCTTCATCCACCACCAGAGCCGGCTGGATGCGACGCTCCACAAAGTAATTGACGATGTTAACGGCGCCTTTGCCGTTGACCTCTTCTCCGCCGGAGAAGGCAAAGTAAATATCATTCCGGGGTTTATACCCCTTGGCGATCAAGTGGTTGGCGGCACTAAGAATTGCGTTTAGGGTTACTTTGGTATCCAGTGTACCGCGTCCCCAGAGCACACCGTCTTCCAGAACGGCGGCAAAAGGAGGCTTGTCCCATTTCTCTTCATTCACCGGTACCACATCGTAGTGGGCCATCAAGACTGTCGGCTCGGCATCTTTTTTGCCGGGCCAGCGGAACAACAGCGCCCGGTCCGGAAGCTGGCGTACGGAACAGACATCAAAAACCCGGGGATAGAGGGAGGGCAGCAGGGAGATGAGTTTCTCAAATTCTGCGTCATCCTCAAGAGAAGGATCGTTATAGGAAATGGTCTTACACTTGACCAGCTCTGCCAGGGCGGAGACGGCGGCATCCTTATCAAAGGATACGGGCGCATCACTGATGGTGGGCTGGGGCTTGGGACGGAAAGCGGCGGCGCGGATCAGGATCACCGCTAAGAAGACTGCGACAATGCCTAAAACAACATACAGCATTTACAGCACTCCTCTCTTGTAAAGGATCCGGCCGGTGGCGATGGTGAACAGCGCAGAGACCGGAACCATAATGCCCACGGTGCCTTCGTTCAGTGCGGGAACGAAAACGAACAGTACCAGCATCAGTCCGATAGGTGCCAGCGACAGCTTCCAGTTCTTGGAGATGAAGGCGACACCAAGACCGCCGAAGAGTGCGGGCAGGATCTGGGCAAAGGCAGGCTGCAGTACCGGTGCCTGCAGAACAGGGGTCAAAGGTACGATGGCAATGACGCCCAGAAGGATAATGACGGTGGTAACGATGCTGGAGGTGGCGATGGCGATGGTGGAGATCACTTCACCTTCCTCAGAGTTGGCGCTGACTTCATTCTGCTCCAGGGCATTCAGGGCGCAGGGCAGTTTCAGGTTGGTGATATTGCCGGTAACAAAGCTTAAGTAAGAGCCGCCGGCACCCAGCATAGGTACAAAGGTTACCGTCTCAATGGCACCTACAGCCCAGTACATGGGCGCAGTGGCCAGAAGACCT
The DNA here is from genome assembly GCA_045589055.1 of Faecousia sp. Taxonomy (GTDB): domain Bacteria; phylum Bacillota; class Clostridia; order Oscillospirales; family Oscillospiraceae; genus Faecousia. The sequence goes on along the minus strand of JAZNFH010000074.1, from coordinate 7,448 downwards.
ACACCCAAGGCACCCCAATCGGGGGCCGTATTAAACAGAATCGCAACGGAAACGGGAAATGCCATCAGCAGGATCATAACGCCGATGTTCCAGATCCGGCCGGCACGATGTACAGAGTCGATATAAGGCAATTCTTTCTTCATGATGCTACCTCCTTAACCCAGCCACGCCGTGATGGGAATGGCAGCGGCCATGCCCAGAACCAGACTGATAGGCAGCGCGTATTCGCTGAGCCACTTCAGTTTGGGCTTGCGCATCAGCAGGCCGCACACGATCATGGTCAGTGCGGAAACCAGCATGACGCATACGGGGATCAGACCGGAGGTGGCGGAAACGGTCACCAGATGCTCTGCCTCCGCACCGTTTTCCACGACCTTTTCCGTAACGACCCGGGCGGCAGGATCCCACAGCCGGGAAACATTGCTGAATACAAATCCTACGAAAGCGGCGATCATACCGATAAACAGCGCGTTGGAGAAGATGTCGGCCCATTTGGCATCCCGGCCTGCAAGGCTGGACATTCCTTTTTGCAGTTTTTTGCCGATGGCAGGCACCAGCCAAATGCCCATCATGATGCTGACAGTCATAACCGTCAGAACATTGACATACTGTTGTGCGGTCAGTGCGGAACCGGAGCCTAAGGTTTGACCCATGGCACTGAGGGCGTTGTTGGCAGCTACCATTTCATAGCTCATGGAGCCAACGACACTCAGCCGCAGCCAGGGGAGGGGAAGCCCCAGGGTCTGGCTTAAGGTCATAACGCTGATGACAATGGCGACAGCAGGTGCAATGGTGAAAACTGCTGCGGTGCGGATCGTTTTGCGGATCTTTGCCTGGTCCATACCCAAGGCTTTGCTGCGGCGGAGGGCCTTTACCAGGAAAAAAACAGATTGACCCAGGACTACGGCTACCAACAGACCGGCGATGACATACAAAATGGGGTGGTTTACATGAAATTCCATAACAGAACCTCCCACAAATAGATATACTCAACAATAATATCACACTTTTTGCCATAAAACAAGTGTAAAACAGGAAATCTGCGCACTTGTACAGAATGTATAAAACCACTTTGATTTTTGAAGGAAATTTAGATAAATGAATTGTTGACAGAAAAAGAAACCGGTGATATCATATCGATACAGGAATAACGATAAAATCCTATCGATAAGAAAGGGGCAATTACTATGATGAACAATGTTTCCAACACCCAGGAATTAACGGATTTGCTGGCTCAGGTCCGTGCTGCTCAGGAAAAGTTCTCCACCTACACCCAGGAGCAGGTAGATAAGATCTTTTTGGCAGCCGCGACGGCAGCAAACAAGGCCCGTATCTATCTGGCCAAGATGGCAGTGGAAGAAACGGGCATGGGCGTCGTAGAAGATAAGGTTATCAAGAACCACTATGCTTCCGAGTATATCTATAATGCCTATAAACACGAAAAGACCTGCGGCGTTCTGGAGGAGGACACCTCCTACGGTATCATGAAGATCGCGGAGCCGATCGGCGTGATCGGTGCCGTCATTCCTACTACCAATCCTACTTCTACCGCGATCTTCAAGGCGCTGATCTGTCTGAAGACCCGTAACGGTATCGTATTCAGCCCCCACCCCAGAGCCAAGAACTGCACTATTGAAGCTGCGAAAATCGTTCTGGAGGCTGCGGTGGAAGCCGGCGCACCGGAGGGCATTATCGGCTGGATCAATCAGCCCAGCATGGCTCTGAGCCAGCAGCTGATGGAAAGCGCTGATCTGATCCTTGCAACCGGCGGCCCCGGCATGGTCCGTTCTGCTTATTCTTCCGGCCGTCCCGCTCTGGGCGTCGGTCCCGGCAATGTGCCTGCGGTCATTGATGAGACTGCGGACATTCTGATGGCGGTTTCTTCCATTATCCACTCCAAGACCTTTGATAACGGCATGATCTGCGCTTCTGAGCAGTCCGTCATCGTTCTGGATCCCATTTACGAGGCAGTCAGAGCAGAGTTTGTTAACCGTGGCTGCTATCTGCTGAATGAAGAGGAGCGGGAAAAGCTGCGCAGCATCCTGCTGATCAATGGTTCCGTCAATGCCAAGATCGTTGGACAGTCCGCCCATACCATTGCCGCTCTGGCAGGTATCGAAGTGCCGGAAAGCACCAAGATCCTGATTGGCGAAGTGGACTCCGTGGATATTTCCGAGCCCTTTGCCCATGAGAAGCTGTCTCCTGTTCTGGCTATGTACCGTGCAGACAGCTTTGAAGATGCTGTGAACAAGGCACAGAGATTGTTGGAAGACGGCGGCTTCGGCCATACCGCTGCTGTTTATCTCAGCACCCGTACCGCCACTGACAAGCTGAATCTGTTCTCCCAGCGGATGAAGGCCTGCCGTATCCTGGTCAATACACCTTCCGCACAGGGTGGTATCGGCGACCTGTACAACTTCCGTGTGACACCCTCTTTGACCCTGGGCTGCGGCAGCTGGGGCGGTAACTCCGTGTCTGAAAATGTTGGCGTACGCCACCTGATGAATGTGAAAACCGTTGCACGAAGGAGAGAGAATATGCTGTGGTTCCGTGCTCCCGAGAAAGTATATTATAAGAAGGGCTGTCTGCCGGTTGCTATGGCAGAACTGAGCGATAAGAAGCGCGCCTTCATCGTTACGGATACCTTCCTGTACCAGAACGGCTACACCAAGCCCGTTGAGGAAGAACTGGATGCCATGGGTATCACCCATACCGCATTCTACAATGTTGCTCCCGATCCCACACTGGGCTGCGCCAGAGAGGGCGCCCAGGAGATGGCTTCTTTCCGTCCTGACCTGATCATCGCCGTTGGCGGCGGCAGCGCAATGGATGCTGCCAAGATCATGTGGGTGCTGTATGAGCATCCCGATGTCGACTTCCAGGATATGGCTATGCGCTTTGTGGATATCCGTAAGCGTGTTTATGGCTTCCCCAAGATGGGCGAAAAGGCCTACTTTGTGGCAATTCCCACCACTGCCGGTACCGGCTCCGAGGTAACGCCCTTTGCCGTTATCACCGACGAGAAGAGCGGCGTCAAGTATCCTCTGGCTGACTACGAGCTGCTGCCGGATATGGCTATCGTGGATGCCGACATGATGATGAACGCCCCCAGAGGTCTTACCGCTGCCTCCGGCATTGATGCCGTGACCCACGCACTGGAAGCTTACGCCTCCATGCTGGCTACCGACTACACCGACGGTCTGGCTCTGCGGAGCTTGAAGCTGGTCTTTGAGAACCTGCCCAAGTGCTATGACAACGGTCCCAACGAGCCTCGCGCCCGTGAGAACATGGCCAACGCCGCAACCATGGCCGGTATGGCTTTTGCCAATGCCTTCCTGGGCATCTGCCACTCCATGGCCCACAAGCTGGGTGCTTTCCACCACCTGCCCCACGGCGTTGCCAACGCCCTGCTGATCAGCCGGGTCCTGCGGTTCAACGCAGCGGAGACCCCCGTAAAGATGGGTACTTTCTCCCAGTATGACCATCCCCATACCTTGGAGCGGTATGCTGAGGTTGCCGACTATCTGAAGCTGGGCGGCAATACCAATCAGGAGAAGCTGGAAAATCTGATCGCGGCAGTAGAACAGCTGAAGGAGCGGGTGGGTATCAAGAAGACCATCCGGGACTACGGCATCGACGAGAAGGACTTCCTGGACCGTTTGGATGCTATGGTGGAGCAGGCCTTTGACGACCAGTGCACCGGTGCCAACCCCCGTTACCCCCTGATGAGCGAGATCAAGCAGATCTTCCTGGACGCCTACTACGGCAACTAAACCATTACATTAGAACAGGGGGACGGTTATTAACCGTCCCCCTGTAATGCACTTTGTGAGATAAATGATCGTTTACACGCACAACATGCGTTGTGCAATTCATAATTATTAATTACAAATTACAAATGAAGGTGTCGGCTTCGCCGACGAATTCAAATCATTTGCGAAGCAAATACCACAATTATTAATTTGTAATTGGCCCTTGGGCCACTAAGCGATCATTTAATGCAGGAAATCTCCCATGGCAGAAACAACAGCCCGGATGCGATGCATCCGGGCTGTTGCTATGCAGCTTACTTTTCGTTCTTGTAAATTTCCTTGAAATACTTGTAAGTATCAACCTTCAGTTCACCGCAGGCAGCCTCGTCACAGGCAACGATGCCGTCCTTGTGCAGCTGCAGAGCGCTGATGGTCCAGGCATGCTCAACGCCGCCTTCTACACAGTGCTTCAGTGCCCGGGCCTTGTTGTGGCCGCTGATCAGCAGCAGAACCTGCTTGGAATCGCAGACGGTGCCGACACCCACGGACAGGGCAGTCTTGGGAACCTTGTTGGGGTCGTTGTCAAAGAAGCGGGAGTTGACGATCAGGGTGTCCTCGGTCAGTGCCCGGACGCCGGTGCGGGAAACCAGAGAGGTGAAAGGCTCGTTGAAAGCAATGTGGCCGTCCACGCCGCTGCCGCCCAGGAACAGGTCGATACCGCCGTAAGAAGCGATCTTGTCCTCATAGCGCTGGCACTCAGCTTCCAGATCCTCAGCCATGCCGTTGAGAATATTGACATTCTCTGCGGGGATGTCAATGTGATTGAACAGATTGTCATGCATGAAGTACCAGTAGCTCTGGTCATGCTCTCTGGGAAGACCCACATACTCGTCCATGTTGAAGGTCACAACATTCTTGAAGCTCAGGGTACCGGCCTTATTCATGGCAACCAGTCTTCTGTATACGCCCAGAGGGGAGGAGCCGGTAGGCAGACCCAGAACAAAGGGACGGTCTTCCTTGTGGTTGTTGATGGCATCGGCAATATGCTGTGCTGCCCATGCGCACATATCCTCATAGTCATTCTTGATGATCAGTTTCATTGTATTCACACTCCAAATCCGATTTACAAGGGACGCATTTGCGCCCCTTTTTGATAAACTGATTATACATTTATTTTTATAGTTTGTCTATACAGCCTGCGCAATTTTGTGAGCAGTGCCAAAATACTGGGGATGCAAAGGGTCATTTTTTACTTTGCATGATATCCTTGACCACTTCTGCGGCTATGAGCAAACCTGCCGCCGAGGGAACAAAGGCAACACTGCCCGGCAGGCTTCTTCTGCCCTCGGGAAGCTCTTCTGTACTGTCCGGGGAAACGGCTATAGGGTCTTCCGTGGAAAACAGGACCTTTACACCCTTCAGCTGGCGTTTTGCACATTCCTTGCGCATGACCCTTGCCAAGGGGCATACGGAGGTTTTGGAGATGTCGGCAATTTGAAATTTTCCGGGATCCAGTTTGTTGCCGGTTCCCATGGAGCAGAGAATCGGTGTGCCGGCTGCTTTTGCCTGCACAATCAGCGCCAGCTTGGCGGTGACGGTATCAATAGCATCTATGATATAGTCATATTGGGTGAAGTCAAACCGGTCAGCGGTGTCCGGACCGTAAAAAGTTTTGTGGATCGTGACGGTGATTTCCGGATTGATGTCCAATACCCGGTTTTTCGCGGCTTCCGCTTTGTCCATGCCAATGGTGGAGTGGAGCGCGAAGATCTGCCGGTTGAGATTGGTTACGCTGATGGTGTCGTGGTCAATGAGATCCAGCGCGCCGATGCCGCTGCGGGCCAGTGCCTCCACCACATAGCCGCCGACGCCGCCCAGACCAAACACGGCTACCCGGGCATTTTTCAGTTTTTGCATACCGTCATTGCCCAGAAGCAACGCGGTACGGGAGAAAGGATCCATGTTGATCGCTCCTTCGTTCATTTTGTTTATCCTACCACGGAAGTGCATCTTTGTCGAGAGGAATGTATACGGTATTCTGGCAGGGATATACATTATACATAATATATTGCCACACACAGACAGGAATTTTCCGGAAAACTTGTTTTTGCCGGAAAAGGGATTGCTATTTTTGCGTGCATCCTATATAATGAACAGGTATTTTGTTTAAGGGAAGCGAGGCCTTCTTATGAATAGAATCGGATTTGACAATGACAAGTATCTGCTGTTGCAGTCCCAGCACATCCGCCAGCGGATCGACCAGTTCGGCGGCAAGCTGTATCTGGAGTTTGGCGGCAAACTGTATGATGACAATCATGCTTCCCGTGTGCTGCCCGGTTTTCAGCCGGACAGTAAGCTGCGGATGCTTCTGCAGCTGCGGGATCAGGTGGAAATGGTCATTGCCATCAACGCCGGAGATATTGAAAAGAATAAGATCCGGGGCGATTTGGGCATTACCTATGACCGGGATGTGATCCGTCTGCTGGATGTGTTCCGGGGCTTCGGACTGTATGTCAGCAGTGTGGTGCTGACCCGCTATCAGAATATGCCTACGGTCAACGCTTTTCAGGCAAGACTGGAAAGCATGGGCGTGAAGGTCTATCATCACTATGACATTCCCGGCTATCCTTCGGACACGGCCCGGATCGTCAGTGAAGATGGCTTTGGCAGAAACGAATATATTGAAACCACCCGGGAGTTGGTGGTGGTTACGGCACCCGGTCCCGGCAGCGGCAAGCTTGCTACCTGCCTGAGCCAGCTGTATCACGAGCATCAGCGGGGGGTGCAGGCGGGATATGCGAAGTTTGAAACATTCCCGGTTTGGAATCTGTCCATCAACCATCCTGTGAATCTGGCATATGAAGCGGCAACGGCGGACTTAAGCGATGTGAATATGATCGATCCGTTCCATCTGGAAGCATATGGCCAAACTACCGTTAATTATAACCGGGATGTTGAGGCGTTCCCTGTGCTTGTTACCATATTTGAAAAAATCCTGGGTCGTTGTCCCTATAAATCCCCAACCGACATGGGCGTTAATATGGTAGGTAACTGCATTGTCGATGACGAAGTGGTGCGCCGTGCCAGCGGACAGGAGATCATCCGCCGCTATTATACTGCCCAGTGCGACTGTAAGCAAGGCAAGCTTCCCGAGGAAGTGATCCGGAAACTGGAGCTGCTGATGCGCAAAGCCGGCATTTCCCCGGAAGACCGCCGTGTGGTAGCACCGGCACTGAACCGGGCGGCGGAAACGGGCAAACCTGCTGCGGCTATGGAATTGCCCGATGGCACCATTATCACCGGCAAGACATCAAATCTTCTGGGCGCTTCCGCGGCGCTTCTGCTGAACGCGCTGAAGCATCTGGCAGGGCTGGAGGATGAACTGCATCTGATTTCCCCCAGTGTCATTGACCCGATCCAACACTTGAAGGTAGACCATTTTGGCAACCGGAATCCCCGGCTGCATACCGATGAGGTGCTGATTGCCTTGTCCATCTGCGCTGCTACCGATCCCCGGGCGGAGCAGGCCATGGAGCAGTTGGATAAGCTCCGTGGCTGTGAAGTGCATTCCAGCGTGATCCTTTCCGCGGTGGATGAAAAGACCTTTAAGCGTCTGGGCGTGAATCTGACCTGCCAGCCAAGATATAAGAGCTGATAAATATAAAAAAGGAGAGCAACAGCTCTCCTTTTTTGATT
>JAZNFH010000073.1:0-42447 GCA_045589055.1 Faecousia sp. | reverse complement strand
CCGATCAGCAGACGCTTGGGGTCGGTGGACAGGGTGGTCTTGCCGGTGCCGGACAGACCGAAGAACAGAGCGGTGTTCTCACCGTTCATGTCAGTGTTGGCGGAGCAGTGCATGGAAGCCATGCCGTTCAGGGGCAGGTAGTAGTTCATCATGGAGAACATGCCCTTCTTCATCTCGCCGCCGTACCAGGTGTTCAGAATAACCTGCTCCTTGGAAGTCAGGTTGAACAGAACAGCAGTCTCAGAGTTCAGACCCAGCTCCTTGAAGTTCTCGACCTTAGCCTTGGAAGCGTTGTAAACAACGAAGTCGGGCTCGAAGTTAGCCAGTTCTTCCTCGGTGGGAGCGATGAACATATTCTTAACAAAGTGTGCCTGCCATGCCACTTCCATCACGAAGCGGATACCCATACGGGAGTCGGGGTTGGTGCCGCAGAAGACATCCATGACATACAGCTTCTTGTTGGACAGCTCCTTCAGTGCCAGTTCCTTGCAAGCCTTCCATGCTTCAATGGAAGCGGGCTTGTTATCGTTGGAAAACTCCTTGGAGGTCCACCACACGGTGTCCTTGGAGGTATCGTCCATTACGATGAACTTATCTTTGGGGGAGCGGCCGGTGTAGATGCCGGTCATAACATTGACAGCACCCAGCTCGGTCAGCTGGCCCTTTTCGAAGCCTTCCAGAGTGGGATCCATCTCTGCTTCGAACAGAACTTCGTAGGAGGGGTTGTGGATGATCTCAGTAGCACCGGTGATGCCATACTTGGTCAGATCAAGCTTTGCCATAATGCATTAACCTCTTTTCGTTTTATTTTTTAAAGCGATGCCTATTCAGCATCCCAAATTTTGCAATGATATCATACACTATCCGCAATCAAAAATCAATCATCTTTCTTCAATTTTTTTCTGATTTTCTTCCACTAGATAATATTTAGTTAAAGAAACAATTTTTTCCTTGCTTTCTGGTTTCTTTCTGGTATTATGTATGCGGTGGATTTTGGTTTTTTGAATCATTGTTATGTGATTATTCTAAAAAACCGCTTGATTAGGAAAGGAGAAAAGATTATGCTGAAATTTGCTGTCGCGGCAGGAAACTCGCAGCCGGACTATATTGCCTTAGCAATGGTTCTCGTGCTGTTTTTGATTGTTGCTGTTATGGCCCTTCGCAAACGCTTTGGCGCGTCCAAAAAAACAAACTCGGTTACGGAAACTGCTCCTGCCCAACCTGCAGAGCCTTCCCCTGTTCCCGTTGCTCCCGGTTCCGCCGGAACCTTGAAGCTTCATGATGTGGAACCCAAAACTGCGGCTATGCTCATGGCGATCGTTGCCGATAAAATGGGGAAACCCCTGAACGAGCTGCGTTTTCTTTCTATTAAGGAGGTTAAGTAATTATGAAATATCGGATTTCTCTCAACGGGCGTACTTATGAAGTAGAAGTAGAGCATGCAGAACCTATGGCAATGGATACCTTCCAGACCTATATACCAGCAGCTCCTGCGGCACCCGCCGCGGCTGCTCCCGCAGCACCTGCTGCTCCTGCGCCTGCTGCCACTCCTGTTGTTACCGGTGCCGGTGAAGCTGTTACTGCTCCCATGCCCGGCACCATTCTGAAGGTTAATGTCACACAGGGCCAGGCTGTCAAGGAAGGCGATGTTCTCTGCGTTCTGGAGGCCATGAAGATGGAAAACGAAATCATGGCTCCCAAGGCCGGAACCGTTACCCAGGTTGTTACCTCTAAGGGTTCTTCTGTGGATACCGGCGCTGTTCTGGTCATGATCGGCTAAGGAGGATATAGAATGGATATTCTTTACAGCAACCTGCTTGCCTTTACCTGGCAGCATCTGGTTATGATTGGAATTGGTTGCCTGCTGATTTATCTGGCAATCGACAAAGAAATGGAGCCCTCCCTGCTGCTTCCTATGGGTCTGGGTACCATTTTGGTCAATATTCCCGGCTCTACCGCTTTGGTCGGCCCCATTCAGGAACTGTATCATGCAGGTATTGCCAATGAGCTGTTCCCCCTGCTGCTGTTCATCGGTATCGGCGCTATGATCGACTTTGGTCCTCTGCTGACCAACCCCAAGCTGATGCTCTTCGGCGCCGCCGCCCAGTTTGGTATTTTCTTCACCCTGTGCATGGCCAGTGTGTTCTTCCCCGAGATTAAGGACGCTGCCTCTATTGCCATCATCGGTGCCGCTGACGGTCCCACTTCCATTGCCGTTGCCAACACCCTTGGTTCCAACTATGTAGGTGCCATCACCGTTGCCGCCTATTCTTACATGGCTCTGGTTCCTGTTATTCAGCCACCGGTCATCAAGCTGCTCACCACCAAGAAAGAGCGCCAAATCCGGATGCCCTATGAGCAGAAATCCGTCAGTAAGACCACCCGCATCATGTTCCCCATTATTATCACCATCGTTGCTTCTGCCATCGTTCCCGATGCCACCGCGCTGATCGGCTTCCTGATGTTTGGTAATCTGATCCGTGAATGCGGCGTTCTGTATTCCCTGTCCGATACCGCGCAGAATGTGCTGGCCAATCTGATTACCATTTTCCTGGGTATTACCGTCGCTTTCAACATGACCGCAGACAAGTTCCTGCAGATTCCCACACTGCTGATTATGGGTCTGGGTCTGATTGCTTTCATCGTGGATACCGCAGGTGGTGTTCTCTTTGCCAAGCTGTTGAACCTGTTCCTCAAGAATAAGATCAACCCAATGATCGGTGCAGCCGGTATTTCCGCCTTCCCCATGTCCGGCCGTATTGTCCATAAGATGGCTTTGGAGGAAGATCCTCAGAATTTCCTGCTGATGCACTCCATTGGTGTTAATGTTTCCGGTCAGATTGCTTCCGTTATCGCCGGCGGCATTATTTTGAACCTCTTCAGCTAAGGAGGACTGACTATGTTTCATTTTTTGACAAATACGCTTCTGTCCGCTCCCAACGCAGCGGAAACTGCGCAGCTGGTCTTTGATCCTGCCAAATTCATCAGCAATCTTCAGTACATGGGCATCGGCATGGTAGTAATTTTTATTGTAATCGGTATTATTATTCTTTCTACCAAGCTGATCAATTTCCTTTTCTCTGATTCTGCTGAGGATTAACTGCATAAACACAGAAAACCTGTATCATATTCGCATTGGAACTATGATACAGGTTTTTTCTGTATTTTTTTGTCAAAAGATCCCATAAACTGTTGGAAAAATGTGTTTACTTTTATGATGCTATGTGCTATCATATATGCGGTGGAGATTGGACTTTGTAAGTTTATACATTGCTTTTCTTCCCTTAAAAATCATAAATCTTTTTTGGAGGTTATACATAATGGCTCAGAAAGTACAGTTTGTTGAGACCGTTCTGCGTGATGCAAACCAGTCTCTGATCGCAACCCGTCTGCCCTTTGAGAAGTTTGAACCCATGCTGGAAACCATCGACAAGGCCGGTTTCTATGCCGCTGAGTGCTGGGGCGGTGCTACCTTTGATGTCTGCCTGCGCTACCTGAATGAAGATCCCTGGGAGCGTCTGCGCAAGATCCGCGCTGCCATGCCCACCACCAAGCTGCAGATGCTGCTGCGCGGCCAGAATGTTCTGGGTTACTCCCACTATCCCGATGACTTTGTCAAGCTGTTCGTTAAGAAGGCTGTTGAGAACGGTATCGATATTATCGGTATTTTCGACGCACTGAACGATGTCAATAACCTGAAGGTCGCTATGGAAGCTACCATCAACGCCGGCGCTATCGCTTCCGGTACTATTTCCTACACCACTTCTCCTGTCCATACCCACGCCAAGTATGTGGAAATGGTCAAGGAGCTGAAGGAAATGGGCGCTTCCACCATCTGCATTAAGGATATGGCCGGTATCATGGGTCCCCAGGAAGCTTACGATCTGGTTTCCGCTATCAAGGACGCTGTTCCCGGTATGCCTATCGACCTGCACACCCACTCCACCACCGGTCTGGCATTCATGACCTATCTGAAGGCTGTGGAAGCTGGCTGCGACATCATCGACACTGCTATCTCTCCCATGTCCGGCGGTACTTCCCAGCCCGCTACCGAAACTCTGGCTTACGCGCTGCGCCAGCTGGGTTATGAAGTGGATCTGGACGATACCTGCACCAAGAAGATGGCTGATTACTTCAAGGGCGTTCGCGATTCCTTCATTGCCGATGGCACTCTGATGCCCAAGGCTCTTGCTACCGACACCCAGTGTCTGACCTACCAGATTCCCGGCGGTATGCTGTCTAACCTGCTGAGCCAGCTGAAGCAGATGAACGCTCTGGATAAATTCGATGAGGCTCTGATCGAGACTCCCAAGGTCCGTGCCGATCTGGGTTATCCTCCTCTGGTCACCCCCACCAGCCAGATGGTTGGCGTACAGGCCGTTACCAATGTTCTGCAGGGTGAGCGCTACAAGAAGGTTTCCAAGGAAGTCAAGGCTTACTGCCGTGGCGAGTACGGCCGTACTCCCGCTCCCATCAACCCCGAGATCCAGAAGCTGATTCTGGGCGACGAGCAGCCCATCGAGGGCCGTTACGCCGATTCTCTGGCTCCTGTTGTGGAGTCCACCCGTGAGAAGCTGGGCGATCTGGCTAAGTCCGATGAGGATGTTCTGAGCTACATCGCGTTCCCCAACCTGGCTGAAAAATTCTTCGAGGACCGCAAGGCCAAGGAAGAGAATGTTGTTACCTACTCCATCGTTGAGGCCTAAGGAGGTAACAGTATGTTAACTTCCACCGCTGATTTTGTTAACCTGGGCATTGGTCAGGCTGGCATTCTGGCTTTGCTGGGTTATGCAGTAGTCTTCTTCGGTTTGATTCTTCTGATGATCGTGGTCATGGCTCTTGGTAAGATTTTCTCTGCCAAGGACGCAAAGGCTGCCAAGAACGCACAGGCTGCTGCTCCCGTTGCGGCACCTGCTGCTCCCGCAGCTACCGCTCCCGGTGCTGCCGGTCATCTGAAGCTTCATGATGTAGAGCCCAAGACCGCTGCCATGCTTATGGCTATTGTTGCCGATAAGCTGGGCAAGCCCCTGAACGAACTGCGCTTCATTTCCATCAAGGAGGTCAAATAACATGAAATATAAAGTAACTCTCTGCGGCCGTACCTATGAAATTGAGGTCGAGGCCGGCAAGGCTATGCTCCTGGATGAGTATGAAGCCGTTGCACCTGCTGCTCCCGCTGCAGCACCGGTTGCCGCTGCTCCCGTAGCTGCTGCACCTGCCGCCGCCCCCGCTGCTGCGCCTGCTGTCACCGCCGCCGGTGAGGCTGTTACCGCTCCCATGCCCGGCACCATCCTGAAGGTCAATGTGACCCAGGGTCAGGCTGTCAAGGAAGGCGATGTTCTGTGCGTTCTGGAAGCTATGAAGATGGAAAATGAGATCATGGCTCCCCGGGCCGGTACTGTTGCTCAGGTCGTTACCTCCAAGGGTTCTTCCGTCGATACCGGCGCTACTCTGGTCGTCCTCGCTTAAGGAGGATCTGCTATGAATATTGGTGAGATTCTGCTGAATCTGTGGAATAACAGCGGCTTTGCCGCCATGTCCTCCGGCTTCATGGATGGCGGTTGGCAGAACCTGGTGATGCTTGCCATCTCCTGTGTGCTGCTGTATTTGGCCATCGTTAAGAAGTTTGAGCCGCTGCTGCTGGTGGGTATCGCTTTCGGCTGCCTGCTGAGCAATCTGCCCGCTGCCGGCCTGTATAATCAGGGTCTGTGGGATGCTTACATCAATGAAGCGCCCTACCATGTTCTCGACGAGCTGGGCAATGTGGTAAAGACCGTTGAGCATATCCACTTTACCGACATCATCCACTACGGTGGTTTGCTGGATATTTTCTACATTGGTGTTAAGTCCAGCCTGTATCCCTGCCTGATCTTCATGGGTGTTGGCGCTATGACCGACTTCGGCCCCCTGCTGTCTAACCCCAAGAGCCTGCTGCTGGGTGCTGCCGCGCAGTTGGGTGTCTTCGCCGCTTTCTTCGGCGCTGTCTGCCTGGGCTTCACCGGCCCTGAGGCTGCTTCCATCGGTATCATCGGCGGTGCTGACGGTCCTACCGCCATCTTCCTGACCACCAAGCTGGCTCCCCATCTGCTGGGCGGTATTGCTGTGGCTGCTTATTCCTACATGGCTCTGATCCCCCTGATCCAGCCTCCCTTCATGCGCCTGCTGACCACTCCCGAACAGCGTAAGATCAAGATGGTTCAGACCCGTAATGTGTCCAAGGCTGAGAAGATCGTCTTCCCCATCGTTGTTACCATCTTCGTGGCTCTGCTGCTGCCCGACACCGCTCCTCTGATCGGCTGCCTGATGCTGGGTAACCTGTTCAAGGAGACCGGCGTTACTGACCGCCTCAGCGATACCGTACAGAATGCGCTGATGAACATCGTCACTATTCTGCTGTCCACTGCTGTCGGTGCCACCATGGTTGGCTCCAACTTCCTGACTCTGGAAACCCTGAAGATCGTTGTTCTGGGTGTCTGCGCATTCATCCTGTCCACCATCGGCGGTCTGCTGGGCGGTCAGGTCATGTGCAAGCTGACCAAGGGTAAGGTCAATCCCCTCATCGGCTCTGCCGGTGTTTCCGCTGTTCCCATGGCCGCCCGTGTTTCCAATCTGGAAGGCCAGAAGGCGAACCCCTCCAACTTCCTGCTGATGCATGCTATGGGCCCCAATGTGGCCGGCGTTATCGGCTCCGCCATCGCCGCAGGCTTCCTGCTGAGCGTGTTTGGTTGATAACTGTCAATCCCTCCGCCTTACGGCGGAGGGATTATATCTTGACATGGCAAAATACTTGTAGGGGCCGATGTGGTCATCGGCCCCTACGAATTCTAACGATAGTTACCAATAACTTATAAATTATCTGCTCTCCTGAAAAGGAGAGTCTTTATTTGCCTATTTCAATAAGAAGTACAGCAAAACCAATACGCCCAGGACGATCCGGTAAATACCGAATACGCTGAAGCTGTGCTTGCGGACATACTGCATCAAGCCTTTAATTACAATCAAGCTCACCACAAAAGAAACAATGCAGCCGGTAATCAAAACACCGATTTCCAAGCCGGTGGCTGTTGCACCCTCCAGCAGGAACTTCAGAAGTTTCAAAGCGCTGGCACCCAGCATGGTGGGAATTGCCAGGAAGAAGGAAAATTCCGAAGCAGCCGCACGGCTGACACCCAGAAAAATACCGCCCAGAATGGTACTGCCGCTGCGGGAAGTACCGGGAATCAGACTTAAGCACTGGAAGCAACCGATGAGCATAGCTGTTTTCAGATCAATGCTATGTACATCCTTGACTGCAAACTCTTTTTTGGCATTGTTGCGCTCCACAAAGATAAATGCGATACCATAGACAATCAAGGTAATGGCAACCACTACATAATTGTATAGATGTTCATCCATCCAATCATCCAGCAGCAGACCGATCACAGCAGAGGGAAGCACAGCGGCTACGACCTTAAACCAAAGCTGCCATGTTTTCGCCTTCTGTTTTTCGCTTTTCTTGGGAGAGAATGGATTCAGCTTATGGAAAAACAACAGGATTACAGCCAGGATAGCTCCCAACTGGATAACCACTTGAAACATTTCATAAAAAGCTTCGGAAACCTGTAAGGTAACCAACTCATCCAGCAGGATCAGATGTCCCGTAGAGGAAACGGGCAGCCATTCTGTGATGCCCTCCACGATACCAAACAGTACCGCTTTTAAAATTTCTAGCATAAAGAACTCCTTTCAAAGTTGACTATCCATATGATACCGCCAAACAGTTTATTTTGCAAGGGAAACTTGCCTGTTAACAAATTACCTCTTAACTCTTTACAATTTGTTCACTTAGGTAGCCTTTTTTCGGTTATAATGATAAAAAATAAAACTTTGTAAAAATAAGGAGGACTGTCCTATGGCGATTTCTGTCTTGGTTGTTGAGGATGACCGCAATATTGCGGAGTTGTTGCAAATGTATCTGGAAAAAGAGGGATATGCTGTCACCATAGCAAGCGATGGCGGTTTGGGTCTGAGCAAGTTCCGGGCCATCAAGCCCGATCTGGTTCTTCTGGATGTGATGATGCCGGTAATGGATGGCTGGGCAGTCTGCAAAGCCATTCGTGCAGAAGGGCAAACACCGGTTATTATGTTAACCGCAAAGGGAGAAACCGATGACAAGGTCACCGGGCTGAAATCCGGTGCCGATGACTATATCACCAAGCCTTTTGAAATGAAGGAAGTACTGGCCCGGATTGAAGCAGTCCTACGCCGCAGTACAGGTATTACGGCAGAGAAAAAGTCCCGCCGTCTGGTTTTTGATAAGTTGATTATTGATATGGATGCCTTTGAATTGCTGGTCAACGGCAATAAGGTAGATACACCTCCAAAGGAGATGGAGCTTCTATTCTATCTGGCTTCTTCTCCCAATCGGGTATATACCCGGAACCAGCTTCTGGATGAGGTTTGGGGTTTTGACTATTTCGGAGATTCCCGGACTGTGGATGTCCATGTGAAGCGCCTTCGTGAAAAGCTGGAAGGCGTTTCTGAGAGCTGGTGTTTGAAAACAGTTTGGGGCGTTGGATATAAGTTTGAGGTGCTGTAAGCATGAAAACAACCTTTAGCCGGACCTTTTTTCCGGCTGCATTGCTGCTACTGACAGCGCTGCTTTTGGTAGGTACTTCTTTTCATATTCTGGTAAAAAATTATCTGGTCAATGAGGCCTACGAAAACTTGGAAAACGACGGAAAAGCCATTGCTTCTCTGGCATCTGCCTATTACACGGAAGGATCCTTGTCCAGACAGGATTTCTTTGTGAATCTGGATGTTGCTTCCCGGATTTCCGATGCGGATGCCGTAATCTTTGACGCAAACGGTTCCCTGGTGCTCTGTTCCGATTCCCTCTTTGGCTGTGATCACCAAGGCTGGACCATTGACCGGAATTATGTAGCAATGGTGCTGGCTAACGGAACTGCCAGACATACCGGTGTGTTTTCCGGTCTGTATGATGAGATGCGCTTTGTCGTGTCCGTTTCTATCCGCGATGCCAGAACAGGAACCCCTATTGGCATGGTCATCGTTTCTACCCCTATGAGTGCTATGCTGAACATCCTGGATAAACTCTCGGATATCTATCTGTTTGTCTCTCTTTTGGCTGTGGCAGTGACCATGTTTATCATGAGCATTTTTGCCAGAAGACACAGCACCCCGTTGCGGGAGATGGCAGCAGCGGCCAGTGATTTCGGTCACGGCAATTTTGATGCCCGGGTCAGCTTAAAATCTTCCTATGCCCAGGAAATAGAGGAATTGGCACTGGCTTTTAACAATATGGCCGCATCCCTGCAGAAAAGTGAATATCAGAGGCAGGAATTCATTGCCAATGTTTCCCACGAGCTGAAAACGCCCATGACCACCATCGGCGGCTATATTGACGGTATTCTGGATGGAACCATTCCTCCGGAAAAACAGCGTCACTATATGGAACTGGTATCTGCTGAAACCAAACGGCTCAGCCGGTTGGTGCGCAGTATGCTGGATATTTCCCGGCTGCAGGAGCAGGGCGGTATTCCGGATGAGAATAAGCTCCGATTTGAACTGCAGGAATGTGCGGGGCAGGTCTTGATCACTTTTGAGCAAAAAATTCTCCAAAAAAAGTTGGTTGTAGAAGTAGATATGCCGGAACATCCCCTTTATACGATGGCACACCGGGATCATATTACACAGGTGATCTATAACCTTTTAGACAATGCTGTAAAATTCTGCCCTGAAGGCAAAACAATCGGTGTTTCCATGAAAGAGGATGGCAGCAAGGCATATATCAGTATATATAACGATGGGGAAACCATCCCGCCGGAAGAATTGCCACTGGTTTTTGACCGGTTCCATAAAACGGACAAAAGCCGCAGTCAAAACCGGGATGGTTGGGGCTTGGGCCTGTACATTGTAAAAACCATTGTCTGCAGCCATGGCGAAAATATTTCCGTAACCAGCCGGGATGGCAGAACAGAATTTACCTTCACGCTTCCTATGGTGAATTGATGCAAGTGAGGAACATTTATGAGCTACGAGCAAAATCAAAATCCTTATAACTTTGACCCTTGGGATCAGGGAGAATACCGTACCGGTGCGACAAAGCCACCGAAAAAGCATACCGGACTGATTGCGGTGCTGTTGGTTGCGGTTATTTTACTCTGCGGTGTGGTCAGCATTCTGGGTCTTATGAATATACGCCTGTTTCAGCAATTGAACAGCGCTCCCGAAAATAACGATCTTCCCACAATCAACCATAACCATACGGAACCCGCATTTTCCAATATTCCATCCCACACAACAGATGAGAGCACCAATATTGCGGAAACCATTGCCATGTCTTCTTCCCCTGTTTCCGCTGAGAATCTTCCTCAGAAGGAAGGTCTTTCCCTGCAGTCTATCTACGATAAAAATATACCCAGTGTCGTTTCCATTTCCTGCACACTGCATGGGGGCAGCTCCACCGGTACCGGCGTTATTCTTTCGGACTCCGGATATATTGTTACCAACAGCCATGTGGTAGATAACGCACAATCCATTACGGTTCTGTTGTCTGACAGCAGAACACTTCCGGCAATTCTAATCGGTGCCGATTCTGTATCGGATCTGGCTGTTCTGCATGTAACCGCCGAAGATTTGATTCCCGCCGAATTGGGAGATTCCTCGGTATTGCGTGTCGGTGACACGGTAGTGGCCATTGGCGATCCTCTTGGAATTGAATTGCGCGGTACAATGACGGACGGCATCGTATCTGCCATTAACCGGGATATCGATATCAGTGGCCGCTCTATGAATTTGATTCAAACCAATGCTGCGCTGAATTCCGGTAACTCTGGCGGTCCGCTGATCAACTGTTTTGGACAAGTCATCGGTATCAACACCATGAAAATGGGCGATTCCATGGGTTCCGGCGGTGTTGAGGGACTGGGATTTGCCATTCCCAGTACTACCGTACGGGATGTCGTCAATCAGCTGATTGAAAAAGGCTATGTTTCCGGCAGACCTTACCTTGGTATTTCCGGCGACAGTATTTCTGAATTTTATCAATTCTATTACCGGCTTCCCAAAGGATTGTATATTACAGAGGTGGATCCGGAAAGCAGCGCCGATGCTGCCGGAATCGAACCGGGAGATATTTTGATCAGTATTGATAAGATCAGCATCACCAGTAGTCATGCACTGGAAACTGTGCTTTATTCTTATATGCCCGGAGATACGGTACAGGCCGTAATTTACCGTGCCGGAAAGCAACATTCCGTAACGCTGACCGTGGGAGAAGCCACAGGCTGAAGGGAGTCTTATGGAACCGATCTATAAACAGGATTTTTTAATTGATGAGATGGCAGTGGACTGCTATGGCAGGCTGAAACTTTCTTCTCTCCTCTTCTTTACGCAGGAGGTATCCGGAAAACACAGCAATCTTCTGGGTGCAGATTACGATACATTGGCACTGCGTCGGCTATTCTGGGCCGTTACCCGTCACAGGGTTTTAATTTCCCGAATGCCAATGCGGGGCGAAACCATCACTGTAGAAACATGGCCTATGCCAACTACCAAAACGGCATATCCCCGTTCGGTTGTTGCGTTTGACCAACAGGGAAATGAGTTGTTCCGGGCAATCAGTCTGTGGGTACTCATGGATCTGGAACAGAGGACTCTGGTTCTTCCGGGAAAAAGCGGTGTGGTAGTAGACGGAACACTTACCGGCAGTGAGCTTTCCCTTCCCCATTCTATTGTTCCTAAGACAATGCGGCAGCAAACGACCAGAACCGTTACTTATTCCTGCCTCGACCGCAACAGCCACATGAACAATACCCGTTATCTGGATTGGATCGATGATCTGTTGGAAAGCAGCTTCCATAGCCGGCACACAGCCAGGGAATTCATTATCTGTTACCACAATGAAGCCAGAGAAGGACACCAAATTGTCATGGATTGGGAGCTGTCCGGAGATGGCTGTTTACAGGTAGACGCCCACCGGGAAAAGACAGATGTTTCCGGTAAGCAAGACCGGATTTTTTCTGCACAGGTGCTCTTTGAATAGTTGTTCTGTAAACCGACAAGTGTCCACAGGTTTTTGTCGGGAATTGTTGAAAAACCGTGAAATCCCTTGAAACATCAGTGTTTTCAAGGGATTTTTCCGGTTTACCCTGTGGAGAAACCTGTGGAGAGTGTGGAAAACTTACCGCAAAAAGTTTGAAAATGTTGTCGAAGTGTTTACTTTATGTAAACCGATATTCTGTTGTTTTCCTTGTCAATAAACAAACTGTGCGCTGCTTTTATGGCAGCGCACAGTTTTATTATTTCAATCGTTTTTCCAGTGTCTGGGTACTCAATGCCGTGAGATAAACACGGCTGAAGCCATACTCTGCGGTTAAAAGAAAGGATTTGGGAAGATCATCACAGGGAACAACCTGTCCCTCTTTTTCAGACTTTTTCAGGAACAATCTGGTTCTTTTGGAAGTACTGGTATTATCCATATCGAAGATCCCGATGATGGATGTATCTCTTACTGCCATATCATTACCGATAGAAAGATACATGCCTATTTTTCTCCCTTAATCTGCTTCCACTGTGCAACCGCCAGCTCATCACAGCGGTTGTTTTTTGGATTTTCCGCATGGCCCTTGACCCAGTGATAGCGCATCTGATGGATATGCGTTAAAGTAAGAAGCTGTTCCCAAAGATCCGGATTTAAAGCCGGTTTTTTATCGGATTTGATCCATCCCCGCTTTTTCCAGCCTTCTGCCCAACCTTTCTGTAGACCGTCAATCACATATTTACTGTCAGAGTATAATTCGACGATACAAGGCTCTTTCAGCTTGGATAGTCCCTCGATCACCGCTGTCAGCTCCATGCGGTTGTTGGTGGTATTATCCTCACCGCCGGAAAGCTCCCTTTCGTGTCCCTGATATTCTAAAATCGCGCCCCATCCTCCGGGACCGGGATTGCCGGAACAGGCACCGTCGGTATAAAGGGTTACTGTTTTCATGCCTCTTCATCCATCTTTTCCACGCGCTCGATGGCAACCAGAGAATTCCCTTCTTCGATACGCATGACGATAACACCCTGAACATCCCGCTTGTAGATATTGATATCGGATGCGGGCACACGGATGATAACACCGCCGTTTTCGATCAACATGACATCGTCGGTATCGCTGACCACACGGCAGCCGGCTACCAGACCGGTCTTTGGTGTGATGTTATAGTTTTTCAAACCCTTACCACCACGACTCTGGGCAACCTTTTGGCCGTTGGGGCCAGTACGCAGGTATTCAGACAACTCTGTTCGCTTACCGTAACCATTTTCCGTCACAGTCAGCAGCGTTTTGCCTTCCTCTGCTTTTTCTGCACCGACCACATAGTCACCGCTGCCGAGCATAATACCGCGAACACCTGCCGCGTCACGGCCCATAGGACGGACATCGTTTTCATTGAAACAGATAGCCATACCCTGGGCAGTGGTAATGAGGATATTGTCATCCCCCTCGGTACGCATGACATTGACCAGCTGATCATCTTCATCCAGGGTAATTGCCCGGATACCTGTCTTACGGTTGGTATTCAATGCGATAAATGGAATTCTCTTAACGGTACCCTTCCTTGTGACCATCACCAGATACTCATGCTCGTAGAATTCTCTGGTAATCACCATCGCTGTTACGGATTCCTCCGGCAGCAGCGGCAATACATTGACCATGGCAGTACCACGAGCAGTTCTGCCGGCCTCGGGGATCTGGTAACCTTTACGGTGGTGTACCCGACCCATATCGGTAAAGAACAGCATATGATCGTGGGTGGATGCCACATTCAGACTCTTAACGAAGTCTTCTTCTTTCAGATTCTGGGCATTGACGCCACGGCCGCCACGACTCTGGGTACGGTAGGTATCTACCGGCATCCGCTTTACATAGCCTTGGTTGGAAATGGTAAAGGCGCAGGTTTCTTCCTCGATGAGATCTTCAATGTCGATCTCATCTTCCACTTCCTGAATTTCCGTCCTGCGCTTATCGCCGAACTTATCCCGGATCGCTTCCAGCTCTTCCCGTAGAACACCTTTCAGCTTTTCGGGATCTGCCAGCAGTTCCATGAAATACTGGATCCGCTGCTGCAATTCGTCAAATTCGCTCTGTAATTTTTCCCGGTCAAGGCCTTGGAGTGCCTTCAAGCGCATATCCAGAATTGCCTGGGCCTGGACATCATCCAAACCAAAGCGCTCACACAGGCGCTCCTTAGCATCGTCATAGGCGCTTCGAATAATTTTAATAACTTCATCAATATTATCCTGCGCAATCAGCAGACCCTCCAACAGGTGGGCACGCTCCTTAGCCTTGCGCAGATCATACTGGATACGACGGGTCAGCACTTCCATCTGGAATGCCAGATACTCGTCCAGAATCTGTCTCAGGGACAAAATACGAGGCTGCTTCTGGTCATCCACCAGCGCCAGCAGGATAACACCGAATGTGCTTTGCAGTTCGGTCTGCTTAAACAGGTTATTCAATACCACCTGAGGATTAGCGTCCTTTTTCAGCTCAATAACCATCCGCATACCGTTGCGGTCAGTTTCGTCCCGAAGATCGGAAATACCGTCCAAACGCTTATCCTTTACCTGCTCCGCAATCTTCTTGATCAGCTGACGCTTATTCACCTGGTAGGGCAGCTCGGTAACGATAATTCTGGTGCGGTCCTTATTGAATGTTTCAAATTCTGTCTTTGCACGGACAACGATTCTGCCCCGTCCGGTGGCATAGGCAGCGCGGATACCGCTGCGGCCCATAATAATACCGCCGGTGGGGAAATCCGGGCCGGACAGATGTTCCATCAGATCGGGCAGTGTGGCTTCCGGATCATCCAGCACACAAATACAGGCATTAATTACTTCCGACAGATTGTGGGGCGGGATATTGGTTGCCATACCAACGGCAATACCGGAAGAGCCATTGACCAGCAGGTTAGGGAACCGGCTGGGCAGCACCCGGGGTTCTTTTCGGGATTCATCGAAGTTGGGATCCCAGTTAACGGTTTCCTTGTCGATATCCCGGAGCATTTCGTTGGAGAGCTTACTCAGTCTAGCTTCTGTGTAACGGTAAGCAGCAGCGGGGTCACCATCGACGGAGCCGAAGTTACCGTGGCCATCTACCAACATGTAACGCATAGAGAAATTCTGGGCCAAACGGACCATGGCATCGTATACGGACGAGTCACCATGGGGATGGTACTTACCCAGCACATCACCGACACAGGTAGCAGACTTCTTAAAAGGCTTATCAGAGGTCAGGCCGCCTTCATACATGGTATACAGGATGCGGCGGTGAACAGGTTTCAAGCCGTCACGGACATCCGGCAGGGCACGGCCAACGATGACGCTCATGGCATATTCGATATAGGATTTTTCCATCTCATCTACCAGATTGCTCTGGGTGATGGTCTGGTCAGGAAACATGATATCCTCTGGTTTATAATTGCGGTTATGGGTTGCCAAGCTGCGTCACCTCCTTAAATATCGATATTAATGGCATAACGGGCATTGTGTTCGATCCACTCTTTACGAGGTTCTACCTGTTCGCCCATGAGAATCGTAAAAATCTCATCGGCACGACGGGCATCCTCCAAAGTGATCCGGCGCAGAGTACGCTTTTCGGGATCCATAGTGGTGTCCCACAGCTCATGGGGATCCATCTCACCAAGGCCCTTAAACCGGGAAATATCCACTTTGGCACTGCTTTCGCCACGCATTTCGGCAGAAACCAGGTCTCTCTCTTCATCAGAGTAGGCCACCCGCTCGGTCTTGCCGCGCTTCAGCTTATACAGAGGGGGCACAGCAGAATAAACATGACCGTTTTCGATCAGAGGCCGCATATAGCGGAAGAAGAATGTCAGAAGCAAAGTACGGATATGGGCACCGTCCACGCCCGCATCGGACATAATGATGACTTTGTGATAGCGAAGCTTCTCAAGATCAAACTCGTCACCGATGCCGCCGCCCAATGCTATGATCAGCGGAGACAGCTTATCGTTGCCGTAGACCTTATCCATTCTGGCCTTCTCGACATTCAGCATCTTACCCCACATAGCCAGGATCGCCTGGAAACGGGAGTCTCTGCCCTGGATGGCGGAGCCGGCTGCAGAGTCACCCTCGACGATGTACAGTTCACAGAGCGTGGGATCCTTTTCGTTACAATCCTGGAGCTTATCGGGCATGCCGCCGGATTCGAGACCTGTCTTTCGGCGGGCATTTTCTCTTGCTTTCCGGGCAGCTTCTCTGGCCCGGTTTGCCATCATCGCCTTTTCCAGGATGATCTTTGCGGTAGCGGGGTGCTCTTCAAAATAGGTAGACAGCTGATCACCAACGATCTGCTGCACCAAAGTGCTGATATAGGCATTACCCAGCTTTGCCTTCGTCTGACCTTCAAACTGGGCATCGGTCAGTTTTACAGAAATGATGGCAGTAATACCTTCACGGCAATCCTCACCGGAAACCTTGTCATCACCCTTAATAATACCGTTCTTTGTACCATAAGCATTGAGAATACGGGTCAGCGCGGTCTTAAAGCCAGTTTCATGCATACCGCCTTCGGGGGTATTGACCTCGTTGGCAAAGCTTAGCATGGTTTCATTATAACCGTCGTTATACTGCAAAGCGATCTCCGCGCTGGCATCGCCCTTCATGCCGCTCATATAGATGACATCATTATGGATCGATGTCTTATTTCGATTGCACCAGGTTACGAATTCCCGGATACCGCCTTCATAGCACATGGTATCCTTGATGGGTTCTTCACCACGCTCGTCAGCAATGCTGATTCGCAAACCAGCAGTCAAAAATGCCTTTTCCCGCATACGGGTATGCAGGATTTCGTAATCATAGATGGTGTCATCAAACATCTCGGGATCCGGCTGGAAGGTAACCTCCGTACCGGTCTTATCGGTCTTACCTACAATCCGCATTTCCTGGGTGATGTGACCCCGGGCAAATTTCATTTCGTAGATATTTCCTTCTTTATGAACCCTTACCTGTAGCCACTCAGACAGTGCGTTCACGACAGAGGCACCGACACCGTGCAGACCGCCGGAAACCTTATAACCACCGCCGCCGAATTTACCGCCTGCGTGCAGCACAGTAAATACAACTTCCAGCGCCGGCTTACCGGTCTGAGCCTGGATGTCCACGGGGATACCACGACCATCGTCGGTAACGGTAATGGAGTTACCGGGATTGATGGTCACGGTGATATTCTTACAATATCCGGCCAGCGCTTCGTCGATGGAGTTATCCACGATCTCATATACCAGGTGATGCAGACCGGAAGAAGAAGTAGAACCGATATACATACCGGGTCTCTTTCTAACCGCTTCCAGACCTTCCAAAACCTGGATCTGTTCCGCGCCGTATTCTTGTGTTACTTTCGTTTCGTCAGACATATTTGTCCTCCTTGTTTAGAGCAGCCTTGCTCACTGTTATTCATTCACGATTTGCCCGGACCGAACGGAAATGTTCTTACCCAGCTTGGTAAACTGACCAGGTTCGCAGCAGGTAATAAACACCTGACCTTCTGATATTTGATTCAATACGAAATCCTGCCGCCCGGGATCCAATTCCGAAAGCACATCATCCAGCAGCAGCACCGGAATTTCACCGGATTCCCGACCCATCAATTCTCGCTGTGCCAGCTTCAAACTAATGGCAGCTGTTCGGGTCTGACCTTGAGAGCCAAAGGATTTTAAATTGATTCCGGAAAGGGATACTTCAAAATCATCCTTATGAGGTCCTGTCAAGCACTGGGCTGTTTCCAATTCCGCCCGACGATGACTTTCCAAATGATCCATTATATTTTCCTGCAGCTTTTGTATTGGTGCAAAGGGATCGGAAACCGTAGAAACCGTCTTATACTGCAATTCAAATGCTTCTGCACCACCGGAAAAATGGCTGTGGTAGTTTGCTGCTGCTTTTCCAAGACCTTCATAAAACCGGGCCCGGTAAGAAATCAGCAGCGCGCCTACCTGGCACAGCCGCAGATCATATTCCGGCAACAGCTCTGTTAATCTGGGATTTTCAAAACGGTCTTTTAAAATTCTGCTCTTTTGATCCAGAATTCGTCCGTATTCTGTTAATGCCGCTTCATAGTTTGGCCGAAGCTGGCAAAGGGCATGGTCACCCAGACGCCGCCGGGCAGCGGCGCCGGTTTTTAATACCATCAGATCCTCGGGACAGAATAATACTGTCTGTAATACGCCGGAAATATCTGCAGCGGTTTTCTTTTTTGCTCCGTTTCGCCAAAGCTGCCGGGGGCGGGAGCCGTTAAACAGCACCCACCGGAGTGTCTGTTCCCGTTCTTGGGAATAGACAGATCCCTCTAAATCAGCAAAATCTGCTTGAAAACGCACCATCTCTGTAGTCTTCTGGGCACGAAAACTTTTTCCGCTGCCCAAATAGCTGATTGCTTCCAACAGATTTGTCTTTCCCTGTGCATTGTTTCCCACGATCAGATTCACACCGGGATCAAACTTGATGGCAATTTGCTCATAATTTCGGAAATTCCGAAGTTCTAAATTATTGAGGTGCATGAATACAAATCAGATAATTCTGACCCTCATAAGAAAAACGGTCTCCGGGGTAAAGCTTTTTACCACGCATGGTGCACACTTCTCCATTTACTTCTACCAATCCGTCTTGAATGACCATTTTTGCAGTACCACCGGAAGGGATGATATTTGCCAGCTTCATAGCGGATTCCAACTTAATAAATTCTGTACCGATCACAACAGGTATTGAGCTGTTGGGATCCTTCTTTTTTACAACAACTTTCATATTTCAGCACCATCAGCCGTTCTTGATACGAACCGGCAGGACCATATAGGCATAATCGTATTTTTCATCCGCAGGCGTCAGCACAATAGGACTCAGACCATTGGTCAGCTCCAAGACAACTTCCTCACTGGGAATTGCCCGTAGTGCATCCGCCAGATAACGGACATTAAAACCAATTTCCAGCTCTTTTCCGTCACCGGCAATACTGCACTGGTCTTCCGCGGCACCAATAGTCGTGTTAGTACGCAGATTGACTACCTGACTGCCAAATACGCAGCGGACAGGACTCTTATATTTTTCAGAAACAATCAGACCCACACGCTCAATAGAAGAAGTCAGATCACTAACATGGGCGGTCAGCTTAATGGGACAATTGGTGGGAACCACTCTTCTCCAATCCAAAAATTCACCTTCCAGCAGACGGCATACCAGTGTGGCATTTCCGATCTGATACAGAATGTGCTTCTGGCCCAAGGTAAAAGCAACGCCTTCTTCGCTGTCGGTCAGAATTTTTTCCACTTCCTTCAATCCTTGTGCGGGAACAACAAAAGACATGGTTCTGCCGGTGGGTTCTTCCGTATGATAAGTCTTTCTGGCAAGACGGAAACCATCCACAGCGATGGCGGAAACTGTGGTATCTTCCACTTCAAATTTTACACCGGTATGGATCGGACGGCCCTGATTTTCAGAAACGGCAAAGATGGTGCCGCCAATGAGATCTTTCAGCGCGCTCTGGGGAATGGAAATGCTTCTGCCGGAGCCGACATCGGGCAATTCCGGATAATCCTCAGCACTTTCAGCAGAGATGGTAAAGGAAGCATAGCCGCTGCGGATAGATACCTTGAAATTATCATCTACAACAACGGTAACAGGGCCTTCGGGCAGACGGCGGATAATATCGCCAAACAGTCTGGCAGGCAGAATGCAGGCACCGGGATCGGTGACTTCTGCATCGATCTGATAGGTGATCGCTGTTTCCATGTTGTAGCCGGTGAGACTCAATCCCACACCTGCTTTACAAAGGATACCTTCAATGACAGAAAGACTGCTCTTTTGTGCTACGGTACGGCCGGTGATGTTCAGTCCGGTAACCAGCATGCTTTTTTCACAGGTAAAACGCATATGAAACCCTCATTTCTGAAATATAATATGGAAATATATATATTTTTTATATTTTAGGAAGTAATAACAGCAGTAGGGAAAAATTATGTGGAAAACTGGATTTTTCCTTAGAGCCCCAATGCTTTTTTATACACAGGCTGTTGTCGAAAAAGAATCAGTTTTCAACAGGGGGTGTAGAAAAAGAAAAATTGGTTTGTTATCCACAGCTATTTTATCCACATAACGAAAATCCTGTGGATAAATCAAAGACAGGAGTTAATATTGGCAGTAATATCACGGATATTATTTTGCAGAGCTGTATCGCCGCTCTTTAAAGCTACCTCTACCTTCCGGATACCATATAGAATCGTGGAGTGATCCCTGCCAAACTCTTTTCCGATATCGGGAAGACTGAGATTGGTGAGCTTCCGGATCAAATAAATGGCAATCTGCCGTGCTTCCGTTGTTCCCTTGTTTTTTAAAGTGCCCCGGAGTACAGATTCATCAATGGAATAGAATTTACAGACCTGACTGATGATCAAGCTGGGAGTTGGAAGGGTGTTTCCTTCACTCTTGAACATATCGGTGATCACCCGGGTCACATTGTCCAGCGTCAGCTCCATACCGTTCAGATCCCGATAAGCCAGGATTTTCTTGACGGTTCCTTCAATCTGCCGTACATTGCTGGTGACATTCACGGCAATGTAGTTGCATACATCATCGGGAAGCTCCAGACCCAGAGAAGTTGCCTTCTTTTTAATAATTGCCATTCTGGTTTCATAATCCGGCGGCTGAATGTCGGCAAGCAATCCCCATTCAAAACGGGTCTTTAACCGGTCTTCTAAAGTCAGCATATCGCTGGGTTTCCGGTCAGAGGTCATAACAATCTGCTTATGCTCTTCGTAGAGCTTGTTAAAGGTATGGAAAAATTCCTCCTGTGTGGATTCCTTACCGGCAATGAACTGAATATCATCAATCAAAAACAAGTCAGCTTCCCGGTATTTGCTGCGAAATTCCACATTTTTACCGCTTTTAATGGCATCAATCAATTCATTGGTAAACTGATCGCCTTTGATATATACAATGTTAGCATTGCTGTTACGCTTGCGTATGCCATTGGCAATGGCATACAGCAGATGTGTCTTACCGACACCGGCAGGTCCATAAATGAACAGAGGATTGTAAACTTGTCCCGGATTGTTGGAAACAGCAATGGCAGCACCGTGAGCAAACCGGTTGGAAGGACCTACGACAAAATTATCAAAAGAAAACTGGGGATTAAAATCCATGGAAGTGCTTTGCTTGCCGCTGGAGCGATAGGTAGCCAGCTCTTCATCTCCGAAAACCAGAAGCTTTGCATCGGAGTGGAAGATCTCGCTGAGGGCATCCTGAATATGCAGCATATAGCGGCGGCGGATGGTTTCCCGGCGAAAATCGGAAGGAGAATACAAAATCAAATGCTCTTCATTCAGTTCTACTACTTCGGCATCGTCAAAGGTGGCAGATACCGTGACAGCGCTGAGCCGCTCTTCTAAATAATTGATAATTTTTGCCCAAACATAGGCGGAAGCATACATAAATCGTGGCTCCTTTCTCTATATATTCCACAGCTGCCTGTGGAAAAAATCGCATATTATATCACCGTAAATTGTAGCACATTTTCACATAAAAAACAAGCAATTTTTAGGGATATCCACGATATTTTATCAATAGAAAAAATAAAAAAACGGGTGCCCTTTGGCACCCGTTTTGAATGAGGCAGAAAGAATTATACCAGAGCAGCGGTGATAATGGCCATCTTGTAGACCTCGTCAGCATTACAGCCGCGGGACAGGTCGTTAATGGGAGCAGCCAGACCCTGCAGGATGGGGCCGTAGGCTTCGTAGCCGCCCAGACGCTGCGCAATCTTGTAACCGATGTTACCGGCTTCAATGCAGGGGAAGATGAAGGTATTGGCATGACCTGCAACCTTGGAGCCGGGGAACTTCAGCTGACCGACTTCGGGAGCAACGGCGGCATCAAACTGCATCTCGCCGTCGATATCGAACTCGGGAGCCATTTCCTTGGCGATATAAGTAGCGTCGTGGCTCAGCTTGACAGTGCCGCCCTTGCCGGAACCGTTGGTGGAGAAGCTCAGCATAGCAACCTTGGGGTCGATGCCGAAAACCTTAGCAGTGCGGGCAGTTTCCACAGCCACTTCAGCCAGCTGCTGTGCAGCAGACAGAACCACATTACCTTCCTTGTCCAAACGGTCTTCATAGCCCAGGTTAATAGCGCAGTCTCCCATGGCGATCTTCTCTTCGCCGCGAACCATGATGAAGCAGGAAGAAACCAGATTGACTCCCTTCTTGGTCTTAACCAGCTGCAGAGCAGGACGGACAGTGTCAGCGGTAGAGTAAGTAGCGCCGCACAGCAGGGAGTCAGCATAGCCCATCTTTACCAGCATGGTGCCAAAGTAGTTGCCCTTGGACAGTGCAGCCTTACATTCCTCGGCAGACATCTTGCCCTTGCGCAGCTCTACCATCTTCTCGACCATGGCGTCCATGCCTTCGTAGGTCAGAGGATCGATGATCTCCACGCCTTCAATATTGAAGCCACCCTTGGCAGCATTGGCCTTGACCTCTTCTACATTGCCGATCAGCACGGGGGTCAGGAAGCCGTCCTTTACCAGACGGGCAGTAGCTTCCAGAATACGAGCATCGTGGCCTTCGGTGAAGACAATCTTACGGGGATTGGCTTTCAGAGTTTCAATCATTGCATTAAACATGATGACATTCCTCCAATTATTATTGGGCGTACGCCCATATTTTTACAGTTTAATTATACATCAGCTTTCCTGTTGACGCAACAGGTTTTCAAAAAAATAATCGCAAAAAAAAAGATACGGAAATAATTGGTGAATGTTTTGATTCACCAGAAAAAAATAGACAAAAACAGGAAAAAGTAAATGAGAAAACTTGTTTTTTCTTTTGATTATCAGGATCAATAATTGAAAAGGCAGAAAAAATAAATATGGTCATATGACCATAAAATATAATTATATAGCTACAAATAGGAGACAATATAAGAATTTATAGTTTTTGCTCCCATTCTAATGCAAAAAAGCTTATTATGTTAGAAAAACCATACAATTTTTTATTTTTACCAGAAAAAGTGTTGCAATTTATTTAAATAGTCAATTGACGGAATTCCTGTTTTCTGTTATCCTATTATCATAAACCAATGGCAGACGGAAGGAGGAAACAAGATGAATATCGCTGCTATCGTTTGGTTTGTATTACTGCTGGCGTTCCTTGTGATAGAGGCCGCCTGTCCGATCCATCTGGTGAGCATCTGGTTTGCTGCAGGTGCCCTTGTGGCAATGATCGCAAGCTATTTGGGTGCGGCTTTGTGGCTGCAGGTTCTGCTGTTTTTGATCGTGGCCTGCGCATTGGTGGCAATGTTGTGGCCGTTCATCAAAAAGTTTATGAATCCGAAACTGGCAAAGACCAATATTGATGCGGTAATCGGTTCTCATGGCTATGTAACAGCAGACATTAATAACATTGCCGCTACCGGTCAGGTTAAGCTGGGTGCCATGGAATGGACAGCCCGCTCTACATCCGGCCAGACGATTCCAAAAGGTTCATTGGTAAAAGTGGACCGTATTGAGGGCGTTAAAGCATTCGTATCCCTGGAAGAAGTTCCCGCAAATATTCAATAATTTAACGGAGGTATTATTATGGGTTGGATCATCGGAGCATTGGTTATTATCGCGTTAATCGTCATTATTTCCAATATTTTTGTTGTGCAGCAGTCCCGGGCATATGTTATTGAGCGACTGGGTGCATTCCAGGCTGTGCAGGGCGTTGGCCTGCATTTTAAAGTACCGTTTATCGACCGAGTTGCCCGCCGGGTTTCCTTAAAAGAACAGGTTCTGGATTATCCTCCGCAGCCCGTTATCACCAAAGATAATGTTACCATGCAGATCGACACTGTCGTGTATTTCCAGATTACGGACCCCAAGCTGTATGCCTACGGTGTGGAACAGCCCATGGCTGCTATGGAAACTCTGACCGCTACAACTCTGCGTAATATTATCGGTGATCTGGAGCTGGACCAGACTCTGACCTCCCGTGATGTAGTGAATACCAAGATGCGCGCTATTCTGGACGAAGCCACTGATCCATGGGGTATTAAGGTCAACCGCGTGGAGCTGAAAAACATCCTGCCTCCCGCGGATATCCAGAGCTCTATGGAAAAGCAGATGAAGGCTGAGCGTGACCGCCGCCAGGCAATTCTGCAGGCTGAGGGCCAGAAGAAGTCTGCGATTCTGATTGCCGAAGGTGAAAAGGAATCTGCAATTCTCCGGGCCAGTGCAGAAAAGGAAGCTGCGATTCTCCGTGCTGAGGCTGAGAAGCAGGCAGCCATTCTGAAGGCTGATGGTGAGGCACAGGC
The DNA here is from genome assembly GCA_045589055.1 of Faecousia sp. Classification (GTDB taxonomy): domain Bacteria; phylum Bacillota; class Clostridia; order Oscillospirales; family Oscillospiraceae; genus Faecousia. Next base: position 18,093 of record JAZNFH010000073.1, on the reverse strand, counting down.
GATTCTGGCTGTCCAGAAGGCGATGGCAGATTCTTTGGAACTGTTGAATGAAAAGGCTCCTAACGATCAGGTCATTAAGCTGAAAGCGATCGAAGCGATGCAGAAGGTTGCGGACGGAAAGGCTACCAAGATCATCATTCCCAGCGAAATGCAGGGTCTGGTTGGTTTAGCCAACGGTGTTGTGGAAGGCGTGAAGGAAAACTGATATGGCTGGTGAAAAACGGTTTATTAAGGTCTACTCGGAAGGTGCGTTTGGTTCCAACGAAATCTGGGTGGATAAGGAAACAGGTGTAAATTATCTGTTTCATGCGTCCGGTTATGCAGGCGGCTTGACACCGCTTTTAAACCGGGACGGAACGCCGGTTGTAACATCCGTTCCCAAACAGTACGATGAATAACAGAAGCCCCGCCTCTGAAGAGGCGGGGTATTCCTGTAAACAATCCGTTAATTATCCTTTTGGATGGTTGAAATCCTGCGGTTTTGTAATATAATGAGCCTATATTAATTCTGCAAGGTGATAATGCAATGAATGGAATGGGAAATTGGTTTCGCCAATTGACTGCACGGCTGCGTGCAGGTCTTCGCAAGTTTATGGAAGGCCGCTACGGTACCGATAAATTCAATACAACGATTTTGAGTGTGGGCGTGATTGCCTGTATTCTCTCTCTTTTTATAAAAAAACCTGTGATCAATTTGATTTTGGTCACAATTTCCTATGGTTTAATGATCTGGGCCATCTTCCGTTCTTTTTCCCGGAATACCTATAAGCGATATCAGGAAAATCGGAAATATTTGATGCTTCTGGAACGGATCAAAGACAAAGACCATCGGTATTTTGACTGTCCCCGGTGCCGTCAGCCGGTTCGTGTGCCTAAGGGAAAAGGAAAAATCGCCATTACCTGCCCAAAATGCCGGGAAAAATTTATTAAGAAGACCTAAAATAAGGGTGTGCCAACGCACACCCTTATTTTAATATTATTTACCGAACAGACCTTTTAAACCACCCAGAGCATTGCCGATCTTATCCAGATCAATCTTGGCTTTGATGAAATCCACCAGTGCTTCAATCTGATCGTTGGGGAGATCCACACCAAGAAGTTCTTCTACAGTGGCAACGGGGTCTTTTTGGAATTTTGCTGCAATATTCTTATCGCTCTTGATTTTCTCAATGATATCTTCTGCTTTTTCTTTCAGCTGACCTTTGATATCCATAATGAATCCTCCTTATGTTTGGAATAGGAATATTATATCGTCAAAAATACCCGAAAGCAAGAAAAAAACTGTAAAAATATGCCGGACGGAAAGGGATTGACGAAAGAAACAGAAAGCGATACAATTAACATGTAGGATTGTGCATGCTTTGAAAGGATGACATCTATGGATTATAAGATTTATGAAATTGACCCAAACCTGCTGGATTACCGCAGTGATATCGAGCTCCGAATGAATAACTATAAAAGAAAAAAGACGGAGCTGGTAGGTGACGGCAGAACACTGGCTGAGTTTGCCAACGGTCACCTGTTCTATGGCTTCCATAAGACCAATGACGGCTGGTACTACCGGGAGTGGGCACCCGGCGCCGAGCGTATGTACCTGACCGGTGACTTCTGCAATTGGGATCGGTATGCCTATCCCATGGAAAAAAAGGACGGCGGCGTATTTGAGTTATTTATTCCCGGTGTGGATTCTCTAAAAAACGGGCAGCGCGTTCGGGCAATTACTGTCCGAAACGGTGTAGAAATGGAGCGCATTCCTCTGTATGCCAAATATGTTTTGCAGGATCAGGAAACCATCCAGTGGGATGCGGTGATCCACGAACCGGAAACGCCCTTTGTTTGGACGGATAAAAGTTTTAAGCCAGAAAAGACCCTTTACATCTATGAGTGCCATATCGGTATGGCACAGGAAGAACCGAAGATCGGTACCTATACTGAGTTTAAGGACAAGATTCTGCCCCGGATCAAAGCGCTTGGTTATAATACCATTCAGATCATGGCAATTATGGAGCATCCTTACTATGCCAGCTTTGGTTATCAGGTGACGAACCTTTTTGCGGCTTCTTCCCGTTTTGGAACCCCGGAAGAATTAAAGGCATTGGTCAATGAGGCCCATAAGCTGGGAATCACGGTGTTGCTGGATGTGGTCCATTCTCATGCGTCCAAGAATACCCGGGAGGGCATCTGCGAATTTGATGGTACGGTATACCAGTTCTTCCATGATGGCCCCAAGGGAGATCACAGTGCATGGGGGACTAAGTGCTTCAATTACGAAAAGAGCGAGGTGATTCACTTCCTGCTTTCTAATCTGAAGTTCTGGCAGGAAGAATATCACTTTGACGGATTCCGGTTTGACGGTGTTACCTCCATGCTGTACCATGACCACGGTCTGGGTGTCAGCTTCACCGGCTATCCCTCTTACTTCTCCATGAATACCGATATTGAAGCAATTACCTATCTGCAGCTGGCCAACGAGATGGTGCGGCAGGTGAATCCCAATGCCATCACCATTGCGGAAGATACTTCCGCAATCCCCGGTCTGTGTCTGCCCATCGAGGATGGCGGCATTGGATTTGATTACCGCCTTGCCATGGGTGAGCCGGATATGTGGATCAAGCTGATTAAGGAAGTATCCGACGAATGGTGGGATATTGGTCATATTTGGGCAGAACTGACCAGCCGCCGCAAGAACGAAAAGGTCATCGGTTACTGCGAATCCCATGATCAGGCACTGGTTGGCGATAAGACCATCATGTTCCGGCTTTGCGACAGCGAAATGTATCATAACATGGGCTGTAACACCAACAGCATGGTGATTGACCGAGGTATTGCACTGCATAAGCTGCTGCGGTTGGCGACCTTGTCTTTGGGAGGAGAGGGCTATCTGACCTTCATGGGCAACGAATTCGGGCATCCTGAGTGGATTGATTTCCCCAGAGAGGGCAATGGCTGGAGTTCCCATTACTGCCGCCGTCAATGGAGTCTGGCAGATAACCCTGATCTCAAGTACCGGTTCCTTAACGCCTTTGAGGGTGCAATGATCGCTATGGCGCGAAAGACTCGTCTGCTTACCGGTAAGATTGAATATCTGCACTTCGACCATTACCGGAAGATCATGGCGTACCGCCGTGGTAAAACCCTATTGCTGCTGAATTTCCATCCCTCCTGGTCACAGGAAAATTATTTTATCCCTGTAAAGGATAAGGGAAATTATGAGGTGATTTTGACAACCGATGATGGAGAATTCGGTGGTTATAACCGGGTATCCAAGACGTATATTTATCCGGCGGAAAAGAATGAGGAAGGGGTATACGGTATTCGTATTTACATTCCCAACCGTTGCGGTATTGTACTGAAAAAGAAGTAAAATTTTGTGATAACATACCATATACACCGCAAAGATATGAAGTAAATTTGATAAAATATACAAAAATAACAAATCGTATACAAAAGTCGTTGACAAGAAAACGATTGCAGTGTAGTATGTTAGAAAATTGAATCGCTTGATAGAGGCGCGGTCCTCATCAGTACTCTTTGACAAGGTCGAGCAGCCGTTGGAGAGGAAAGGGTGTACCGCCGAAGTGGTGAAAGATTGCCCGGTCTTTCATTGCTGGGTCGGCAGATAAGATCTGCCGGACTGTCACAATAACTTTGTGAAGCGCTATCATTGGCTATTCGGTAAATCTCCTTGTTGGAGTGTTTTTCCGTATTTCCATGGACCGCTTGGCAAAGCGGTCCAATTTTTATCCCAACCGGATGGGAGGAAATCCGGAATTAAGAAAAAAGAGGTAACAAAAAATGAAGAAGCTCCTGTGTGTTTTGATGGCTGTTGCGATGCTCGTATGTATGACTGCCTGCGGCAGCGGTGCAAAGAGCGGCGTAGAAGACGGTGTTCTGACAGTTGGTATGGAATGTGCTTACGCTCCCTACAACTGGACCCAGACCGATGATTCCAATGGCGCTGTTCCCATTGCCAATGTTCCCGGTGCTTATGCCAACGGTTACGATGTGATGATGGCAAAGAAGATCTGTGAAGCAAACGGCTGGAAGCTGGAAGTTAAGAAGCTGGACTGGGATTCCCTGGTTCCTGCTGTACAGACCGGTGAAATCGACTGCGCGATTGCCGGTCAGTCCATGACTGCAGAGCGTGAAGAAGTCGTTGACTTTGCTGGCCCCTACATCTACGCATCCATCGTCTGCCTGGTGCAGAAGGACTCCCCTCTGGCTACTGCTACCGGCATCAGCCAGCTGTCCGGTTCCTGCACTTCCCAGCGCGGCACCATTTGGTATGACACCTGCCTGCCCCAGATCAAGGGCGCCAATGTACAGCCCGCTGCTGACGATGCCGGCGCAATGCTGATGGCAGTCAGCTCTGGTACCTGTGATTTTGTATGTACCGATATGCCCACTGCTCAGGGTGCTGTGATTACCTATCCCAACCTGACCATTCTGGACTTCTCCGGCTCTCAGGATGATTTCAGTGTTTCTGACGAAGAGGTTAACATCGGTATCTCTGTCCGTGAGGGCAACAAGACCCTGCTGGACGCCATGAATAAGGTTCTGTCTCCCATGAATGCAGACGATTTCAATGCGCTGATGGCACAGGCTGTTGCTGTTCAGCCCATTGAAGAGTAAAAGATGCGGATATGCGGAAGCGGCAACGCTTCCGCATATTGGCGTTCTATGATTCATAAAAGGAGTTCACTATGAACATATTTGTAAAACTGGGACGGGATATTGTCCGTTTGTGGACGGAATATGCTGGTCTTTATATGAACGGTGTGTGGAACACCATTTCTCTGGCGGTGCTGTGTACCGCAGTGGGTTGCTTAATTGGCTTACTGTGCGGTGTGCTCAATACCATTCCTTATACCAAGAATGATAACATTTTCAAACGGATCCTTCTGCGTGCCATTCGTATCATCAATCAGATTTATGTAGAAGTGTTCCGCGGCACACCTATGATTCTGCAGGCAGTTGTGATTTATTATGGTCTTCCCTACTTTACCAATTATGCCTTGCGGTTTTCCAGCGTTTGGCTGTGCGCTTTTGTGGTTGTTTCCGTTAATACCGGTGCATATATGGCAGAATCTGTCCGTGGCGGCATCATTTCCATCGATCCGGGTCAGACTGAGGGCGCAAAGGCCATCGGTATGACCCATTGGCAGACCATGACCAATGTGATTCTGCCCCAGGCATTGCGGAATATCCTGCCTCAGATCGGTAACAACCTGATCATCAATATTAAAGATACCTCTGTTATGAGTATCATTGGCTTTACGGAATTCTTTGCTATCCACAAGAGTGTGGCCGGTACCACCTACCAGTATTTTCCCTCCGCGGCGATCGAAATGGTGGGTTACCTGTCTATGACGCTGATTGCTTCCTTCTTACTGCGTTTGTGGGAAAAAAAGATGGATGGCGCCAGCAGCTATGAGTTGGTGCAGGTGGATTCTTTGACTATGACCGCCGGTACTTACAGCCATCCGGACAAGGGATCTCCCTTTGATGAGCGGAGTAAGGAATGCCGGGAACGGCAGAAGCAGGCACTGAAGAACCGGAACGGCAGTTCCAGAGGGGAGCGGTAATATGGCAGAGCAAATTTTACAGATCAACCATTTATCCAAAGCCTTTGGAAAGCATAAGGTTTTGATGGATATTGATTTTACGGTTGCAAAAGGCGATGTTACCTCTATTATCGGTGCTTCCGGCTCCGGTAAATCTACCTTGCTTCGCTGCATTAACTTGCTGGAAATCCCTACTTCCGGCGAAATCCTCTATCATGGAGAGAATGTGGCAGCCAGAGGTTATAACGCCCCTGCCTACCGTGCCCGGGTAGGTATGGTATTTCAGTCATTTAACCTGTTTAATAATATGACCGTACTGGAAAACTGCATTGTTGGACAGGTGAAGGTTTTGAAACGAAACCGGGAAGAGGCAAAGCAGCATGCGATGTTCTATCTGGAAAAGGTTGGCATGGCCCCTTATATCAACGCAAAACCCCGGCAGATTTCCGGTGGCCAGAAGCAGCGTGTGGCCATTGCCCGTGCTTTGGCAATGGATCCTGAGGTGCTGCTCTTTGACGAGCCGACTTCCGCGTTGGACCCGGAAATGGTGGGCGAAGTTTTGACGGTTATGCAGAGCCTTGCCCAAGAGGGAATGACTATGCTGGTGGTCACCCACGAAATGGCCTTTGCCCGGGATGTGAGCAATCATGTGGTCTACATGAATGAGGGCGTTATCTGTGAGGAAGGCACCCCGGAAGAGGTCTTTGGCAATCCCCAGAGACAGGAAACCAAGGATTTCCTGTCCCGCTTCCGTAATAATTAAAGAATTGAGCCGGAGTTTTCTCCGGCTCGGTTTTTTGTTTGAAAAGAGTGAATCAAAAGAAGAAAACAGAGGAGTTCTCCTCTGCTTTCTATGAAAAATAATTATTCTTCTACGATTTCTGCCTCCGGGGCATTTTTTTTGACGCTTTCAATACCGTTTTCACAGGCAGATTTGGTTGTGTAGCCTTCAGATATGGCGATGATCTGACCGTTCCGGGCTGTCAGACGGAAGCGGAACTGGCCGGCCTTATCTGCATACAGTTCAAATTTGGGATTGGTGAGGGTCTCAAAGCCGGCAGCGGTCTGATCTTCGACTTTGGCTGCGGAAGCATTTTTCTTCACGCTTTCAACACCGTTCAGACAAGCAGCTTTTGTTTCATACACTTCAGAAGTAGCAATTACCTGACCGTTGGTGGCCTTAAGATCAAACTTGACACCGGAAGGAACAGATCGTACAACAAACTTACTCATAATGAAATCCTTTCTCCACAAAAGTGGCTGTATTTGACACTTTCAGTGTATCATGCAGAAAAACCGATGTCAAATAAAAACTTTTTTATTAAAGCACCAGTGAAAGAGCGGTATAGACCCGGGCAGCGTATTCCTGATCCAGCAGATACAATCCTTTTGGGTCAGAGCCAAAAAGCTGGTAGCGGCTGATCATTTTATTAGCGCTTTCCTCTTCCTCCATTTGCTCATTCACAAACCAATCCAAAAACTTCATGGTTCGGTAATCCTTTGCTTGATGAGCCTCATGGTAGATGGTGTTAATCAGTGCGGTTACATAGCGCTCATGTTCTGCTGCAAGCGCAAGCGGATCCAAAATGGTCGAAAACGCCGTATCAGGCTTTCCAATGGCTTCCAGTGTTGCTTTCAAGCCGTTGTTTTGCATATACTTCATAAACAGCAGGGCATGATCCCGTTCTTCCTGGGCTTGTACCATATAGTAATTGGCATAGCCATCCAGATCTATCGAATCGTAATAATTCGAGATATCCAGATACAGGTAGGCGCTGTAAAATTCTTTGTTGATTTGCTCATTTAAAAGAGCGGCAATTTTGTCGTTCATAGGGGTTGCTCCTTTGAAAAAGGTTTACATAATTTTATTAATCCAGTGGTAGCATGGGCTTACCGCAGCAACGGGGAATGACCTGCCCTTTTTCTACATGCAGCAGTTTGCGGCAAATGGGGCAATAGACATCGCATTCTTTTTCTGCATGTACCACTAAATTTAAATTGGTTTTTAATTCGTTTTCCATAGTTTAGTCCAGAATTTCCATCAGCATACCACAGCAAAAAGGAATCACTTCTCCGGCATTTACATGGACGGTTTTGTTACAGGTAACGCAGTACACATCAGTGTCGTAAGGGGCGCGGATATCAGGGACAGTCTTCATTTCTGCTTCACTCAGACCGGAAATGTGGAAAGTGGCGGTTTTATTCTCCGAGGGAACATATACACCAAGGGGCTCCAGGGACTTATTTGCACCCAGACAATTGCCCATTTTAATCCACAAAGCTTCCAGTTCTGCGACCTCAGAAGCGTGCTCGGGGGTAAAGGTAACAACATCTTTTTCAATGCGAATTTTCATGATTCTTCTCCTTTTTTGGTTAGCATAAACTAACTATCTTGTAAAAAACCGCCGGTCCCGGTTTAGGGACCGGCGGTTCATAAATCGTCGGGTACTTCTTACTTAAAGTAGCGGTCCAGCAGACCCTTTAAGCCACGGCCGTGGCGAGCCTCATCGCGGGCCATCTCATGTACGGTGTCGTGAATAGCATCCAGACCGTTCTTCTTGGCGCAGGCAGCCAGATCGAACTTGCCCTGGGTTGCACCGAACTCGCAGTCAACGCGCCATGCCAGATTGTCCTTGGTGGTAGCCTTCATATTGGGCTCCAGATCCTCGCCCAGCAGCTCAGCAAACTTGGCGGCATGCTCTGCCTCTTCCCAAGCGGCCTTTTCCCAGTACAGGCCGACCTCGGGGTAGCCTTCCCGGTGGGCAATACGAGCCATGCACAGGTACATGCCGACTTCGGAGCACTCGCCCTGGAAGTTAGCCATCAGCTGGTCAAAGATGTACTTCTTGTCTTCTGCGGAGATGTCGGGGTTGTTCTTAACGGTCTTAGCGTAAACGCCGTACTCGTGCTCAGCGGCCAGCTTCAGTTCGCCCTTCTGCTCCACAAACTTGGAAGCGGGAACCTTGCAAACGGGGCACTTGAAATCGGCGGCCAACTCTTCGGCGGTGTGAACATAACCACAAACACTGCAAACAAACTTTTTCATAATAAATTCCTCCAAATAATGTAATTTTAATTTTTTTGTTGGGCAATGACCCTTGTTTTTGAGTTTATGCGTTGGAATCCAGACAAGACCGGCACTTACCGGTGAAAGAGAGCTGACAGCCGGAGACTGCGCAGCCAATGGAGCTTTCTGCTTCCGAGCAGAGGGATTGGGGAGTGCTTAATTTGTGCAGATCGATGACTGCGTCGCAATTCTCACAGATGAAATGTACATGAGGTGCGGTATTGGCATCGAACCGCTCAACGCCGTGGACTGTTGCGATGCAGCTTACCAGACCTTGCTGCTGAAAGAGTTTCAGGTTTCGGTACACTGTTCCCATGGAAAGATCCGGAATCTCTGCTTTCAAATCAGAGTAGATCGTTTCTGCAGAGGGGTGTTCATTGGTGTGCTGCAGGTAGGAAAGAATGGCGTTGCGCTTTTTAAAGTTTTTAGAGGGGGCCTCCATGTGTCACCTCCTAGATGAGAATGATTCTTATTTACGAGTAAAATATAACACACGAATTTTAGTTTGTCAATAGGTAAATAAGAATTATTCTTATTTGTTTTTTAAAAATTTTTTAGCGCATGTGATAATAACACCAAGAGTAAGGGAATCTTTACTTTTGCGTAAAAATCTGCTACCATAGACCCCAAAAGGAGGCGAAGGCGTGAAAGTGAAAAAACTAACGGTTATGGCCATGCTTTGCGCCATCGCTTTGACAATTTTTATGGTAGAGGCACAGATCCCGCCTTTGGTACCCATGCCCGGAGTAAAAATGGGTTTGAGTAATATTGTAACGGTATTTGCGGTATTTGCATTAGGTCCTGGGGAAGCCGCTGCAATTTTATTTGCCCGCATTTTTTTAGGTGCGGTTTTTGCAGGAAATTTCAGTACCGTCTTCTATTCCGCTGCCGGCGGGGCCTGTGCGATTCTGGCAACCATCGGTCTGCGAAAGATACTGAATCAAAAACAACTGTGGGTGGCAGGCTGTATCGGTGCTGTTGCCCATTCCATTGGCCAGATGGCAATGGCTATTTTGCTGACAGGCACACCTTCACTGGTGGTGTATCTGCCGTTTATGATTGTGTGCAGTATTATTTCCGGTTTATTTACCGGATTGTGTGCGCAGGTTCTTGTGAATCGAGGGAAAGATATATGGAAAACCGTTTTCAAATGAATTTTACCAAAGCACAGGTGGATGGAATCTCCAATCTGGGACTTGCCCATGTAGGTGATGGGGTTTATGAATTATTGGTTAGAAGCTACCTGTGTATGAAGGGTAATCAAACCGTAAAAACGCTCCATAGAGATGCTGTGAATATGGTCAAAGCTTCTGCCCAGGCGGCATTCGCAGAAAAAATTCTGCCGATATTGACTGAAGAGGAATTTGCCTACTACCGTAGGGGAAAAAATACACATACCCATGCCGCGCCAAAGGCTGCAAGTGCTAAAGAGTACGCAATGGCAACCGGATTGGAAACCTTATTTGGAGCGCTCTACCTTTACGGAAGAACGGAGCGGCTCAGTGAGCTTTTTGAGAAAGGAATGGAACAAAATGGCATTTGACGCATATTTCCTTTCTGCGGTATTGGAGGAAATCCGGCAAAAAGCTACCGGCGCCCGGGTGGAGAAGATCCACCAACCGGGACGGGATACAGTGATCCTTCTTCTGCGCTGTGAGCATGGCAGAGAAAAGCTGTTGTTCGCGCCGAATCCGGCGGCTCCCCGCCTGCATTTAACCACAGCCAATCCGGAAAACCCCGATCAGCCGCCCATGTTCTGTATGCTGCTGCGTAAGCATCTGTCCGGTGCCAGATTGACGGAAATTACACAGCCGCCCATGGAGCGGGCTGCTACATTTACTTTTGACTGTACGGATGAAATGGGGTATCCGGTGCAGAAACGGCTGGTGGCAGAATTAATGGGCCGTACCTGCAATCTCTATCTCTTAGGCCCCGACGGGCGAATTATTGACTGTTTGCGGCGTATCGGTCTGGATGAAACCAGTAAGCGCCCTGCCCTGCCGGGTTTGCTGTATCAAGAACCGGAAGCAGTAGCAAAACAGAATCCCCAAAACCTGGGGCAGAAAGATTATGTAAATCTATTATGTAAACCCGGAGCAGATATGATTGCAGACCGGCTGATGGATGAACTGGGTGGCCTATCGCCATTGATCTGCCGGGAAGCGGCGCTGTTTGCCGCCGGAGACACCCAATCAAGAATCGATGAACGGTATATAGAGGAAATAGCAGAGAAACTTTCTCTGTTCTTTCATGAACACTTAAATCATCCGGCACCGTATTTCTATGCACAATCTGACGGAACTCCCAAGCAGTTTGCCTTCTGCCCCATCCGGGAGTATGGCGGCTATCAACAGGCGGATTCCTTTACGGCATTACTTGATAATTATTATATTGTAAGGGACCGTAAGGATGCCATGCGGCAAAAAGGGCAAGCACTTCGGAAAACGGTTACCAATCTCTGTCAGAGAATAACCCGGAAACTGGCTATTCAGGAAAAGGAACTGGCGGCTACCTTTGACCGGGAGCGGCATCGCCAGTTAGGCGATATTGTCACTGCCAATATCCACCGTATTATCAAAGGACAGACGGTTCTGAAAGCAGAGGATTTCTATGACGAGGAAATGAAAACCATAGAAATTCCTATTTCGCCTATTCTCTCTCCTCAGCAAAACGCGGCAAAGTTTTATAAAGATTATGCCCGGATGAAAAATGCAGAAAAAGAGCTGACCAAACAGATGGAGATCGGTGAGCAGGAACTGGATTATCTCCAAAGCGTTCTGGAGGAACTGAACCGGGCGGAAACCGATGCGGAATTGGAGGAAATCCGGCAGGAGCTTCACGCGGGGGGGTATGTCCGTATGGACAGTGCCAAAAAGCGGATGAAGCAAAGTAAGGTACAGCCGATGCGGTTTGAATCCACAGACGGCTATCCCATCTATGTGGGCCGTAACAATCGGCAAAACGATGAACTGACTTTTAAGCTGGCACGAAAGGACGATATTTGGCTCCATGCCCAGAAAGTTCACGGCAGCCATGTGATTATTTCCTGCGGCGGCACCAAGCCAACCGATGATACCATCACGCAGGCGGCACAGTTAGCGGCATTTTACTCCGAATCCACCGGCGGCCAGAATATCGCTGTGGATGTAACGCCTGTGAAGCAGGTAAAAAAAGTTCCCGGTGCGAAACCCGGTATGGTCATTTACCATACCTATAATACCGTTATCGTTAATCCTTATAAGGATATTGTGGTGGATCCGCTGAATGCGGAAAAAAGATAGAATGAAAAAGCCCGCCGTTGGCGGGCTTTTTTATGAGGAATGGGGCAAAATAAACGGTAAACCCGTCGTTCAAAAATAATTTATAATTGGTACACTTGACATTTTTAGCACTCTATAGTATAGTGTGCTTAGCACTCAAAGATATGGAGTGCTAATAAAAAAGGAGGGACATTCATGGAACTGACGGAACGGAAAAAGAAGGTATTGCGCAGTGTCGTGGACCTGTATATCCGGACTGCCGAACCGGTTGGTTCTAAGGCCATTACGGAATTGCCGGATATGAATTATTCCTCCGCTACCATCCGCAATGAAATGGCAGACTTAACTGCCATGGGATATCTGGAACAGCCCCACACCAGTGCGGGCCGTGTTCCCTCTGCGGCAGGCTACCGGCTGTATGTGGATGAACTGATGATGGACTACCGGCTGAGTATGGATGAAACCCATTCCATTAACGCCGCTATCGAGGAGAAGATGCAGCGGGTGGACCGGATGGTGGAAAAAGTCGCCAAGCTGGTTTCTCAGGCAACGGATCTGCCGGCTATCTCCCTGGCATCCCGCAACGGGGGTGCAACGGTAAAGCGGTTCGATCTGATCCTGGCAGGAGCAGGAAGCATCATTCTGGTGCTGATGCTCAGCAATGATGAAGTGGTCAATAAACTGATCAAGCTGCCGCTGAATGTGGAAGAAACCGATTTGAAAGTACTCAGTGCGGTACTGAATGCCACTATGACCCAGTTAAATCCCGATGATTACACGGCAGAACTGCTGGAACGGGTCATGCAGTCTGCAGGCGCGGCTTCCACGCTGGTGCCGGTGATCGTGGAATTCACCACCGAAACTCTGCGGCGCCAGGCAAGTACCAACATGGCTGTTGCCGGGCATATGCGGCTGCTGGGTCAGCCGGAGTACCGGGATGTGGATAAGGCTCAGAAGGTGCTGACCTCTCTGGATGAAGATACCCTTTCCAACCTGCCTGCGGTGCTGCGCAGTGAAAACGGCACACAAGTGCTGGTAGGCCCGGAAAATGTGGCACAGGAGCTGAAGGATACCTCCGTGGTCATGACCAAGTTTGATATCGGTGACGGTATGCACGGCATGATCGGTGTGGTAGGCCCTACCAGAATGGATTACGCAAAGGTCACGGCAAGACTTTCTTATTTCGCCGAGAGCCTTTCAAAAATGTTCTCAAAGCCGGAGCAAGGCCAGCTGCCTGCACCGGAAGCCGATAAGGAGGCATAACATTGGCTAAGAAAGAAAAAAAGCAGGCTGAACCTGTTGAAGAAACCGTAGAAAACCCGGATACCGTAGAAGAAACTCCCGCGGAGGAAACCGTAGGGGTCAACCCCTGGGAGGAAAAATACAACGCGGAGCATGACAGCTTCCTGCGGCTGGCTGCGGACTATGACAATTTCCGCAAGCGTACAGTTAAGGAAAAGGAAGCATCCTACGGAAATGGCCGTGCAGATACCATTGCGAAGCTGCTGCCCATCTATGACAATCTGGAGCGGGCGCTGAATCAGCCTACGGAAGATGCCGCCTATAAAAAGGGCGTGGAGATGACCATGAACGAGCTGGTCAAGATCTTCACAGGTTTAGGCGTTGAAATCTTCGGCAGCGTGGGTGACGGATTTGATCCGAATCTTCACAACGCCGTGATGCACATCGATGACGAATCTCTGGCAGAGAACACCATTTCTCAGGTGTTCCAGAAGGGCTTCAAGATCGGTGATAAAGTGGTTCGATTTGCCATGGTGCAGGTCGCCAACTGATTTGTATACTATTTTTCATTTATATAGGAGGAAATTATTATGGGTAAGATTATCGGTATTGACTTGGGTACTACCAATTCCTGCGTAGCAGTTCTGGAAGGCGGCGAGCCTGTCGTTATTGCCAACGCCGAAGGCGCGAGAACCACTCCTTCCGTGGTTGCATTCTCCAAAACCGGTGAGCGTATGGTTGGCCAGGTGGCTAAGCGCCAGGCTGTTACCAATGCTGACCGCACCATCGCTTCCATCAAGCGTCACATGGGTGAAAACTACCATGTCGACATCGACGGCAAGGGCTACACTCCCCAGGAGATCAGCGCCATGGTGCTGCAGAAGCTGAAGGCTGATGCCGAGGCATATCTGGGTCAGACGGTTACCGAAGCTGTCATCACTGTTCCCGCTTACTTCTCTGACTCTCAGCGCCAGGCTACCAAGGACGCCGGTAAGATCGCCGGTCTGGAAGTGAAGCGTATCATCAACGAGCCCACCGCTGCTGCTCTGGCTTACGGCCTGGATAAGGAGCAGGAGCAGAAGATCATGGTTTACGACCTGGGCGGCGGCACCTTCGATGTTTCCATTCTGGAAATTGGCGACGGTATTGTGGAAGTTTTGGCTACTGCCGGTGACACCCGTTTGGGCGGTGACGACTTCGACGAGCGGATCATGGACTACCTGGTTGCCGAGTTCAAGAAGGCTGAGGGCATTGATCTGAAGAATGACCGGGTTGCTATGCAGCGTCTGAAGGAAGCTGCCGAGAAGGCAAAGATCGAGCTGTCCGGCATGACCACCACCGCTGTGAACCTGCCCTATATCACCGCTGACGCCACCGGCCCCAAGCACCTGGATGTGACCCTGAGCCGCGCTAAGTTCAACGAGCTGACCGCTGACCTGGTTGAGCGTACGCTGAAGCCTGTCCGCCAGGCTATGAGCGATGCCGGTCTGAAGGCCAGCGATCTGAACAAGGTTCTGCTGGTTGGCGGTTCCACCCGTATTCCTGCTGTTCAGGAAGCTGTTAAGAATATCACCGGCAACGAAGGCTTCAAGGGTATCAACCCCGATGAGTGCGTTGCTCTGGGCGCTGCTATCCAGGGCGGTGTTCTGACTGGCGATGTCAAGGATGTGGTCCTGCTGGATGTTACCCCCCTGTCTCTGGGCATTGAGACCATGGGCGGTGTCTTCACCAGACTCATCGACCGCAACACCACCATTCCCACCCATAAGAGCCAGATCTTCTCCACCGCCGCTGACGGCCAGACCTCCGTTGAGGTCCATGTGCTGCAGGGCGAGCGCGAGATGGCTGCTTACAATAAGACTCTGGGCCGCTTCCAGCTGGGCGGTATTGCTCCCGCTCCCCGTGGCGTTCCCCAGATCGAAGTTACCTTTGATATCGATGCCAACGGCATCGTAAAGGTTTCCGCAAAGGATCTGGGTACCGGTAAGGAAGCCAACATCTCCATTACCGCTTCCACCAACCTGAGCCAGGAAGATATTGATAAGGCTGTCCGTGAAGCTGAGCAGTATGCTGCTGAGGATAAGGCCCGTAAGGATGAAGTAGATACCCATAACAATGCCGAGCATCTGATCTATCAGACCGAGAAGACTCTGGGCGAGCTGGGTGACAAGATTTCCGAGGAGGAGAAGGCACCCATTCTGGCTGCCGTGGAGAAGCTGAAGGAACTGAACAAGGGTACCGATGTTGCCGCCATCAAGGCTGCTACCGAGGAAGTTCAGCAGGCTTTCTACAAGGTCAGTGAGAAGCTGTACCAGCAGGCAAATCCCCAGGGTGATCCTAACTGCGGCGGCAACTGCAATAATTGCGGCAACGACGGCGTTGTGGACGCAGATTACGAAACCGTTGACTAATAAAAAAGCAACCCTATAAGGGGCGGTAATTACCGCCCCTTTTTGGAGTATTTTCCACAGCACATATGAGGTAACAATTATGCAGGGAATGACAAAGCGAGAACGGCAGATTACAGACCAAAAACAGATTATGGATATCCTGGATAAAGGCAAGGTTTTGCATTTGGGTCTTTGTGCAGAGAATGAACCGTATGTTGTTCCTATGAACTATGGATATACCATGGAAAATGAAAAGCTGGTGGTGTATCTGCACAGTGCGGTCCGGGGAAAGAAACTGGATATGATCGCAGCCAATCCGAAGGTGTTCTTCGCGATTGATTGTGATGTAGTTCCCTTTGAGGGCGTACTGCCCTGTCAGTACGGTGTTACATATTCTTCCGTAATGGGAAAAGGTGTTGCCCGAATTGTGGAAGATGTGGAAGAAAAGAAAAAGGCAATGTCCATCCTGATGAAAACACAGACAGGAAAGGATTTCTCCTTTGAGGATCGACTGGTAAGCATTGTTTCGGTGATTCGGATTGATGTGTCTGAATACACCGCAAAACATCGTCCGTTACCGGAAAAAATGAGGTGAGCCTTATGGCAGAAAATAAACGCGATTACTATGAGGTGCTGGGAGTCGAAAAAACTGCCAGCGCCGAGGAAATAAAGAAGGCCTACCGGAAAAAGGCTATGCAGTACCATCCGGACCGGAATCCCGGGGATAAGACTGCGGAGGAGAAATTCAAAGAGATCGGTGAAGCCTATGAGGTGCTGTCCGACGATGACAAGCGCTCCCGCTATGACCAGTTTGGTTTCCAGGGTGTGGATCCCAATTTCGGCGGTGGTGCCGGTTTTAACGGTGGCTTTGGTGGTTTTGGCGGTTTTGGTGATTTCGGAGATATTTTTGGAGAATTCTTCGGTGGCGGTGGCGGCCGAAGGGCTGCAGCACAGAATGCACCCCGGCGGGGCGAAAATGTAGGTGCCAGACTGGAGCTGACCTTCGAAGAAGCTGCTTTTGGCTGCGAGAAGGAAGTGTCTGCCCAGCGAATCGAAAACTGCGCGTCCTGTAACGGCAGCGGCAGCGCCGACGGCGTCATTGAAACCTGCTCTCAGTGCCATGGCACCGGACAGGTGCGGACGGTACAGAATTTTATGGGTATGCAGATGCAGTCCAGCACCGTTTGTCCTTCCTGCAGCGGCCGTGGTAAGATCGTTAAGACCCCCTGTAATACCTGTAAGGGTAAGGGCAAGGTGCGCCGCACCCAGAAAATCAAGGTCAAGATCCCCGCAGGTGTGGATGACGGGCAGAGTGTCCGGGTTCGGGGAGAAGGCTGTGTCGGCAGCAATGGTGGACCCAACGGCGACCTGCTGGCAGAGGTATACATTAAGCGTCATCCTATTTTCTCCCGCCAGCATACGGATGTATATTGTGAGGTACCCATCACCTTCACACAGGCGGCGCTGGGTGCGGAAATCGAAGTTCCCACACTGGACGGTAAGATGAAGTATGACCTGCCTGAAGGAACCCAGACAGGCAAGTCCTTCCTTTTGTCCGGCAAGGGAATTCCTGTACTGAATAACCCGAAACGCCGGGGCAATCAGTACTTCACTGTTGTGGTGGAGACACCTACCAAGCTGACCAAGGAGCAGCGGGAGCTGCTGCAAAAGCTGGATGCTACCATGGATAACAACGGCAATCCCAAACGGAAGAAATTTTTTGAGACACTGAAGGATTTCTTTGACTGATTTTTCATAAATATTGCGGCGAGGGGCTTGCCCTCGCCGCTGTTTATGTATTATAATGGAGAAAAAATACAAGGAGGTTTCCTTTATGAAGCGTGCGGATTATATCAACTGGGACGAGTATTTTATGGGTGTTGCCATGCTGGCAGCCAGAAGAAGTAAAGATCCCAATACTCAGGTGGGCGCTTGCATCGTATCTCCCGATAATATCATTATTTCCACAGGCTATAACGGAATGCCCAAGGGCTGCTCGGACGATGAGTTTCCCTGGGACCGTACCGGTGAGGAAACCAAGTACCCCTATGTGGTTCACGCAGAACTGAATGCCATTCTGAATGCCAATGGCCGTGACCTCCGGGGCAGCCGTTTGTATGTGGCACTGTTCCCCTGCAATGAGTGTGCTAAGGCTATCATCCAGAGCGGTGTTGCTGAGGTGGTATACCTCTCCGACAAGTACGCCGGTACACCCATGGATGTAGCTTCCAAGCGGATGCTGGATGCCGCCGGTGTCAAGAGAACGCAGCTGAAGCCCACTATGGATAAGATCGTACTGGACTTTATTCCGGAGGAAGATAAGTAAAAAACAGCGGCGCATATGCGCCGCTGTATCTTTATTTCTCGTTACCCATGAAAAACAGCGCCAGTGTGCCGGGGCCTGCATGAGAGCCAATCACTGCACCCAAGTTACCAATAAAGGCTTCCTTTACGCCGTATTTTTCTTTGACCATATCCGCCAGCTTCTGGGCATCTGCGATGCAATCCGCATGGCAGATAAAGACGGTGCTGTTATCCCAGCTGCCGCCCAATTCTCCCATCTTGGAAGC
>JAZNFH010000072.1:0-4296 GCA_045589055.1 Faecousia sp. | reverse complement strand
CAGCCAGAAATAGGAAATATCAAACAGGGTCTGGTTCTTGCCAATGACCATGTAGCTGCAGAAAATCGCCGCCCAGCCGCAAACCGCAAAGGGCAGATTATCCACAGGGCTGGTCTCCAAGGCCGTAACGCCTACCAAACGCCAATAATAGGCCATTTCCGAAATGATCAGCACAAACGCCAGCACATAACGAAGCATCTCTTCCCGCTTCCACCGGCGAATCCGGTCACCAAAATGCCGGATTAAAAAAATCATACCGATCAGCCAAAGAATCGGTGCAATGTGGGCAACAGTAAACAGGGAAAACTCAACCTGGTCTCCTGCTCCGAAGAAATACCCAAAAAAATCTTTCATAGAATCCCTCTCTCCGGCTCCTGAGCAGAAGCCTTTCTCTCTACTTTGTTATTATAAATCCTGCACCGCAAAACTGCAAGTGCGGGCTTTCATTTTTTCTTAAGTCTCTTCGTATTGCAGGAAGCGCTTTCCCGGGATAATATACGGGCAGATGTTCACATCTTTACACCAAGCATATCATTTGCGCATTTTGCTTTCGCCGCACCAAGCCTTATATGGTTTCCATGGATTACTTAGGCTGTGGCCTTACCAGAATCCATTCGCAAACAGCGGATCGCCCATGCCCAGCAGATGCTGAAACAGACAAATATGCCGTCACAGGTATTGCTTTTGTTACCGGCTTTTCGGATTACAACCATTTTGCAAGCGTATTCAAATAGGTCCCAGGTCTCTCCGCCCGGCAATACCGGAAAGACGGCCAGCAAGTCAATTTAGTAACATTGCCTTAAATCGTTTCAAAGTTTTGTGCATTTTTATGCATTTTGGTTATTGACTTTACCGCTTCAAAGTGCTAGAGTTTTGTACAAGAAAACTTGCTGCGGACAATGGCAGCGGAAAGGAGCTTATCATGGCAATCAACAATATTTCCAATTTGAATCTCCAGTCCGTGATGGGCTTCTCCTTTTATTGCTATTTTAAGGCTTGCTTTTTTGCAGGCCTGTTTTTCCATACCCTAAAACCAAATCTGTCCGGTTCATAACCGAACCCCCTTCACATGTACAAGAAGGCGGCTCTGTTTTCGGACAGAGCCGCCTTTTATATTTTCAAGAACAAAAAGGAGATATGAACTATGAAACGCGTACTTGCTCTGATCATGACCTCTCTGATGCTGCTGGGCCTCTGTGCCTGCAACACCCCCAACGATGACGGCATCTATTCTGTAGGCATTGTGCAGCTAATGCAGCATGTTGCCCTTGACCAGGCTACCCAAGGCTTCCAGGATGCTTTGAAAGAAAAATTGGGAGATAAGGTTACTTTTGATGTTCAGCTAGCCAGCGGTGAAACTACCAACTGTACAACCATCGTAACCAAGTTCGTCAATGACGGTGTTGATCTGATTATGGGCAATGCGACGCCTGCAGTCATTGCCGCAAAGGAAGCAACTGCTACCATTCCCATCATCGGCACCTCTGTCACGGACTATGTCTCTCCCGAAGCTCCCATCGTGGCATCCAACGAAGCGCCCGGTGCCAATGTGACCGGTTACTCCGACATGAGCGATATTGCCGCCCATGTAGAGCTGACGCAGAAGCTCTGCCCCAACGCAAAGACCGTAGCAATCATCTACTGCTCCGCGGAACCCAACTCTGTGATTCAGGGCAAACAGGCCAAGGAACTTTATGAAAAAGCCGGCTACACCACGGTTACGCTGACAGCAAGTGATATCACCACCATTTCCACGGTTGTCACTTCCGCATGTGACCAGGCTGATGTGATCTACATTCCCACCGATAACCTCTTCGCGGAAAACATGGAATCCGTCAAGAACATTGCCGAGCCTGCAAAGATCCCCGTGATCTGCGGCGAAGGCGGCATGGTCCAGTCCGGCGGCACTGCTTCCGTAGGCATCGACTACTATGTTCTGGGCTACCGCGCCGGCGAGATGGCTTATGAGATTCTGGTAAACGGTGCAAAACCCGCGACCACTCCCATCGGCTTCATGACTGCTGAGGATATGGAACTGGTTATCAATGAAGCAAATGTGGCTGCAATTGGCTTGACCATTCCCGAAGACCTGAAATAAAAATCAGCGCTCCAGCCGGCGGTGGAAACCGCCGGCCACGGTGCGGATAAGAGATTCACTGAACGGAGGTACGATATGTCATTCCTGACTTCACTGCTAAAAATGCTGCCGGATGCAGCGGCGCAAGGTCTTATCTGGGGAATCCTCGCCATAGGCGTGTTTATCACCTACAAGCTGCTGGATTTTTCTGATTTGACCGTAGACGGCTCTATTTGTACCGGCGGTGCCGTTGCTGCTCTGCTGATCATTAACGGTGTTCCCGTAGCAATTGCTATGATTGCTGCTTTCTGTGCCGGCGCATTAGCCGGTCTTATCACAGCTGTGCTGCACACCCGAATGGGTATCCCCCCCATCCTGTCAGGTATTCTGACGCAGCTTGCGCTGTATTCTATTAATCTGCGTATCATGGGCAAGTCCATGTTGGCAGTAAGTGTAGATAAGTTTCCTCTTCTGGTCAGCGTGCGGAACCAAGCGTCCTCCTGTTTCGTAGCGCTTCTGTTTGTCGCAGCCATTATCGGCTTGCTGTACTGGTTCTTCGGCACAGAACTTGGATGCGCCATCCGCGCTACCGGTGCCAACGGCAACATGAGCCGTGCACAGGGAATCAACACAGATCTCATGAAGCTGGTGGGTCTTGTTCTGTCCAATGGTCTTGTGGGACTCAGCGGCGGACTGTACACCCAATATCTTGGCAGTGTCACCGTAAATATGGGTCGTGGTGCCATTGTCATTGGCTTGGCCGCCGTAATTATCGGAGAGGTCTTGTTCAGCAAGATTTTCCGCAATTTCGCGCTGCGCTTAGCAGCGGTTGTCGTAGGTGCAATCCTTTACTATGTAGTGATTGCCCTTGTCATTCAGTTGGGTCTCAATACAGACGATCTGAAGCTGTTCTCTGCTGCTTTCGTTGCTGTGGCTCTGTTTGTTCCCTACTGGAAAAGCCGACACACAGGAAAATCCTTGGCAAAAGGAGGAAAGAACCATGCTTGAAATTTCCGGCATCAACAAAACCTTTAATCCAGGCACTGTCAACGCAAATCATGCTCTGAAGGATCTTTCTCTCCATCTGGCGAACGGCGAATCCATCGCTGTGATTGGCGGAAACGGTGCAGGCAAATCCACCCTTCTCAATGCCGTAGCCGGCGTATGGAATGTGGATAGCGGCAGCATCCATCTGGGAGGCATTAATATTACGCACCTTCCGGAGTATAAACGCGCAAAATACATTGGCAGAGTATTTCAGGACCCCATGATGGGAACCGCTGCCAATATGCAGATTGAAGAGAACCTGGCACTGGCTGCCAGACGAGGCAGCCACCGTGGTCTTAAAATCGGCATTACAAAAGCAGAGCGAGAGCAGTTCCGGGACATGCTCCGGATTTTGGATCTGGGTTTGGAAAACCGGCTCACGGATAAAGCAGGTCTTCTTTCCGGCGGTCAGCGGCAAGCGCTGACGCTGCTGATGGCAACTCTACGCAAGCCCAAGCTTTTGCTTCTGGATGAGCACACTGCCGCTCTGGACCCAAAAACAGCCGCAAAGGTGATGGAAGTAACCCGCACACTGGTAAATCAGGATCAGCTGACCACATTAATGATCACCCACAACATGCGCGACGCCATTGAATACGGCGACAGGCTGATCATGATGTACGAAGGCAGAATTGCGCTGGACATTGCCGGAGAGGAGAAGAAAAACCTCACTGTGGAGGATCTTCTGGCTAAGTTCGGCCAGGCCACCGGTTCTTCTGAAACTACCGATAAGCTTCTGTTATCATAAATGACTTTGATATATACAAAAACCGAACGGATTCCCGGTTGAGAATCCGTTCGGCTTTTTGCATGCATTGTGGAGACAACAGGACTCGATTTGCATTTTGCCCATTGGGCAAAATAAATGTTCGGCTCCGTCCAGCCGTCGCCGGCGGCGCTCATCCGCGCCGCATTTAGTTGGGTTCGAGCCCTGTGCTCCACTAAGAATAACACAAGACCACCCGTTGGGTGCTCTTTTGTTATTCTGGTGGAGACAACAGGACTCGAACCTGTGACCTCATGCGTGTGAAGCATGCGCTCTAACCAGCTGAGCTATGCCTCCATACGGAGCGAATAAATTATACCACAATTACACCGATTGACAATACCTTTTTTCCGCCCCAGAGAATCAGAGTTTTCTCAGCGGTACCGTTTCCAGCAGCTCCAAATCA
>JAZNFH010000071.1:0-26383 GCA_045589055.1 Faecousia sp. | reverse complement strand
TAGCCTTCCTGCTTGGCCTGATCAGTCTCGGCGAGGATCTTGACCTCGTGATAGAACTTATTGAACGCGCCGGCCAGATCGTAGAGATAGGCGCAGATGACGTTGGGAGCGTTATCACGGTAGGCGATGGCCAGATTGTCCGAGAAACGGCTCAGGGCAAGCATCAGTTCCTTCTGCTCGGCACAGGCGGGTTCTGCGATGGGCAGGGCGTCTGCATCCTTGCCGTAGCGGGAGAGGATGGACTTGATGCGCACGATAGTATAGAGGATATACGGGCCGGTGTTGCCTTCAAAAGCGGCAAACCGCTCCAAGTCAAAGTTGTAGTCCTTGGTGGGCTGATTGGAAAGATCGCCGTATTTCAAAGCAGCAAGTGCGATCTTGGCAGTGGTTTCTTCCACCTCGTCCTCACTGACGATTTTATTTTCCACAACCTTGCTGCGGACAAAATTGGTCATATCGCTGATTAGCTGTTCCAGACGCAGGACACCGCCAACACGGGTCTTGAAGGGCTTGCCGTCAGCGCCGTTCATGGTGCCGTGACCCACATGCTCCATCTCAGTTTCGGGGCGGATGATGCCGCACTTGTGGGCAGCACGGAAAATCTGCTCAAAGTGCAGGTTCTGGCGCTTGTCGGTGACATAGAGCATCTTATCGGGATTCCAGTCCTGCATACGCTGCACCATGGTCGCCAGATCCGTGGTGGCGTAGATGGCGCTGCCGTCGGACTTGACCAGAATGCAGGGGGGGATCTCCTTCTTGTCGCCTTCCTCGGCGACAGGGATGACCCAAGCGCCCTCACTCAGGACAGCATGGCCCTTGGCTTTCATGTCCTCAACCATTGCGGGAATGTAGGGGTCAGCATCGCTTTCACCCAGCCACTTTTCATAGTAAACATCCAGAGAGTCATAGATCCGGTGCAGGTCGGGAAGACTGATGCCCATAATGTGATCCCAGATAGCCCGATAGCCCCGGCGTCCCTGCTGCAGCTCAAAGGTGGCAATGTGCGCCTTTTCTGCAAAGGCAGGATCTTTCTTTTTGGCAGAGGCAGTGGGATAGATCTCTTCCAGCTCGGACAGGGTAAAGGGAGATTCGGTGGGGTACGCTCCGGTATAGTCGGGATCAAAGTAGCAAAGCTCCGGCTGACGCTCCTGCAGCTCGGCAATGATCAGACCCATCTGCAGCCCCCAGTCACCCAGGTGGATATCACCGATGGTGTTGTAGCCCAGGAACTTATGCAGACGCTTCAGCGCCTCGCCAATGATAGCAGGACGCAGGTGACCGATGTGCAGCGGCTTTGCCACATTGGCTCCGCCGTAGTCCACCACGATGGTCTTTCCGGCACCGGTCTTTTCTACACCGAAGTCGGGAGCGGTACGCATGGCTTCCAGATAATTCTGCAGAAAGGCACCGGAAAGCTTCAAATTGATGAAGCCGGGCATAACCGCTTCCACCATGTCATAGTCTGTGGCATCCAGCTTGGCAACCACAGCGTTGGCAATCTGAATGGGAGCGCACTTATACTGCTTGGCGGCAGCCAGAGCACCGTTGCACTGATACTCGCACAGGTCGGGCCGATTGGATACATTTACCCGGCCAAAGGATGCGTCATAGCCGGCATCCACAAAAGCCTGCTGCATTTTGGCAGTGATAATATCAAGAATTTTTTCCATAATCAGTTTCCTTTCTGCTCAGCCATCCAGGCCAGGTAATCATCGTAAGTGCCGTACTTGTCGATGATGGTACCGTCGGGCTGGAAGGCAATGACGCGGTTACAGGTGGACTGCAGCATTTCGTGGTCGTGGGAAGCAAGCAATACAACGCCCTGGAAGGCTTCCAGACCCTTATTAACAGCCTGAATGGATTCCATGTCCAGATGGTTGGTGGGTTGGTCCAGCAAAACCACATTGGCACCGGAAAGCATCATCTTGGAGAGCATGCAGCGAACCTTTTCACCGCCGGACAGCACATGAACCTGCTTGAATACATCTTCGTTGGAAAACAGCATCCGGCCCAGGAAGCCACGCAGATACACATCGTCTTTTTTTACAGAATACTGGCGCAGCCAGTCCACCAGCTCCATGGTGTTGCCTTCGAAATACTCAGTGTTGTCCTTGGGCAGATAGCTGCGGATGGTGGAGATGCCCCACTTGATGGAACCTTCGTCCGGTTCCAGTTCGCCCATGAGAATCTGCATCAGCGCAGTCTGTGCTTTTTCGTTCTCACCGACGAAAGCAATTTTGTCGGTGCGGTTTACGGAGAAATAGATGTTGTCCAGCAGCTTTTCTCCGTCTACTGTGACAGAAACATCCTTAACAGTCAGAATATCCTTACCCAGTTCCCGCTCGGGCATAAAGCCCACGAAGGGATAACGGCGGGTGGAGCAGGGCATTTCTTCAACCGTCAGCTTACCCAGCAGCTTCCGGCGGGCAGTTGCCTGCTTGGCCTTACTCTTGTTGGCAGAGAACCGCTGAATGAACAGCTGCAGCTCTTCGATCTTTTCCTGATTGCGCTTATTCTTGTTGCGGATCATGGCCTGAACCATCTGGGAGGACTCATACCAGAAGTCGTAGTTACCCACATACATCTTGATCTTGCCGTAGTCGATATCCACGGTGTGGGTGGAAACAGTGTTCAGGAAGTGACGGTCATGGGAAACGGCGATGACCATACCGGGGAAGTCCAGCAGGAAATCTTCCAGCCAATTGATAGCTTCAATGTCAAGGTTATTGGTAGGCTCGTCCAGCATAACGATGTCGGGGTTGCCAAACAGGGCCTGGGCCAGCAATACCTTCACTTTCAAACGGGGGTCAACGGAAGCCATGGTGTCGTAATGCAGTTCCGTGCCGATACCCAGACCCTGGAGGAGGCGACTTGCATCGGATTCGGCTTCCCAACCGCCCAGTTCGGCGAATTCTGCTTCCAGTTCAGCAGCGCGGATGCCGTCTTCATCGGAAAAGTCTTCCTTTTCGTAGATGGCATCCTTTTCTTTCATCACATCGTACAGATGCTGGTTGCCCATGATGACGGTCTCCATAACGGTATAGTCATCGTAGGCGTTCTGGTTCTGCTTCAGAACGGATACGCGCTTACCCTCTTCTACATGGATAGAGCCGGTGGTGGAGTCCAGCTCACCGGTGAGGATCCGCAGGAAGGTGGACTTACCCGCACCGTTGGCACCGATGATGCCGTAGCAGTTGCCGGGTAAAAATTGCAGGTCTACATGCTGGAACAGCCACTGACCGCCAAACTGCATACCTAAATTGCTTACTGTAATCATGTTATTCTCCTTAAAACTTTAGTGGTTGAAATTTATATTTTTATAGGTTTTGGTATTTTATAATAATTATCGCCAGAGGAATAACCGCACACCAAACCATCTTCCCTATGGAAAGTATAGAAGTTGCGTTTGAGAATAGGAGCTTGGGGGATTGATGAGGCGAGATGCACTGGAAAATCCGGGGGATATTCTGCCGGCATCAGAATGGAACGCCATAAGCAGGACACCAAACCGTCGTTGTTGTATTGATAGGTTTCTGTGTTTAACTCCTGACATTTGCCATCGATAAAGAACATGCCAAGCAGCAATTTTGCCAACCTGCCTTGTTCGTAAAATTCATCTGTAAGGCATGAAATTATGCCCCTTGAGTCTACCTTGATGCCATATATGTGGTTTCCTTCGTGAATCAGGTATTCTGTATAGCTCAAATTCCCATTGAAATATTCACGACACCAAAGAAGCCTGCCATTTCTGTCAAAGCCGTACGATCTCCAGTTTTTTTCCTTTATGGGCTTACGGGAAGTAATTTTCCCTCGCTTGGTACCCCCTACAATCAAATCAAAAACCGGACTTGGACAATAGAATCCTCGATGGATGGTGACTCCGGAGGTGTATTCCATGCGAACCGTTTCTTGCTCGCAGATTTGAGAAAGCTCCGGAATCCGGCTGAGCAGCAGAGGAGCGAGAATCTCTATTTGCTGGAATTCTCCTTGCAGCCAATGAAGATCAGCCTGATATTGAGGTGTCTTTTTCAGTTCTTGCAGCTGTGCGTTCAAGTCTTCAAAGTTGATGGGAGATTTCATATTAATATCCTCAAATTACGCGGTGAGCACATACTTATACATTCTAATTGTATCACATAATTGTAAATAAAGAAAGAACTTTTTTCCAGGTACTTGCATTTTTTTAAAAGTGCGATATAATATTAGCACTCAAACAAAAGGAGTGCTAATTATGGCAAAGAAGCAATTTAAGGCAGAGTCCAAGCGGCTGTTGGACCTGATGATCAATTCCATCTACACCAACCGGGAGATATTCCTTCGTGAGATCATCTCCAATGCCAGTGACGCCATGGACAAGCTGGCCTATACGGCCTTGACCGACGATAAGGTAGGCATTTCCCGGGAGGACATGGCCATCACCATTACCCGTGATGAGAAGAACCGTACCATCACTGTGTCTGACACCGGTATTGGTATGTCCAAAGAGGAACTGGAAGAAAATCTGGGCACCATCTGCAAGTCCGGTTCTCTGAACTTCAAGCAGAATATGGAGGAAAACGAGGATATCGATATCATCGGCCAGTTTGGTGTCGGTTTCTACTCTGCCTTTATGGTAGCTTCCAAGGTTACCGTTATCTCTAAAAAGTACGGTGAGGATACCGCCTGGAAGTGGGAGTCTGATGGTGCTGACGGCTATACCATTAAGGAAGCCAGCCGGGATGCTGCCGGTACTGACATCATCATGGAACTGAAAGAGGACACCGAAGAACTGGAGGTTTCCGAATATTTGGAGGAGTACACCCTGCGTGGCTTGATCCGCAAGTATTCTGATTATATCCGCTACCCCATCCGCATGGAGGTGACTAAGTCCCGCAAGAAGGCAGACTCTCCCGAGGATAAGCCCGAGTATGAGAGCTATACGGAGATGGAGACACTGAACACCATGGTTCCTCTGTGGCAGCGCAGCAAGAAGGATGTCACCGAGGAAGAATACCAGAGCTTCTACCGGGAAAAGTTCTTTGACTACAACAAACCTCTGCGGACGATCCACTTCAGTGCTGAAGGTACAGTTTCCTTCAAGGCATTGCTGTATGTGCCTGCCAAGGCCCCCATGGATTACTACACCCGGGATGCCAAGCTGGGTCTTCAGCTGTATTCCTCCGGTGTGATGATTATGGAAAACTGTGAGGATCTGCTGCCCGAGCATTTCAGCTTCGTCAAGGGCGTGGTGGATAGCCAGGATCTGTCTCTGAATATCAGCCGGGAGATGCTGCAGCATGACCGGCAGCTGACCATTATTGCCAAGAACATCGCCAAGAAGATCAAGTCCGAGCTGACTTCGATGCTGGAAAACAATCGGGAAGACTATGAGAGCTTCTATGGTGCATTTGGCCGCCAGCTGAAGTACGGTGCAGTGGCCAACTACGGTGCCAACAAGGATGCCGTGCAGGATCTGCTGCTGTTCTATTCCAACAAGCAGGGCAAGCTGGTTACCCTCAAGGAGTATGTGGAGACCATGGCTGAGGGTCAGGAGAAAATCTACTTCGTCCCCGGCGAAAACAAGGAACGGCTCAGTAAGCTGCCCCAGGTAGAAACCTTGGACAAGAAGGGCTACGATGTGCTGCTCTTTACAGATGAGGTGGACGAGTTCCTGCCCCAGACCCTGATGACCTATATGGAAAAGAGCTTCTGTAATGCGTCCTCCGAGGATCTGGGACTGCAGACCGAGGAAGAGAAGAAGGAAGCAGAAGCAAAGGCAGAAGAACTGAAGGGTTTCCTGACCTTCGTCAAGGAAACACTGGGCGGGCAGGTCAAGGAAGTGCGGTTGTCTGCCAATCTGGGAGACCATCCTGTATGTATGACCCCCGATGCCGGCATGAGCTTCGAAATGGAAAAGTATATGAAGCGTGTCAATCCGGAATTCGCATTCCCCGTGGGCCGTATTCTGGAACTGAATGCCGACCATGACGCGGTGAAGGCCATGCAGAAAGCAATGACAGAGGACACCTTGAAGGCGAAGGATTATGCCCAGCTGCTGTGCTATCAGGCACAGCTGATGGCGGATCTGCCGATCGAAGATCCCGTAGCCTATACCCAACTGGTCTGCAAGCTGATGAAATAATGACTAACTGCCGCGGACTTCTCCGCGGCAGTGGCAGACTGTCAAAGAACCTACCAGTCCGAAAATTTCGGAGGGAAAGATAGTGTGAAAGAAAACCGTCAGGGTTGTCTTTCGCGTTTAATCAAACCGTTTTTCAAACTTTCAAAAAGTTTGAAACACCCAGGCAGCTTGTCAAAAAGACTTTTTTGACAAGCTGTAACTGCCGCGGACTTCTCCGCGGCAGTTGCTTTTTTTGTGGTTTTGTGATATGCTGATGCCAGAAAAAAAGAGGAGGAATGATTATGTATCCTGCTGATATCAGCAGTATCGCCGGAGCAGCATTGGGCATTATTGGAATTGTGTTACTTACCTATTTGGTCACCTTTGGCCTTGGAATCGTAATGTATATTCTGCAGGCACTGGGCCTTTACACCATTGCCCAGTGGCGTGGCATCAAGCATCCGTGGCTGGCATGGCTGCCGGTGACAAATGTGTGGATTCTGGGCAGTATTGCGGATCAATACCGATATGTTTCCCGGGGGCAGGTCCGCAACCGGCGTAAATGGCTTTTGGCTTTGCATATTGTTATGTTGGCGTTGAGTATCGCAGCCATTGCCGGATATGTTGCTGTATTCGTAGAGATGATTATTCAGATTCCGGATATGTCCTACATCATGACTGGGCAGCCTTTGGGTGCAGGTGTCATTCCTGCGTTGTGGGTATTCGGCGTGATCGCGGCGGTTTGGGTATTAGCGGTCATTGTGACTGTGATTCAGTATGTATGCCTGTATGACCTGTATGCGTCCTCTGCGCCCAGCTATAAGGTGCTGTTTCTGGTGCTGAGCATTCTCTTCAATGTAACCATGCCGTTTTTGGTATTTGCCTGCCGCAAGAAAGACGGTGGCATGCCGCCAAGAAAGGACGAAATGCCTTGCGCTCCGGCAGGTGATCCGGAAGACTTTCAACAGAATCCTGAAGAATAAGGAAATCGGCGTCTGCTAAGACGCCGATTACTTTATGTATTTTTGCCGAAGAGCGGTCTTGCGACCCGCTTGTATAGCAGCAGTGTTAATATGGATACAGCGGTTCCTTTGATCAGATTCAGCGGCGCCACTGCCAGCATGACAAAAGTGGTGATATTCTGAATGGAGGGGTTGATCTTTCCGCCCAAGGCGATGATGGTGTCCAGCGGCATCTCATAAAGTTGTGCAAACTTCGGCAGCAGATAGATGGCGTTGAAAGCGCTGCCAAAGACGGTCAAAACAATTGTGCCGAAAATCAATCCCACCACAGCACTGCGCCGGGTTTTGTGCAGATGGTAAATTATGGCGGCGGGCAGCACCAGACTGGAGCCCACGGCAAAATTGGCAAAGTCTCCCACAAAGGCAGTAGAGGTTCCTTTGAACATCAGTTTTAGAATGATCTTAACAGCTTCACAAGCTACGGTAGCAGAGGGTCCCAGGTAGAATCCACAGAGCATCACCGGCAGTTCAGAAAAATCCAGCTTATAGAATTCCGGGGCCAGAAACAGCAGAGGGAAATCCAGCATGTGCAGCACAGTGGCAATGGCGGCACAGATGCCCACAACGGAGATCCGCTTGGCAGGGGTCACCTTCCGTTTGTCTGGCAGATAATGCTCTGCGATCCGGGCGGCTACAGACAGGATCACTACGATCAGCAGACACATAGCCAGGAAACCCAGATTTTCTTTTACTTGCTGCAATAATTCTGACATATCGGTCACCTCAAACAAAAAAGCTCCAGGCATACACCCAGAGCGAGAAAGACAGAAAAACTGCCAGATCTTCTTCCATCCAGACTTTACTGTCGGTATCGGAATCACACCGATTCTGCGCACCTGCGCTCGCGGACTGTCCCGCCGGTCGGGAATCACACCCTGCCCTGAACATGTATGCACTTTTAATGCGTAAAGCATACCACGGGGCATCCCTGCTTGTCAAGTCCGATTAAGTGTGTTACAGTATAAATGATCGTTTAGCGGCGAGTCGCCGCCCCCTCTTCGTGCACGGTGCTTTGGTAATCGTTACTTCCCGGCGCCCGCTCGGTATCGTTTTTGCGGCAATTTTCGATAGAATTCGTAGGGGCCGATGCCCACATCGGCCCGGGGAAGGCAGTACGTTAGGGCCGATGTAGGCATCGGCCCCTACGAAGATAAACGATCATTTACCTGTTCAAGCGGCGCTGGGAATGGTAGATGGTGTGGTAGCTTGTGGTGCCTGGGATGATGTAGGCATCTTAAACCCCTGAATCACGCCCTTGGCGGATGTGTTGGTCACATCTCCGCCGATAATCTGGTCTTTATACACCAGCAGTGTGGCATAGACTGGATCTGTGGCACCGGGATAGTTCTTGATTTTGTACACATAGCGCATAACGGTCTTACCGGCAAATTCGCTCAGATCATAGCCTTGGCTTTTTTGCAGGGCGTTGTAGCGGCTGAAGACCTCACTGGATGCCTCGGGAATGCGTACCTGGCCGGATTCCACAGGAGAAGCGGCTACCTCCCAGCCAAAGTCTGTGAGGAACTTGACCCGGCTATCGTTTGTGCTCATGGATGCGGCGGAAGAGGGCGCAGGTTCATTGCCTCCGCCTAACAGCATGATCAGCACGGCAATGAGTACAGCCGCGCCGGCCAGTACCAGAATGATTTTTTTCTTATCGACCTTTGCGGTCATAACCAACATGATGATCCCTCCTTGTTAATTGACACTACAGGCTATGCAGTTTCTGGGAGGGATAGAACGGAGGAACTATGGAGCGGTTGGACAAATTTTTGTGTGACAGCGGTATCGGCACCCGAAGCCAGGTCAAGGCTATTTTGAAAGCAGGCAGAGTCACGGTGGATGGTATCGTTGAACGGGATAATGGTTGCAAAATTGACCCGGAAAAGCAGGTGATCTGCTGTGACGGAGAGAAATTAGGCGGTTACCGCAGAATCGTTGTGATGATGAATAAACCTGCAGGATATGTGACGGCTACGGAGGATGCCAGGGAGCAGACTGTAATGGAACTGCTTCCGGGTCAGTACCGGAATATGGACCTGAAGCCAATCGGCAGGCTGGACAAGGCGACGGAGGGATTGCTGTTGTTTACCAATGACGGTGATCTTCTGCATCGATTGATCAGCCCTAAGAAGGAAGTACCCAAGGTGTATTACGCAAAGCACGAGGGCGAGTCCACGGCAGAGGATGTACAGGCTTTTGCGCAGGGACTGACACTGCGGGACGGAACACAATGCTTAAGCGCTAAACTGGAACCGTTGGGCCCGGGAGAGAGCCTGATCACGGTCTGCGAAGGAAAGTACCATCAAGTACGGCGGATGATGGCCGCCCGTAACATGACGGTTGTCTATCTGGAACGGCGGCAGGAGGGAAATTTGGTTCTGGGGGATCTGCCCCGGGGACAATGCAGGGAATTGTCAGAGGGTGAAATTGCGGGACTGATGTGCAGCAAATAACTGTCTGCATTGCAGGTATCCAGCACCACTGAAAAGGTGGGCCTTTCGGAAAAATGACAGAAAATCATGGCATATTAACGGAAAAACCGGAGGAAGAATGGAAAAAGAAAGTCGGCTCTTTGGGAAAGTATCCAAAAAATAAGTATTATTTTGTGATAAAATGTCAAATGGTACTTGCAAATTGTGCAAAGAGCGTATATAATAGCAGTGCAATTTTGTGTAATAAGTATTTATGCAAGTTTTATGGGAGGTCTGCGAAATGTCCAATGGTGTATTTCAAAGCGTGATCCTGCAATTGAAAGATATTTCCGATCGTGTTTTTGGCGTAATTGACAGCGAGGGTACGGTTATTTCCTGCACGGATATTTCCTGCGTTGGCGAGCGTTGGCCCGATGCGGCGCTGAAAGCGTCTTCTGCTTCTGATGGAATGGTAACCTTCGGTCAGAAAACCTTTAAGGCTATCTATGGCAGTGCCAGTTATTTTGAATACGCTGTCTTTTGTACCGGCGATGATGAACTGGCCCGCAGCTATTGCGCCATGGCTTATATCGCACTGAATGATGCCCGGATTTTCTATGAAGAAAAGCACGACCGAGGCACTTTTGTGAAGAATATCATCATGGATAACATTTTGCCCGGTGATATTTATATCCGCGCCAAGGAACTGCATTTTTCTACGGATGCACCCCGTGCGGTATTTCTGGTTCGCCAGACCGGTCACAGCGATGTGGCAACGGTGGATGTGCTTTCCGGTATGTTTACGGATAAAATGCAGGACTTTGTTCTGAGTATCAACGAAACAGATGTTGCTGTGATTCATCAACTGAACGGCCTTCCGGATGAGGGTGAGTTGGAAAAATTGGCTGCCGCTATGGAGGATACTCTCCGCAGCGAGCTGTTTGTCAAGACTGTCATCGGTATCGGTACCGTTGCGGAGCATTTGCGTTCTCTGGCAGATTCCTACAAGGAAGCCCAGACTGCCATCGATGTGGGCAAGGTCTTCGATACGGAAAAGAGCATCATCAATTATGAGAATCTGGGGATTGGCCGCTTGATCTACCAGCTGCCGACTACTCTGTGTGAGATTTTCCTTTCTGAAGTATTTAAGAAGAGCGCCATTGATTCCCTGGATCAGGAAACACTGTTTACCATCAATAAGTTCTTTGAGAACAATTTGAATGTGTCCGAAACTTCCCGGAAGCTCTTCGTTCACAGAAATACACTGGTTTACCGTTTGGAGAAAATCAAGAAGCTGACCGGCTTGGACTTGCGCCAGTTTGACCACGCAATTGTCTTTAAAGTTGCCTTGATGGTTCGCAAATACCTGTCTTCCCGGGATCCCAGATAAGGAATGATAACCAAGGCCGCACAACTCTGTGCGGCCTTGTTGGTGGTTTTTTCTGCAAATCCTGGGAGTTTCCGGGTTTTTCCAAGGCTTTTGCATTGACAAGACTTTTACAATGTGTTACAATTTGGTTACACTTAAAATGGAGTAATAGAGATATGATTGAATTTGTGGATGTCGTTAAATCCTATACAGTGGGCAATACCGCACTGCAGGGTATCTCCATGCAGATCGAGGACGGAGAATTCGTATTTCTGGTTGGCCCCTCCGGCTCCGGCAAGTCTACAATCTTGAAGCTGATTACCGGTGAGCTGAAGCCAACCTCCGGCAGTGTACATGTTAACGGGTATTCTCTGGAACGGGTGCGTCGCCGGGAGATTCCGTACCTACGCCGTACGGTTGGTGTTGTCTTTCAGGATTTCCGTCTGATCGACAGCAAGACGGTGTATGATAATGTAGCTTTTGTTATGCGCGCCATTGGTGCCCGGGAGCGGGAAATCCGGGAGCGTGTGCCGTATGTTCTGGAACTCGTCGGTCTGGATACCAAGAGCCGCCGCCACCCCAGTGAGCTTTCCGGCGGTGAGCAGCAGCGTTTGGCCATTGCCCGTGCGCTGGTGAATAACCCTTCTACCATTATCGCGGACGAGCCTACCGGAAATCTGGACCCCGCCCGTTCTTTGGAAATCATGACACTGCTGCAGGAGATCAATAATCTCGGCACCACAGTTTTGGTGGTTACCCATGAGATGAATCTGGTGGAACAGTTTGCCAAGCGGGTCATTTCCATTGATGACGGCCTGGTGATCAGCGACGGAATGGAAGGGTACGAAACAGTATGAGAATCAATAATTTTGGATATCTGATCAAAGAGGGCATCCGTGGTATTTTTCTCCATGGATTCATGTCCTTTGCCGCTGTTTGTGTTACAGTGGCCTGCCTTTTGATCGTGGGCAGCTTTTCCATTCTGGTCTATAATGTGAATCTGATGGTAGAGGATCTGAACAAGACCAACGAACTGCTGGTGTATGTCGACAGTGAGCTGCCCGATGCCGAGGCGAAGAGCATCGGAACGAAAATTAACCGTATTGAGAATGTCCTGTTGGCAAAATATGTTTCCCGGGAAGAAGCACTGAAGGATTTCGTGGAAGACATGGGCGGCAATGCTGCCTTTGGCGGCGTGGTGGCAGAGGATCTGCGCCACAGATTTGTAGTCACACTGGAAAACAATGCCTTGATGGAAGCAACCTATGGGGAGATCCAGCAGATCCCCGGTGTTGTGTACATCTCCGCGGAATTTGAGATGGCAGAGGGCTTCATTACATTGCAGAATGTATTGCAGATTGCTTCTCTGGCGGTCATCGCTGTGCTGCTGGTAGTCAGTCTGCTGATTATTTCCAACACGGTCAAGCTGGCAATGTATGACCGCCGGGATGAAATCGCCATTATGAAAATGGTGGGTGCCACCAACGGGTTTATCCGGCTCCCCTTTGTGGTGGAGGGTTTTGCCCTTGGTATGATGGGTGCTGCCATTGCCTTTGCATTGGAATGGGTCATGTACGACGCACTGATTTTGAAGATCGAAGAAGTGGATACATTGAGACTGTTCAGTTTTGTGCCTTTTGATGAGCTGCTGATTCCCATGGTGGCAACCTTTGTTGCTGCGGGATTGTTTGTCGGTGTTGTTGGCAGCTGGACCTCTATCCGCAAGTTTATGGATGTATAAATAAGGAGATACTATGAACAATAAGAAACGCTGGGTATCGATTCTGGCGGGCGCTTTGGCGGCTATTATGCTGCTGACACTTTTAATCGGTTTGATTCCCACAAATGCCAGTGCGGCAAAGCTGACATCTGACAAGCTGGAAGGATTGAAAGGTCAGATATCAGATCTCAAGGGTCAACGCAATGAGATCAAGGAAGAAATGAAAGACCTGCGTAAGCAGATTAATGCCAATATGTCCGAGATGGAAAAGCTCATCGCGGAGAAAAATGCCATCGATCAGGAAATTGGCTTAATCAATGAGCAGATCGCGAATATCAACGAGCAGATTACCATTTACGGTATGCTGATTGCCGATAAGCAGGAAGAACTGGATGAGGCAAAGGCCCGGCTGGAGCAGCTGCGGGAACAGAACAAGGAACGCATCCGTGCCATGGAAGAGGAGGGTTCCCTTTCTTACTGGTCGGTGCTGTTCAAAGCGAGCAGCTTCTCCGATCTGCTGGATCGATTGAACATGATCGAGGAAATTGCGGAGGCTGACCAGCGCCGTCTGAAGGAAATGGACCTGGCGGCACAGGAAGTGGAGGAAGCACAGCTGGCACTGGAAAGTGAGAAAGCAGAGCTGGAAACCACAAAAACAGAGCTGGATGCTTTGCAGGAAGAGCTCGCGGTAAAGCGTCAGGCAGCGGACGAGGTGCTCATCGAGCTGCACAAGCAGGGCGAGGCCTTTGAAGAACTGATGAAAGAGGCAGAAGCCAACGACGAAGCACTGCAAAAAGAGATTGCCGCGGCAGAAAAAGCATATAATAAGGAATACGAACGCCTGCAGGAAGAGGAACGCAAGCGGCAGGAAGAGGAACGGAGAAAGCAGGAAGAGGCCAATAAGAACAATCAGAACAATGGCAATACCAGCTCCACCAATGCCGCACCCAGCGCGGCCTACTGGATGGTTCCCTGCACCTATGTGTATCTGTCCAGTCCTTTTGGTTACAGAGTGCATCCTATTCACGGTACTTACGGCTTCCACAGCGGTGTCGATCTGGCATCTCCCGGTGGTACACCTATTAAGGCAACCCGTAGCGGAACGGTTACAAAGGCAACCTATGACAGTGCTTCCGGTTACTATGTTACCGTCAATCACGGTGACGGTTTCTCCTCCAGCTATCTGCATATGACCCATTACATTGTCAAGCCCGGCGACAAAGTCTCTCAGGGTCAGGTGATTGGCTATGTAGGTTCTACCGGCTGGTCCACCGGCAACCATCTGCACTTCAGTATTTATTTCAACGGTGTAGCCCAGAATCCGGCAGCCTATATGAATTTCTAAATTATGATCCCACAGCCCCTGGACGGGCTGTGGGAAGTTTTCTAAGAGGTGGTAATTTGTGAAACGGGTTTGGCAGTTTTGCAGCTATGTTCTGGTGGCGGTTGCGGCATCCTGTGTGACATTTTTTTGGATCGGGCAGCAGGATGTATATCCGAAGCTCACGGAATTAGGCAGTGTGATTGACCATTATTTTGTAGATTCGGTAGATCAGGAAGCAATGGAAAATGCTGCTGCCAGTGCCATGGTGGAAGCCTTGGGGGATCGCTGGAGCTACTATATGACACCTAAGGAATATAAGGCCTATCAAGAGCGGATGAATAATGCCTATGTGGGTATCGGCGTGCACATCACCCAGCGGGAGGACGGCTATATTGATATCATTAAGGTAGAGGAAACCGGTCCTGCAGCAGAAGCGGGAATTCTTCCAGGGGATGTGCTGATTGCTGTGGAAGGTCAGGATATTGCAGCACTGACTTTGGATGAGATAAAAGGCATGGTGCAAGGTGAAAAAGAAACCTATGTCAACCTTACATTGCTGCGGGAAGATGAGAAGATAGAACTGACTGTACAGCGCCGGGCCATTCAAACAGTGGTGGCCAAGAGCCAGATGCTGGATGAAAAAATCGGTCTGATAACCATCGTAAATTTTGACAGCCGCTGTGCCGATGGAACGATTGCTGCTATTGAAGACCTGCTGGCTAAAGGTGCAGAAAGTTTGATCTTTGATGTGCGGTTTAATCCCGGCGGATATAAGCACGAACTGGTAAAAATTCTTGACTATTTACTGCCGGAAGGCCCGCTGTTCCGCAGTGTCGATTACAGAGGTAAAGAAAGTGTAGATAAGTCTGACGCGAACTGTCTGGAGATTCCCATGATCGTTCTGATCAACGGGGATTCCTATTCCGCAGCAGAGTTCTTTGCAGCTGCTCTCAGCGAGTACGGTGTGGCAAAGCTGGTGGGACAACCCACCACCGGCAAGGGACACTTCCAAAGCTCATTTGAACTGTCGGATGGTTCTGCTGCAGTAATCTCCATTGGCAAGTATTGCACACCGAACGGGGCCAGTCTGGCGGATGTGGGACTGACACCGGATGTTCTGGTGGAGGTAGACGAGGAAACCTATGCCCAGATCTATTACGGCGCATTGGAGCCGAAGGACGATCCTCAGATTCAAGCAGCGATCACTGCTCTGCACGGTAAAAAATAATTCTTTTGAAAACAACCCACAGTGCGGAAAAGTTTCGTTCTGTGGGTATTTTATATTCTTGTAATTACTAAGCAGATGTAAATGGTGTTCTATGTACTTCAACAGCTCCGATTTCTGAGCGTCTTCCGTTGGCTTTCACAAAAACGCAAAAAATTCGGAAAACACCTTGACTGGAATGGTTTTATCTACTATAATGTTATGACCTATGGAAATTTTTATGGAAGGAAGGACTTCCCTTATGGCAAAGGAATTTAAGATTACCGGTCTGCGTTTGGCAGAACTGGAAAAGGAACTGAACTACCTGAAGACTACCCGCGAGCGTGAGATTGCTGCAATGATCGCAGAGGCCCGCTCCTACGGTGACTTGTCCGAAAACTCTGAGTACGATGCTGCCAAGAACGAGCAGGCAAAGCTCTACGGCCGCATTGCGGAGATCGAGGATATTCTGTCTCATGCAGTGATTATTGAAGACGAGAACGAGGCTTCCGGCCGCGTTGGTTTGGGCTGCACCGTTGCCGTTAAGGATGTGGCCACCGGCGAAGTGACGGAGTATAAGATCACCGGTTCTCAGGAAGCAAACCCCATGGAGTACAAGCTGTCTGACGACTCTCCCTTCGGCCGTGCCGCTGTTGGTAAGGCTGTGGGCGATGTTTTCACCGTAAATGCTCCCAACGGCGCTTACCAGATGGAAGTGCTGAGTGTTACGCGCGAGGGCTAAGCTATGGCAAAGTTTGTACCGCAGGCAGAACTGCCTGTTTCTGAGCAGGCCCAGATCCGCCGGGAAAAGCTGGCGGCGCTGCAGGCAGAGGGCCGTGACCCTTTTATTCAGACCAAGTTTGATTTTAACGCAGACTCCGCTGCCATCAAGGCTGACTATGAGAACTTTGAGGGCAAGACTGTCCGGGTTGCCGGCCGTCTCATGAGCAAGCGCGGTCAGGGTAAGGTCATGTTCTGCGATCTGCAGGACAGCACCGGACGGATCCAGTTGTTTGTCAAGATTGATGAGATGGGTGAAGGGGAATATAACCGCTTCAAGAAGAACGATATTGGCGATATTGTTGGTGTTGAGGGCGAGATTTTCAAGACCAAGACCGAGGAAATCTCCGTTCGTACCCGCTCTATCATTCTGTTGTCCAAATCTCTGCTGCCCCTGCCCGAAAAGTACCACGGTCTGACCGATAAGGAAATCCGTTTCCGTCAGCGTTATGTGGATCTGATGGTCAATCCCGAGGTGAAGCAGAACTTCATCATCCGTTCCAAGTTTATCAAGTTCATGCGTTCCTACCTGGATAACATGAATTATATCGAAGTGGAAACCCCCGTGCTGAACACCATTGCCGGTGGTGCTTCTGCCCGTCCCTTCATTACCCATCATAATACCCTTGACATCGATATGTACATGCGTATCGCTACGGAGCTGCCCTTGAAGCGGCTGATTATCGGTGGTATGGATCGGGTTTATGAGATCGGTCGTATCTTCCGTAATGAAGGCATGGATCCTAAGCACAATCCCGAGTTTACCTCCGTGGAGCTGTATCAGGCCTATGCCGACTTCCACGATATGATGGATATTGCCGTGGGTATCATCTCCGGTGCCGCCAAGGAGATCCTTGGTACTTATGAAGTAGAGTGGATGGGCGAGAAGATCGATCTGACCCCCGCATGGCGCCGCATGACCATGGTGGAAGCGGTTAAGGAATATGTGGGCATCGATTTTGGTGCTATTACCGATGATGCTGAGGCCGTAGCTGCTGCCGCTGCCAAGGGTGTGGAACTGAACGAGGCTGCCGAGAAGACCTGGGGCAATGCCCTGTATGCCTGCTTCGACCAGAGAGTGGAAGAACACCTGATCCAGCCTACCTTCATTACCATGTATCCTGTTGAAGTCAGTCCTCTGACCAAGCGCTCTCCCGAGGATCCCCGGCTGACTGAGCGCTTCGAACTGTTTATCTGCCACAGTGAGCTGGCCAATGCGTATTCGGAGCTGAACGATCCCATCGATCAGAGAGGCCGCTTTATGAAGCAGGTGGAGCAGCGGGAGCGCGGCGACGACGAGACCGAAATGCTGGACGAGGATTTCCTCAATGCCATGGAGTACGGCATGCCCCCCACGGGCGGTATGGGTATCGGTGTGGACCGTGCAGTCATGCTGCTGACCGGTTCCGACACCATCCGGGAGGTCATTCTGTTCCCCACAATGAAGCCGTTAGAGTAAAAGAAAATTTTAAAGAACTGAGGGAAGTGCAGTCCTAGGACGGCACTTCCTCTTTTCGCGTAAGTCGGTATAAAGATACTGGTTGCAATTCTGCGCCGGCTGTGATAAAATAAGTTGAATTATTATGACAGTTTCTGTGGAATTTTCTGGATTTTATATAATATCACAATGATTGCGGGGATCGTTATCGGATTTCTGAGATCATTATAGATAAACAGGAGGTAGGCCAATGAGCAGTGAGAGTATTATGCACAATGGCGCAAAGATTCCTGAACAAAGAGAAAGAGAGAATATCAGGTGGATGATGGTGTTTTATGACAGCATCTTCTACATTCTGTGTGCAGTTGCGGTGTTTGTTTTCCATCCGTCGATGGAGACAATGTTGCCGGCTGCCACAATATGGCTGTACGTAATTCTCGGATATGTATTGTTTTTTTGCTTTCGCTTAGTGCTCAGATGCTATAAGCAGATCTGGCGCTATGGAGCCATTGGTGCCTTTGCAAGAGAGATCCTTTCCAGTGTGCTGAGTGCGATCATATTGGTAGTGCTGGATATGATTCTGGCGAAGTACTTTAAACAGAATACCATGCCGTTTATTACGCTGGTATCTTTTGTGTCAATCTATGTTGTGATCAGCATCTTTGCGCGGTTTGTTTACTGCTATCTGTACTGGTTTGCTGAGAATGATACAGCAATGGCGAAATTTGTGCGGAGTTTGATCGAAAAACTTGCTTTTGTGGATTTTGAATCCCAAAATCCCGGTGCAACATTGCGGTTGGTACTGGAGCCGGATCGTGCAACGATATCTCCTATCAACGAGGTGCAGAATATTGCGGAGCAGTTTGCCATTCGCGGTGAGGTCACCAATATCAGGCAGATCAATAAGGGATACATTAACCGGACTTACCGTGTGCAGACATTGTCCGATACGGGTCATATTCATAAGTATACCCTCCAGCGTATTAACACCAATGTATTCCCGGATGTAGATGCGCTGATGGAGAATTTCAAGCTGACCACCGATCATCTGTACGGAAAATTCCTGCTGCCGGGACACCGCAAAAACGGCTCCGTTCAGAGACTGCGGACAACCAAGGATGGCCGCGCGTACTTAAGGGATGACTCTGGATGCTGGCGAATGCTCACCTATTTTGATGGTGTGTATTCTTTGAACATTCCAGACAGTCCGAGTACTTTCT
Organism: Faecousia sp.; assembly: GCA_045589055.1. Classification (GTDB taxonomy): domain Bacteria; phylum Bacillota; class Clostridia; order Oscillospirales; family Oscillospiraceae; genus Faecousia. Next base: position 7,792 of record JAZNFH010000071.1, on the reverse strand, counting down.
ATCATGCGGGCCGCGCTTTCGGTAGTTTCCTGAAAGAGATGTCAGATATGGATTCGGGGGATATCAAGGAAGTAATCCCTAATTTCCACAATACCAAGAGCCGGTATCGGGATCTGGAGGCTGCCATTGCAAAAGATCCTAAGGGCCGCGTCAAACAGGTGATGCCCGAGATCGAATTTGTTCGCAGGCGCGCGGATAAATATGGCATAATCAGCGATGCGTTGGAAAGCGGAAAAATTCCCACACGCGTTTGCCACAATGATTGTAATTTGAATAATATTTTGTTTGACAACAAGACCCATTTGCCGGTGGCAATCATTGATTTGGATACGGTGATGCCTTCCTCTCCGCTGTATGACTACGGCGATAGTATGCGTATTGGCACCAATACCGCCACGGACGATGAAAAGGATCTGACCAAGGTTTCTTGTGATTTGAATCTGTATGAACGGTATGCCCGGGGATATCTGGAAGCTTGTGGCGATGTGCTGACCAGGGAGGAACTGGAACTTCTGCCGTATGCTTCTCTGATCATCACTTCCGAAGATGGTATTCGGTTTTTAATGGATCACATCAACGGAGATACTTACTACAACATTTATTATCCCGGCCAGAACCTTGACCGTGCCCGTACCCAGCTGAAGCTGGTGGAGGATATGGAAGAGAAGCTGCCTCAGATCAAGGGAATTCTGCGGCACATCTATGCAGATCTGGGCCTGAAAGCGGATATCCGCTGATTGTGATAATCCCGAGACAGCAAAGTAAAAAGATTAGAGGAATAGCGATGAAAGAAATAAGAGCAATCGTGCCGGCAGCGGGAAAAGGTAAGCGCCTGCAGAAGATCAGCGGTGATATGCCCAAGGCTATGTTCCGGGTCAACAACAGACCTATGTTGGAAGTCGTTCTGGAAAACCTGAACTTTATCAAACCGGAAGATATCTACATCGTTGTCGGCTATGGCAAGGAAAAGGTCATGGAGTACTTCGGTGACCGCCATTGCTACACGGAACAGACGGAACAACTGGGAACCGGGCATGCAGTCATGACTTGTGCCGAGGCGTTTAAGGACTTTGAAGGAACCGTTCTGATCACCTTTGGTGATATGCCCCTGTTCCGCAGGGACGAGATGTTGAAAATGTGTCTGCAGCATCAGGAAAATGGTGCCGACTGCACACTCATGACTGCCGAGAACCCCAATCTCACACTGTGGGCAAGGGTGCTCCGGGATGAGAGGGGGGCGTTCAATGCCATTGTTGAAGGCAAGGACTGCACTCCCGAACAGGCACAGATCAGGGAACTGTTCTCCGGTGTGATGGCATTTAACAGCCAGTCCCTGTTCCGGGTATTGCCCATGGTAGGGTGCGAGAATGTACAGAAGGAGTACTATGTTACCGAAGTGCCGGAATTGATGGTCAAGCAGGGCATGAAGGTGGAAACATACTTTACCAAGGACGGCGATGACCTCCGGGGCATCAATACGCCGGAAGATCTGGAAGTTTGTGAGCGTATCCTGATGGAGCGCTATGCGGTAGTATAAGATGAGAATCAAAGAGCGCCTTTACCAAGTAAAGGCGCTTTTTCATATGTAGCAGAGATAAACTCCCCCGCGTTGCGGGGGAGTTTATCAGTCTGTCAAAGAACCTACCCACCCGAAAATTTCGGAGGGAAAGATAGTGTGAAAGAAAACCGTCAGGGTTGTCTTTCGCGTTCAATCAAACCGTTTTTCAAACTTTCAAAAAAGTTTGAAAAACGCTGTCAGCTTGTCAAAAAACTTTTTTGACAAGCTGAAAAACTCGCCCCCGCTGGGGGGGAGTTTTTATATCAAGTAAAAGAGATTATCTCTTTCTCCACTCGTCGTACTGCTCCATGTAAGCCTTGTCTTCGGGAGTGAACTTACGCAGAGTGTTGACGACCTTGCCATCATTGTACTTACGGCAGCCGACATCTTCCTCGGTACCGATGATGGTGATGTTGACCTGACGGGGACGAGCGCGGACATGATCCCAGTCGATGAAGTAGATGTGAGCGAATTCGCCGCCATCCAGCTTGCCGTCCTTAATGGTCATGGTTTCGCTGCGGCCGAAGAATACGGAGCGCAGGTGTCCGTCGGTGTTCATGGAAGTGAAGTTGCCGGGCTCGTCAACATAGCGGCCGAACTGAGCGTGTACGGGGCCGGGGTGACGGTAGTCGCCTTCGTTGACGTAGTCGGGGATCATCTTGCGCATGATGTCCAGCAGGTCATGCTGCAGGTACTCCAGATCGAAGGTGTCGAAGTCGTGGGAGCACTCCTGGATCATAACAGAGCAGGTGGTGTGATGGGAGACGATGGCACAAGTGCCGTTCTTGATGCCGGACTCCTCAACGATCTTCATGACATCGGTGGAGATGTCGTGGAAGGTGGGAACCCAACCGCGGGACTGCAGCTGAATCTCTTTCTGAATAATCTTGACGTCCATAGTAATTTCCTCCAGTTATATAAAATTGTTTTGGATCAACTTAGTGACGCTCGTCCCAGGCCTTGCGGACTGCGGCGATCATTTCGTCCACCATGGCGGCCCGGTCGGCAGCCTTGGCAACGCCGGAAGAGGAGCCTGTGGCATCTGCACCGGCAATGATCGTGTTGTACACATCGGTGCCGTTGGAGATGCCGGCGGCGGTCAGTACCAGAATGTCAGCGTTGACATCCTTGACACACTTGGTAGCAGCGGCCACATACTCGGGACCCACGCTGACACCGGTACCGATGAGCTCAGAAGGCTCGGCAACAATGATGTCGGGATTCAGGGTGGCGATCTTGCTGGCATCGGCCATGGAGTCGGCACAGACGATGGTGGTCAGACCAACTTCTTCCGCGCGCTTGATGGTAGCAGCCAGAACATCAAAGGTCAGAGGCTTTTCCACATGGTTCAGCATAACGCCCTCAGCACCGGCGGCAACCAGACTCTCGGGCAGAATATCTGCCAGACCGCGGCCGACAGGGATGGGGTCCATGTGGGGGGCAAACACATGGATGCGAGCGGTGGCATCCGCTACCCGGCGGATATCCACAACGGGACAGGTAAAGATGATGTCTACATCATACTTGGCAGAAGCCTCATCAGCTGCCTTGGCCAGGGCTAGAATATCATCACCGTACAGGTAGGATTTAGGGCCGATTTCAAAGAAAGGTGCCTTGATCTTGCATGTTTTACTCATATTGTTCATCTCCTAATGAAATAGATTTTATATACTTGGCGAAGGCTGTCCAACAGCACGGCATCCTCTTTTACAAGTAGCTCAGCAGTGCCGGAAAATACAAGAACAGCGGCATCGGCAGATTTTGCTCAGATAGTATGCATATTCCCGAACCAAATCGTTGACGCCTGCATCACCGGAAACAACCATACCGTTGCGGCGATCCAGATTAACCGCCGGACCGGTATGGGTACTGTGAATTACTACCTGATCGGGTGCAGAGCCGGTGGTGTCGCAGATATTCTGACGGAAGAGATCCTGCTCTCTTTTGGAGAGATAACACAAATCCGCTCACAATACAGAATTGTCTATATGTATAATAACCGCATCCAGTTTTTTTGTCAATTCACACCAATCCATTTTTATGTTTTAGACAAATTTTCTTTGCGATTATCAGTAAATATAACAATTGTAAACAGATATTTTTTTCTTGAACGAAAATATTATTTGTGCTATAATTACTTTATCGAAAATTATTTGTACGAGGAGGATTGTTTTATGAAACCCGAAGGAATGAAAGCTATCTATGATGCCTATGACATCGAGCAGGCATGTATTGGCGAAATGAAAGCATACATCGACCCGGAGCAGTTTGGCAAGGCAGTTGATCTGCTGAGCAGCGCACCCCGGATCGGAGCTGCCGGCTGTGGCCATTCCGGCATCATTTGCCAGCATTTTGCCCATCTGATGTGCTGCATTGAGCGGCCTGCCCGTTTTATCAGCCCTGCTGAGGCCGTTCACGGTGCTACCGGCTTCCTGCAGAAGGGCGATGTTATGGTATTCGCGTCCCGTGGCGGCAAGACCAAGGAACTGCTGCCCATTGTGGATATCTGCAAGGCCAAGGGCGTATCCATCATCACCGTGACCGAGAATATGGAATCTCCTCTGGCACAGGCTGCGGATGTAGTGCTGAAGCAGCATGTTAACCGGGAAACCGATAAGTGGAATGCCCAGGGCACCACTTCTACCACCGCTCTTTGCATGATCTTCCATGCACTGCAGGCTGCGGTGATCGAAGAAACCGGTTATCAGGCAGAACAGTTTGCACTGATCCATCCCGGCGGAGCCGTAGGTGAGCGGCTGAACAACAAGGCCCTTTAATTGCGGGCAGAAAAAGGATGTGAAACATTTGGCAGGCGGTAAGCTGAAAATCGAGATCCGTAGAAAGAAGATCCTGGAGCAGCTGAGCCGAACGGGCAAGGTATCTGTTATAGAACTGAGTGCCATGCTGGATGTAACCCCGGTAACCATTCGCAATGACTTGACGGAATTGGAGCAGGAAGGCTGCCTGCTGCGAGTCCAGGGTGGTGCGGTACAGGTGCCGATGACCGAAGAAACACGCGGCAGCGGGGGATACCTCTATCAGGATGCCAATGGATCTCAGAAAGAGGCAATTGCTAAGGCAGTGGCTGCTTTGGTTCGGGATGGTGATACACTGTTCATCAATTCCGGTACCACCAGCGAGCACATTGCAAAGGCGTTGCCGGTACGGAAAAATTTGAATATTGTTACCAATGCGCTGCAGGTGGCGGTGGAGCTGGGTAATGTACCCTCCTTCCGTGTGTTGCTGGTTGGCGGTGAGATCAATGCCAGATATGGGTTTACCCATGGGGGCGACGCGCAGGAGCAGTTGGGAAATTATCAAGCGGACTGGTGCATCCTTTCTGTGGATGGAGTCAGCGCCAAGGGTGGTATTACGACCCACCATGCGGAGGAAGCGATTATTGACCGGATCATGTCTGCCGGTGCCCAAAAGACGCTGATTGCAGCGGACGGAACAAAAATCGGCCGTGCAGGCTTCAGCCGCGTTAGTGCCTGTGGCCCGGACATGCTGTTGATCACCGATCCGGCAGCGGATGCAACGGCACTGGATGCGCTGCGGGAACAGGGAATGGACATTCATTTTGCATAATGATATTGATAGAATAGGAGATTATTATGAAAAAAAACATTGTTGGATTTGTGTGCTTTGGCGAAGTCAATACGCCTATTGAACGGCTGCAGATGAAGCATGATGAAGCCTTTGCTGCGCTGCAGGGAAAGGTGGCTGGCTTAGTAGACGGCGGCCTGGTTATTGATGACCCCGCTTACGAAACAGCAGATGCAGCCTATGCCAAGCTGGAAGGCCTGGATCTGGACTGCCTGATCGTCTGTGTTGCCGGCTGGATTCCCACCCACGCCGTTGTTCGCGTCACCGACCACTTCCGTCATGTGCCTATGATTCTGTGGGGTCTGTGCGGCTGGAAGGAAAATGGCCGTATCATCACCACTGCTGAGCAGGCCGGTACCACTGCCATTCGTCCTGCCTTTGAAGCTTTGGGTTATACCTTTAAGTACATCTACAATATCATCGGCAAGGAATGGCCCATGGAGAAGATCACCTCCTACATCGCCGCATGCCGCGCCCGGAAGAACCTGCGCTCTGCCAAGGTCGGCACTATGGGTTACCGGGATATGCTGCTGTATGGCACCCAGTATGAAGGCAACTCTATGCGCGGCCAGATGGGCGTTGAGGTTGAACCTTATGAGATGCTGGAAATGGTCCGTGCCATCGATACCCTGGATGCGGCTAAGGTTGCTGAGGGCATTGCGTATGTGAAGACCAACTGGACTTTTAAGAAGGCCTGTGACGACAGCGTGATTGAGAAGGGTGTCAAGTATGCTCTGGCCATTGCCAAGAAGATCGAGGAGCGGGGCTGGGAAGCCATCACCCTCATCGATGTGGACGGCATGAAGAAGCTGGAAGGATTCCCCCCTGCAATGGTCTTTATGCTGCTGGAGCACTACTGCAGCGTGCTGACCGTGCCTGAAAATGATGTAATGGGAGCTGTTACCCAGCTGATCATGAAGTATATCTCCGGTCAGGAGATTGTTCCCTACATGGAGTACTATGAGTTCTTTGAAAACTCCATGCTCATCGGTGTGCCGGATTTTGTGCCCGCTGCTATTACCGACGGCGATGTGACCGTGCTGCCCGCAGCCTTTGGCCTGCTGAACGCCAGCCTGCTGAATGTCTCCAAGGTCAAGACCGGTTATGTGACCTGCGCCCGTCTGGCCTATGTTAACGGCTGGTACAAGATGCATGTCTACACCGCCGAGGCTAAGACACCTCCCGCATGGAATGAGTTTGGTTGGGACGATCCCGCGCCCCAGCTGCCCAGCTTGGAAGTCTTCCCGGACTCCTGCACTGTGGAAGAATTTGCACAGAATGTCTGCAGCCAGCATGTGATCTTTGCCTACGGCAACCATGTGGAAGCAATCAAGGACTTCTGCGAGATGATGGATATTGAACTGGTTATGTAATTGGGGAAAAAGTATGTATATTGGCGTAGATCTTGGCAGCACCAATATCAAAGCTGCCATTTATGACAGAGAATTTAATCTGGTGGACCGTCAAAGCCGCCCTGTTAACTACATCCGCGACTATGGTTTCGTGGAATTTGACGCATGGGCGTACTATCAGGATCTGGTGTGCCTGCTGGCCGATATGGTAAAGGACAACAGTGTCGCCCATGTGGATGAAATTGCCTTTACCGGACAGGCGGAATCTCTGGTAGTGGTTGGCAAGGATGGCAAACCGCTGATGAATGCCATCTCCTGGATGGATGAGCGCAGCGCTGAAGAATGTAAGGTTCTGGCAGAGCAATTTGATGCCGCTACCTGTGAAGCAGTCACCGGCCAGATGGCGGTTCTGCCCACATGGCCTGCCACCAAGATCCTGTGGCTGAAGAACAACCGGCCTGAGATCTATGAAAATGCGGCTACCTATATGCTGCTGAAGGACTATATCGTCTTCTGTCTGACCGGACAGAAGGTCGCTGATATGTCCATCGCTACCTTCTCCTTCTACTTTGATATCTATAAGAAGGAATACTGGCAGGAGATGCTTACTGCCATCGGTGTATCGGAGATGCAGCTGCCCAAACTTTGCGAGCCTTGCTCCGTTGCAGGCAATCTGCTGGCGGATGTGGCTGCAAAGATGGGTCTTGGCGTTGAAACCAAAGTCAATGTGGGTACATTGGATCACTTTGCGGGTATGATCGGCACTGGTAACATCCATAAAGGTGGCATTACCCTCTCCACTGGTACAGTTATGGCACTGGCAACCATGTCCTCCGCGGAGGAAGGCAAGAGCAGTGGTATTGCTATGCATTACGGTTTTGTGCCGGACACCTATGTGATGCTGCCCGTTGCCGAAAGCGGCGGTGTCAGTCTGGAATGGTTCAAGCGCAGCTGCATGGCTGTGGATTATGATACCATGAATGCCGATCTTGCCAAGCGGGAACCCAATGAACTGCTGTTCCTGCCTTATCTGGTGGGTACCAATGCCCCGGAGTTTGACGCGGAAGCAAACGGTGTCTTTTGGGGTCTGCGGCAGGAGCATGATGCCATCGACATGGCCGGCGCGGTTATGGAGGGCGTTAGCTTTGTACTGCGGAAGAACTGCGAGCATATCGCAGCTAAGGGTGTGAAGCTGGAGCGGATCATCGCTACCGGCGGCGGCGCAAAGAGCCCCATCTGGTGCCAGATGCAGGCAGATATCACCGGACTGCCGGTG
>JAZNFH010000070.1:0-2534 GCA_045589055.1 Faecousia sp. | reverse complement strand
AAATTGTTCTGCTTTGACAGAGCGCTGGTATTGGGTAAAGTATGTATTTTTGGCGATCTGGCAAAGCCACACATAAACCTTACAGCGGCCATCGAACCGGTCAATGGAACGAAGTGCTTTAAAAAATGTTTCCTGCGTGATCTCTTCCGCCATGTGTTCATCCCGGGTCAGGGACAGCACATACTTGTAGACATCCTGGAAATAAAGCTGATAGACTTCTTCAAACTCGGTCACTTTCTCACCACCTTTCACCCATAAGACTAATGAAGATCGGATTTGTTACAGTTTCTGATCATAAATATACCACAGAAAAGCAGAAAAGAAAAATCCCCTGCGGCAGTATAGATGTAACAATTCCGTGAACCCTATAACAACTGGTTCTTCAATCTGAAGAAATCCCTGCTTGATGCAGGTTTCAATGATACGAAGAGAAGAGCTACGCCCTAATATTGAAGAACGACTTGTACTTCACCAATAAGAGTACAGGTCGTTTTTCCGCTCGCTGGGAACCCCACAAATAAGCCGGGCAGTCATTGGCTGCCCGGCTTGAAATATAGATACACATTGCCTTTCAACATTAGTATGCATAGAGAAGAATGCCGACACAAGCGAATTAATAACTCTAATACTTGGTTATTTTATTGGAATATAGTATCCTGTTATGTTTAATGCTATGCATCGATTGCTACCTTGGTACCGTTGGTATAAATTTTATATTTCTTAATTCCGATATTATCGATACTTAAGCCCCCGGTAAAACTGATTCCAATACTCGTGTCGCCGGGAGTGAAGCTGACCGATGGAGCACCGATGTTGATAATGGAATGCCCGTATACACAACAAATAGGGCAAAGGTGAAAATAAGTGTGAATGCGGCAATTACTCTTTTCATAATAATCCCTCCTCGATTTGTTTATTCTTCATTTTTGCGCAAACGGGTAACCACTATTCCGGTGCAGGTCACTATAAGAATACAGATATACATTCCAATCCCAACGCTCAGACTTTCTTCTCCGCTAAATAAGCTATCCATCGCCAAAGCGAAAAACATACCACCCAATGCAACAACAATTCCGATAAGTAGATACCGAAGAATATTTCTCAAGTCTCTGTCAGCTTCAGAATAATCCAGTGACTCTATTATTATTTTATCAGTTTGATCCTTCATTTGTTCAGCCTTGATAATTTTACCGGAAAGCAATTCGCTAACTGAAACACCCAGAATATCAGAGAGCGGTTTTAACAACGAAGTCTCCGGAAGACCCTTTCCAGTCTCCCAGCGGGATACTGCCTTATCTGTTACTTTAAGCAACTCAGCCAAATTTTTTTGTGTAAGTCCCTTTTGCTTGCGGAGTTCGGTAATGAAGAGACCTGTTGCTTTTGTGTCCATATAAATCCCTCCTTTGTTTATATATTACTAACCTAACAACAAAAACGCAACCTATGCTTCGTAGATTGTCGTAGAGTTGCGTTACAGACTGATTGGTATAATATTTATATTTGTATATGAAGTAAACTAGGATGCCATTGAAACGTTTGCATAATGAATGCAAATTTAATGTCGCAAAAAAAGGAATCCTTTTTCGGTTAGATATGCTGAGAATAGCTGTAACAATTTCGTGAATCCTATTGACAAATGGTGTCTAATGGGTTAGACTATGCACAAAGAGTCTAACCTATTAGACAAGGAGCGGATGCATATGGAAACACCGAAGATTTTTGAGAGTGAGTACCGTTTTTGCTTGATCATGTGGGAGCATGAACCGGTAACGCCGGCGGAACTGGTGAAGCTGTGTCAGCAGCAGCTTGGCTGGAAGCGCACCACAACCTACACCGTTATCAAGCGGTTGAGTGAGCGCGGCGTTCTGAAAAATGAGGACGGCATCGTTACTTCTCTTGTTTCCAAGGAGGAAGCCCAAACCAGAGAGATCAACGAACTGGTGGATGAAAAGTTCCAAGGCTCTCTGCCGGCCTTCGTTGCTGCCTTTACCAAACGGCAGGATATTTCCAATGAGGAATTGGACGAAGTGCAGCGCATGATCGACCGCATACGAAAAGGGGGCTGACCATGAGTGCGTTTTTCCTAAAAGTTGTCAACATGAGCATATCGGCAAGTTGGCTTGTGCTGGCGGTGCTGCTCATTCGGCTGGTTCTAAAAAAGGCACCTAAGTGGGTCAGTGTTCTCCTCTGGGGCTTTGTAGCCATTCGGCTGATTTGCCCGTTTTCCTTTGAGAGTGTGCTGAGCCTGATCCCCAGTACCCAAACCGTCAGCCCGGGTATCATGATGGATTGGACGCCGGGGATATCCACCGGTATTGCACCGCTGGATCAAGTGGTCAATCCCATCATTTCCACTTCCTTTGCACCGAATCCGGCAGCCAGTGCCAACCCGCTGCAGATTTGGATTCCGGTTTGGGGAAATCTCTGGCTTTTGGGTATTGCAGCTATGCTGGTTTATACGGCAGTCAGCTATATTCTGCTGCGGCGCAAGGTCGCCACCGCTGTGCTGCGCAAAGAGAATATCTATCAGAGCG
>JAZNFH010000069.1:0-2018 GCA_045589055.1 Faecousia sp. | reverse complement strand
AAGTCGGATCTCCCCCGCTCCGGTCAATGAAAAGCCACCCATTCTGGAAGTAAAAAACCTGCACTTCCAGTACACCAAGCACCGGAAGATTCTGCAGGACATCAGCTTTACCATTCGGGAAGGAGAAATGGTCAGCATCGTAGGCACCAACGGTGCCGGCAAGAGCACCTTAGCCAAAGTCATCTGCGGCTTTGTTACCGAATCCTCCGGCGAGATCCTTTATCGTGGGGAATCTCTCAAGGGGCAGACCATTAAGGAGCGTTCCCAGAAAATCGGCTATGTGATGCAGAACCCCAACCAGATGATCTGCAAATCCATGATCTACGATGAAGTGGCCCTTGGCCTGCGGCTGCGGGGCATAGACGAAGCTGTCATCGCGGAGAAGGTAGAAAAAGCCCTGAATATCTGTGGTCTTGCCCCCTTCAAAAAATGGCCCATTTCCGCTCTGAGTTTCGGTCAGAAAAAGCGGGTGACCATTGCTTCCATCTTGGTCATGGAACCCCAGATTCTGATTCTGGATGAACCTACTGCCGGACAGGATTACTACCACTACACGGAGATCATGGAATTTCTCAAGAGCCTTAACGACCAGGGCGTGACCATTCTGATGATCACCCACGATATGCACCTGATGCTGGAATACACACCCCACGCCATTGTCATCAACGGCGGGCAGAAGATCGGTGACAGCACCGCCGTTGACATTCTGACCAACCAGCAGATCGCCGATGCGGCAAGTCTGAAGCTCACCAGCCTGTACGATCTGGCGATAGCTGTCGGCATGGAAGATGCCCCCGGCTTTGTGCAGCACTTCATTGACTATGAACGGGAGGTGTACCGCCATGAAGGATAAGATCTTCGACTATGTGGAGCGGGACAACTGGGTATTCAACCTCTCCGGCGTTTCCAAGCTGATCTGCTTTATGATTCTTTCCGCCGCTGTCATGTTCACCTATGATATCCGTACCATTTTGATCGTTATGGTTCTGAGTTTTTGGGTTCTGCATGTATCCGGCATTACCTTCAGCCAGATCAAGGTCATGCTTTGGGCCGTGCTGCTGTTTTTGGGTATGAACTTTATCCTGACATACCTGTTCAATCCTACATACGGCGTAGAGGTCTACGGAACCTGCCATGAGCTGTTCCGTTTCAGCGCCCGTTATGTGGTAACATTGGAACAGATTCTCTACCAGGTAACGAAATTCTTTAAATACGGTGCGGTGATCCCCCTGGGTATGCTGTTCCTGCTGACTACCAACCCGTCGGAATTTGCTGCATCCCTGAACGGAATCAAGGTCAATTATAAAGCCTGCTATGCCTTAGCCCTAACTCTGCGCTATTTTCCCGATACGATTCGCAACTATAACGACATTTCCATTGCCCAGCAAAGCCGCGGCCTGGATCTGTCCAAGAAAGAAAAGCTGTCCGTCCGGGTCAAAAATGTTTTGAATATCTGTGTACCGCTGATTTTCTCTACCATGGACCGGATTGATGTAATCAGCAACGCTATGGACCTGCGGGGCTTTGGCAAACACAAAAAGCGTACTTGGTATTCCCGACGCCCTCTGAAGCCTCTGGATTATATTTGCATCGGCGTGAGCTGCGCTATACTGACACTTGTTATTTTGATTTCTGTATTCTTCAATCACGGAAGATTCTGGAATCCCTTTATCTGAAAGGAGTAATCATTATGAGCATGTTTGACAAACCCATTCTGGTCTTCCAGACCGACTTCACCTACGCAGAAGGCGCTGTCAGCTCCATGTACGGCGTGGTCAAAACCGTTGATCGGGAGCTGGAGATCTTCGACGGCACCCATGAGATCCCTCAGTACGACACCTGGTCGGCCAGCTACCGGCTCCTGCAGAGCCTGCCCTTTTGGCCCAAGGGCACCATCTACGTATCCGTGGTGGACCCGGGGGTGGGCACCTCCCGTCGGGCCTGCGTGGCGAAGACCGCCAACGGATACTACGTGGTCACCCCGGACAACGGCGCCCTGACCCACATCAAGAAGGAAT
>JAZNFH010000068.1:0-24714 GCA_045589055.1 Faecousia sp. | reverse complement strand
CGACAAATTAGCCTAATTTTAGGAGTATCCCCATCGGCGTGGCCCGTGGTTTTGAAAACCAAAAAAATGCCGGCTCCGAGTTTGATCCCAGAACCGGCATTCATTTTTTTGAAAGCTATTTCTCTCTTATCTGTTGGCGTACATTCTCTCGTAGTAATCTTTGTACTCACCGGAAATGATGGTTTGCCACCACTGCTTATTATCTAAATACCACTGAATCGTTTTCTGTATACCATCGGCAAACTTTGTCTCCGGCAACCACCCCAACTCGTTGTGGATCTTGGTCGGGTCGATAGCATAGCGCATATCATGACCCTTCCGGTCGGTAACATAGGTAATCAAGCTTTCGGGCTTGCCCAATGCCTTGCAGATAATCTTGACGATGTCGATATTACGCATCTCATTGTGACCACCGATATTATAAACCTCTCCCACACGACCCTTGTGGATGATTAGGTCGATGGCCTTACAATGATCCTCCACATACAACCAGTCACGAACATTCAAACCTTCCCCGTAGACAGGCAGAGGCTTATCAGCTAACGCATTGGCGATCATCAGCGGAATCAATTTCTCCGGGAAGTGATAGGGACCATAGTTATTGGAACAGCGGGAGATGGTCACAGGAAGACCGTAGGTACGGTGGTATGCCTGCACCAGCAGATCGGCGCCAGCCTTCGAAGAAGAATAGGGAGAGCTGGTATGGATGGGAGTCTCCTCGGTAAAGAACAGATTAGGCCTGTCCAGAGGCAGGTCACCATAGACCTCATCCGTAGAAACCTGGTGGTAGCGGGTGATACCGTACTTGCGGCAGGCATCCATCAGCACCTGCGTGCCAAGAATGTTCGTCTGCAGGAAAACCTCGGGATTTTCGATGGAACGATCCACATGGCTTTCCGCAGCGAAGTTCACCACCATATCGGGGTGTTCTTCCTCGAAGAGCTTGTAAACGCCCTCCCGATCACAAATATCCATTTTTACGAACCGGAAATTGGGATTGTCCATCACAGTTTCCAATGTGCTGAGATTGCCCGCATAGGTCAGCTTATCCAGGCAAATAATACGGTAGTCCGGGTACTTCCCTAACATATGGAAGATAAAGTTGGAGCCAATGAAGCCGGCACCGCCGGTCACAATAATCGTCATTTCTTTTCCTCCCCAGCAATGGTCAGAAGGTATTTTCCATAATCCGTCATCTTCAGGCTTTCTCCGATAGTGCGAAGCTGCTGCGTTGTAATAAATCCTCTGCGCCATGCAATTTCCTCAATGCAGGAAACATAGAAGCCCTGCCGGTCCTGCACCGCCTCGACAAACTGCGCCGCCTTCAGCATACCCTCGGGCGTGCCGGTATCCAACCAAGCAATGCCACGGCCCAGCAGCTCCACATGCAGTTCGCCACTCTCTAAGTACGCATTATTGACTGCGGTAATTTCAATTTCTCCACGAGCAGAAGGTTTTACATTTTTGGCGATCTCCACGACCCTGTTATCGTAGAAATACAGACCGGGAACCGCATAATTAGATTTCGGTTTTGCAGGTTTTTCCTCAATAGACACTACCTTACGGTTCTTGTCGAACTCCACCACGCCAAAAGCGGTGGGATCTTTCACAGGGTAGCCGAAGATCGTTGCACCAGACAAGCGATCCCGAGCCTGACGCAGATAGCGGGTCATATCTTGACCGTAGAACACATTGTCGCCAAGAACCAGACAAACACTGTCGTCACCAATAAATTCCTCACCCAGAATAAACGCATCTGCCAAGCCTCTGGGAGTTTCCTGAACAACATATTCAAATCTGACGCCGATCTGGCTGCCGTCGCCTAGAAGGCGCTCATAGTTGGGTGTATCCTCGGGCGTGGAGATAATCAGTATCTCCCGAATCCCCGCCAACAGCAGCATAGATAAGGGATAGTAGATCAGCGGTTTATCATAAATCGGTAGCAGCTGCTTGGACACAACCTTGGTCATAGGATACAGTCGCGTACCCTTACCTCCGGCAAGAATGATTCCTTTCATGTCGAAGTCCTCCCTTTTTCGTGTTTAACCCAAAATAATTTTGCAAATTCGGTCTACATCTTCCAATGCCAAATCCGCGTACAGAGGCAATGTCAGCACCCGACTGGCAAAATAATTTGCAACAGGGGTCTTGTCCGTTCCGCCTGTAGGCAGATTCTGATAGCATACAAAGTCGTTGGTCAGAGGATAGAAATACTTACGGGCAATGATGTCGTGTTCTTTTAGTAGCGCGAACACTTCATCGCGGGTATACTTATAGCCATCAAATACCACAGGAAAATACGCATAGTTGGACTGCACATTCTCCTGAATCACAGAAAGCTTAATGCCGGGCACATTGGCCAGTCTATCCCGGTAGCGCTCCACAACAGACTTGCGCTTGGCAATTTCTCCATCGATATGGCGCAGGTTGCACAAACCCATAGCCGCCTGGAACTCATTCATCTTGGCATTGCCGCCTACATACAGGCACTCTTCCTGGCCATGGAGACCAAAATTGCGGATATCCACCAGCTTCTCGGTAAGCGTGTCGTCATGGTAACACACGCAGCCACCCTCAATGGTATGGTAGACCTTGGTAGCATGGAAGCTGAACATGGACGCGTCACCAAAGCTTCCTGCACCCTGCCCCTTATAACGCACACCAAAGGCGTGGGCAGCATCGTAGATGACCTTCAGTCCATGCTTGTCCGCAATGCGCTGGATGGCTTCAACATCACACAGATTACCATAGACATGGACCGGAGCAATGGCCACCGTCTTCTCCGTGATCAGCGCCTCAATCTTGCTGACATCGATGGTATAATCATCGGAGTTCACATCGCAGAACACAGGCACCAGACCGTTCCTTGTAATGGAATGGGTAGTGGAAACAAAGGTAAACGGCGTAGTGATCACTTCCCCGCCCTTGGGAAAGTCCATGGCCGCAATCACATTTTCCAACGCCAGATGGCCATTGGTATACAGCGCCACATGATCAACACCCAAGTAGGTTTCCAGCTCACCCTGCAGTTTCTGGTGCTTCGCACCCATATTGGTCAGCCACCGGCTGTCCCACAAATCCTTGATTTCCTCACAATACTCCTCATACGAGGGCATGGAAGAGCGGGTTACATTAATATTGCTAATCACTTTTATAACCTTTCCTTCTGGCAAAAACGAAAACTATATTGTCTTCTCTTTTACCTGTATACTCAAAAGACAAATACACCATTATTATACTCGATTAAGTTCATGCCCAAAAATAGTGACCGCGGTATTTCGGTGCAATCATATCATTACCATTGGTATCTTTAATTGAGATCAATGCATTCGCTCTTTCAACTGTTGTAATAAAATCTTCTCTATTATCGCAGGAAACAATAAAACGAATCGCTACATTATTTGCTGTTCCATAATTTTCAATTACATCGCCCACATCGTGGCACTGATGATATCCTACAATTCCTGGTAACTTCAGTATTTCAGAAACGCCTTCAAAGCTTCCTATTTTACCAATCAAAAGATCATAATATAACAATGCCGAACATTTTTTGACGAATGCAGTGTCAATCTTTCTGATTTCTTCAATTTCTCCCATGCTGCCCGTCATAGCAAAATTTGTCAAAAGATTTGCTATATTAATGCCGCTTGCAGCTTCAACAACGCGCCAATCCTGAGCGCCACCCATTCTCAAAGATGGATCAAAAAATCTAAATTCCCCATTGTCATAAAATCCTGTAAATGACAGAGCACCATTTTTGATGCCTATGTCTTTTAACATCGCAATTACGCGTTTATTGGTCGTCTGCAAATATTCATCACAAAATTTAGACGGATAAGTGGATGTTCCCATGTACACCCTTGTTCCATCTGGCAAAACGCTGTTCCAAACATCTGACATGGAAGTAAAGTAAATTTCGCCATCACAAGCAACATATTTTGCACAAAATTCCGGACATTGCAAATATTTTTCGATAACGACTTCCTTTCTCTTTGAAAAACTCAAAGCATAGGCTATTGCATCATCCATCTCTTCAGGCGAGTTTGCCACAACAATACCTTTTGAAGCCCTGCCATCAACTGGTTTGATCATAACAGGATATTCCAAAGTGTCAAAATCTTCTTCCCCAAGCTGTCTCTGCATATTGTACTTAGGGATAATGCTCAATCCATGCTGCACACAGCAACATGCAAATTTATCCTTGTTGGTCATGATATCAAATTGTTCATATCCTGCCACACAAGGAAGGTTTAGCTTCTCGCAAATCTTTTGATATGGCTTTTGACCTGGATCAATACAGTAATTCATCACGCCATCGATTCCACGTTCCCGACATTTCTCTACAATTCCGTCCACATCATCAATACTAAGCATCCATGCCTCATCAGCATATTTTTTTGCAGGTGAATTTTCTAAATAGTCCGTAACAACGACATAATATCCCTGCTTTTTTGCATCAATTACAATTTCAGAAATCGCAGAAATACCACCCAGAACAAGCAATGCCTTTTTGTTGTTAATCATATTGTTCCTCCTAATCACAGTATCTCTATCATTAATGATACCAACAGCTTCCATCTAAAATAGTGCACTCTCTTTCGGGCGCTTTGCCGTTTCAATGGCAATTATCTGCTGCTCTAGAGCCACATATCAGCAGGAATCTCTTTTGATTCTCTGTGATTGTGTCCTCTTTACTTAAGTTTTTTATAGGTGGTGTTCTTCAGCATATTCAGCATCCACGAAAATGCTTCCAGGCGAAACGCTACCGACAATCCTGCATACACAGCTACGCCTGTAACGACCTGCAGCACCAGTATCACAATTGTTGGAAGCTTCAGCAGGCCAACCACCAGCACACAGCCGCACATTGCCAAAGAGAGCAACAACGGCGGAAGAACATCGCACAAAAGCTCTTTGACAGTATATCCAATGTATTTTTTGACATAATGGGACGATATGATCACACTGATGCACGATGCACAGATCGTTCCTAGCATAAGTGCATATATACCAGCCCGCAGGCACAAAAAGATTGCAATTAGGGTAGTTGCCTTGCTAATCAGTGACAGCTTTAATGTAACACCGCTCTTTCCAAGAGCATTCAAAGCATGCGTCCTGTGGGCAAGAGGCCAAAACATACATACAACACACGAAAGCTGCATAAAAGGAACGCTGGGCAGCCATTTTTCCGTCAACAAAACCAATGTAAGCGGCTCTGACACGGCAAGCAATCCCATCAACATTGGCAGCACCACATACATGCTTGTAGATACAGATTTACGAACAGCGTTTTTTAATAGCACCAAGTCATTTTGGCATTTTGAAAAAGTTGGATACAACACCTCTGACAGGCTACCGTCCACCGCGGACATCATGCTTTGGGGGATCTGCTGACCACGCTGGTAGTAACCTACATCCGTAGCGGAGTACGCCCTGCCAATGACCAGTGAATGGATATTATTAAATACCGTATTGAGCAAATTCGTTGTCAGAACCTTTGAGCTATAAGAAAACAGGCGTTTAACCCGTTCCATATTAAATGCCTTAACAGGCTTCCATTTTACCGTTGCGCAGAGAACCACTGCTCCCACGAGCGTTCCGGCAAGCCTTGAAAAAACCATTGCCCAGGCACCGGACCCCAGCAAAGCAAGTGTAATTCCCACCGCACCCTGGGTCATTACATTGGATATATTGCGAAAGAAGCTCTTTCGGAAATCCAACTGCCGGGACAGTATGGCATTATGAACCGCAGGAATGGCACCAATCACCACATTAAGTGACAGTACCCGCATGATCACCGCCAGTCTGCTTTGCTTATAAAAAGACGCCACTACGGGAGCAATCAAACACAAAATACCATACAGCACAAGGGATACGGCAATGTTGGCAAAGAACACCGACGAAAAGTCAATATCATCCGCATCCTTTTTTTGGATCAGTGCCGTGGTAAGGCCTTGCAGGATAAACACGTCGGATATGGTGATAAAAATTGTCAAAAGCCCTATCAAGCCATATTCTTCCGGCAGCAAAAGCCTGGCCAAAACGAGCTGTATGATCAGCGACATACCCTGCGCGCTGATTTTCTCCAGGAGCTTCCATATCATTCCGCTGGCGGCTTTTTTTGATAGCTTTTCATCCATATTGGTTTACATTTCCCTTTGCTTGTTCTTTTTATTCTTCAGCCGTTTCAGCAGCTTTCCGATGTAGGCAAAATCAAGGTAGCGGATCGTAACATAGATCCGGTGAAGCTTAGCGCCAATCTGTGCAATCGGGTCATTATAGCACATGATCCGGTTGCGCTTTTTCTCGTATTCAATATCCGGGATCACATACTGCGCATGCTTGATTGGCCCTTCCAGCTCATAGGTCTTCATGTTGAAAATGCCGCGCAGGCTCGGTGGTGTTTTTTTCAGTTCATCGAAATGAATAGAATCCCCACCAAACCCCACATTGTTTATCATATTGTACTTGGGTATGATCTGCAGCCGGTTCTGGGAATACATGTTAAACTCCTTCCAGAACTCCTCACTTGCCACATGGCCTTCAAAAAATTCCTGCTTGGCATAGGCATTTAGTCGTTTCCAAGCAATGGGGTTGTGTCTTGTACGCTGCTTGAGCAGCTTCATCACATAAGGATCCTTGGCATAATCAAAATTGCCCCTATCCGCAACAGTGCGTTTCCATGTGGCAACACCCCAAATGGAGCCTTGGCGAGAGAAAAAGTAATCCGACTGCACATCTTCGCATACGCCCAAGTGGTTCATGCCGCAGATACATTCGATCCGTTCATCATCCTTGTACTTTTCCAGAAGCTCCGCGCAGTAGGAGAAAAAGCTGACAGAAGGAATCTGATCATCTTCCAGGAAAATGCATCTATCAACCTTGCTCCAGATCAAGGCTAGCCGTTCGCGACCCATTGCGTATAATCCGAGATTTTTATCCATGTACAACTTATACACGGTACAATCCCAGTCGATACCCTCGTCATACAGCTTCCGGTTTTGCCGGATCAGCTCCCACTCTTTTTCATTCCGTCCGCCGTCTGAGGTTACAAACAAAATGCTGGGACGGGCTTGTTTAATGACTTCAAATTGCTTTTTCTGACACTCCGGCCGAATCCAAATATTCACCTTTACCGGAACATCCACTAAACATGGCTTCTTTTCCATTGTTTCTCCCTTTTAGCGCTTAAACCTCTTAAGGATTTTAGCAGCGATCTTCTTTATTACATACCTTGCCATATGCACAACCGCGGCAATTCCATGGGTTTTGCACAGGCAAGAGAAAATTGTAAACTTCCTGCCAAAAAAGTATCTGTGCAATTCTCGCAGTTCACAGTCCGTGCATGTCAATAGGTAAACTGTACTCTCCGGGTGGAGAGATGCACCATGCGTGCTTGTCGCTTGCCTAAAAAGCATTACATTCGACATGTCGTGTATCAACGCTGCCTGCGAGCAATCTCTTGCATTCTGTTCTGGGTACAGATACACCAGTTGCCCCGAATAATGCCTGATTCTTTCCACAAGATTCAAATTTTCTGCATATGCCTCATTCGACTCAAACTGCTCAAATAAACGAATCTTTTCTTGTTGGTTCGCCAACCGAAGGTCTATCTGAGGTGAAAAGGCGATGATTCGCTCAGCATTCAGCATAGTTCCAAAAAGTACCGCCGCATAAGCACCCGCTGACACACCAATCGTTATTACTCTCTTTCCCTGTGTCAGTTCTTTTAATACTGTAGCCAGTTTCTCCTGCGTATTAATCTCCTCATTCACACCGAAAACATACCAAGACTTATATACGTCACGTACGAAGATATTTTGGCTTGCTTTTTTCTGTACTTCTCTGTGAGAAGCAATTCGCCCCCACTCATAATAATCGCACGCAAAGGTTCTTTCGATCTCCTCCAGCGTGTCAGGAAAGTACAAACCGTTTGACGAAAAGTATATATATGCAGTGTTCTCAGCAGATCCAATAGACCGTACCAGATAATTTGTATTTTCTTTATATGCCCGTTGGATCCGTCTGTTTACTGCTTCATTTTTAAATCTTTCAATCATATACATTCTTTCCCTTTTCTAACATCTCTGCAACCAGTTCTGAACCGCAATGCATGTGCTTGCACTGTGTATTCCAACATACCTCCAGGAGAAGCTCATTAAATCCATACATTGTCCCAGAAGAAGTAGTATTCTGAACCGATGATCGTATTCATAATTGATGCCACCAGGAAGGCTACTAAAACAACGCCATACTGCACCCTTTGCTTTTGCGGCAACCTGCTGACCACTATCGGGTAGGCAAGCATAACAGCAGGGACAAAATAATGTGTCATTCTCTGGGCCATAAACACCTGCGCACCACACAGCACTGTAAAGAAATGGAGCACGCATGCATTATAGATCACTCTTTCCCGCATATCAGCAAGATTAAACCTTTTCTTGCTTACAATTACAATTCCGGAAAGTGCCAGACCTTTCAGGGTGCCTGCCAATGAGACACCATAATCCATGCCAAAGACTCCGTCCTCCAAATAATGTGCATATATCAGTTCTGCGAACATATTCATAAGCCCTTCGGACACAGCATAAATCGCGATTCCTATGCAGCCAACTGTTGCTAATGTCCCTACTCCACTCAGCCGCTCCCATTTGAAAACTCTGCAGAATGGGTAACAAAGGAGCAGAATAATTGCTGAAGAGTGTACCATCGAAACAAGCATCACACACAGCGCATACTTAAAAAAAGCACCTTTTTCCATATACCGGTAGCACAATGAGAATAGTGCAGCTGCCATCACGATCCGCATCACATTAAACCCGGTAAAGAAGCTTCCGGAGCAAAGCAAAACCAGAAAAGACAGGCTTATACTCTTTGATTCTTTTTCCATAAAGTGCACATACGCATATGCCATTATGACTGCGCAAACCACAAGAAAAACTTGATATGAGCCACCTAGTTTTCCTACAAAAAGATTCAGGAGGTAAAATATACGTTCTGGCTCTGCAAAAACTTCCGCAAAGCTCCGCGCCTGCATTTTGGAAAAAATATAATAATAATTCCTCGTATCAATTAGAAAGTCTCCCCGAAGTCCCATAGACAGGCTAAGCACTAAAAAAGCGACAAATGATGCAACGCGATTCCTTTTTATATATAGTTTTTCCAGATGCTCTAAAGTACTGTTTTGCCACATCTGCTTGTCAAATACCACCAACAAAACTGCGAGCAAAACAGCAATCAAATATACATTCATCATTAACCTTTCTTATCCTAAGACGTCACTATCAATACTCTGCCGTCTCCAAGAGACTTTCGTTTTACCTGCTGGGTCGTATAGTCACTCACAGGCAAATATCTGTTCCTGCCGGATTAATCTTCTTTTGCATACAAACGCACATATTCCGCAAAACAAGCTTCTTGGTTTGACCGCTGTGCGTGCTTGACACAGTTGTCCCTTGAAAAGGGCATTTCAGTACAGACCCTTATGATTTCCTTTTCCAAAGCGCTGATATCATCACATTCCACTACTAACCCACATGTGCTGTCGATACATTCTGGGCTTCCTCCGGTTTTGTAGGTTATGACGGGCGTCCCGCAAGCCAACGATTCGATGTTGACCATTCCAAGCACTTCTTCTCTCGTAGGATTGACAAACACATCGGCTGCTGTGTACAGCTGCGCCAACTCCTGCTGATTCTGCGTCCTGTGAATGGAGATGATATTCGGGGGCAAATGCTTATCCACACCGTCATTCGTTCCCACAAGGACGATTTGAAAACGTTCATCCAACCGCTTGGCTAGTTCGATAAACACATCCAAACCCTTAAGTGCATCCCATCGCAGCGCCACACCAAGGATCATGTGCTTTTCCGCCGGGATTCCATACTGCGCTCTCAAATCGCTCTGTGTGGGCTGAAATACATTCAAATCTATTCCATTATGGATCACCTTGACCGTGCACTCCTTCAAAAAGGATTCCCGGACCACATCCGCAAGCCACTGGGACGGTGTGATCACCGTCAGATCTACACCCCTAAGGGCTTCTCTTTTTTTGCTGAAATTCTTAGCGGCATTGTCAAAAAACCAACTATACCGCTTTCTTTGAGGACAGCCAGCACAATTTACTTTCCACTTGTCGCACTTCGCGTAAGTGAAATGCACGCAATACCCTGTAAATGCCCAGCAATCATGGAAGGTCCAGAACACCTTGATATGGTTTTTCCGGATATAGTCAAACAGCATGGTCAAATGCACATTATGCCCATGCAGGATATGCAGATGGATAATATCCGGTTGGAACTGCTCCAGTTTTTTGATCAGTCTTCTGGTGATGTGTTTTGAATTGAAGCCATAGTTTCCAAATACTCTTGATTTCAGAGCCTGAAGCTTGGTATACCAGCGCCGTGCGTATTTGCTGCCCAGCGCATAATCAGAATGACCGTAGGTGTAAAGAATAGAATTCTCAATACTACGCTCCGTAAGCAGCCTGCTGACTGCAACGCATATTTTTCCAACACTGCCTACTCCGCAGCAATCATTGATTTGAACAACTTTCATAAAAACCTTCAATGCTTTCTAGAAATCACACCGCTCGTCTTATATCTGATGGAATACACCTTTCCTTGCCACTTTTTGGGGGTAAGGTTTTTTATCACAGTTTTGAACATAGCCCATAGTTCTTGTGCTGTTGCTTCAATGCGGTTTGCCCTTTTATGGCTGATCTTCATTCGGACTCGTTCATTAAACCACTTCCAACAATATTTAATATTGTCGCTCGCTCCACCCTCACGCATATAATTAAACACTTCATCACACAAAACATACCGCACTTTTTCATTGTCATGCGCCCGATACTGCCACTCTCCATCTGCGGCTAACTTAAAACTTTCATCATACAAACCAATCAAATCATACACAGCCCGTGCAGCAAACATTGCGGGGTGACCAAAATATTCTTTACGGTCAATGTTTTTTTGAGTAAAGTGATATCTGTAAATCTCCTCATCTTCGTTGGAAACTCGAACCATATCACCATTAATTATCAAAAAAGGATGGTTTTCTTCTATATACTTCCATGCAACACAAGCAAGTGTCTCGGATGCATACCTATCATCACTGTTTACAATTCCAATGACTTCTCCCTTGCACAGTTTGATTCCTTTATTCATCGCATTGTATATGCCCGTATCTTTTTCACTGATAATGTGCATACGACCCGAAAACAGATTTTCGTATTTCTTCGCTATCTCCACAGTATCATCGCTGGACTCCCCATCGATAATATAGTACTCGTAATTTTGATAGGTCTGATCCAAGACGCTCTTAATTGTCTTTTCAATCGTCGCTGCGCTATTATAAGCTACTGTGATAATGGAAATCAGCGGTCCTTCCATTAAATTGGTGTGGTTCATCGTTGTATCCTCACTATTAGCCCTTTCTCGCAATTCCATGTTTTCAAACACCTATCCCAGCACATACTTCGCCAATTCCATTGCCACTCTATGGAACCAATACAATCTGCTCATTCCGTACTTTCGATAAATTCCATAGGTTATCCCAATCCTTTTTTTGACTTCCCGCAGGCTCTTTTTTGTGCTCATGCCGCCAAAGGTGAAATTAGAAATAACCGTATCAATCGTAATTAACTTTTTCCCCGCGCAATATACCGCAGTAATATAGTCAAAGTCATCATACATTGTTTCAAGTGGGTAGGGATATGCCAATAGGATATCCCTCTTAGAAAAGGTTCCCGGATGACACCAACCGCTGGTAGTCCATAGCTTCCCTATCCTGGCATGCTTGATCATATTGCCTGTGGACTTAATAACCCGTATACTCCCCCACGCAACATCATAATTTTCCCGCTTATAAAGCTCTGCCATCGTTTCAACCGCATTCGGCTCATACCAATCATCTGAATTGATTTGACCCACCAGCTCACCATGAGAAAGCTTTGCTCCTTTATTTAACGCATCGTACATCCCCTTATCCGGCTCAGTAATGATGGTTAGGCTGCGTCCTTCCCGTTGGTCAAATGCAGATTGAAAGGATCTCGCGATTTCAACCGTCCTATCGTTTGATGCACCATCAATTACGATATATTCTATATCTTTATAGGTCTGGTTCAATACAGACTCCATTGTACGTGCAATTGTCTTTTCACTGTTGTAGGCAACCGTGATAACAGAAACTAACATATGCCCCTCCTACTTGATGATTCCTGCAAGTTCCCTTTCCTCGTTGGATGCATCTTGCGCCATAGCGGTCGTCTGGCCTTCGGCGATGCCGTCGGTACTTTCCGGAAGAAATATGATCTTGATGGTAGCAAAAATAATCTTTAGATCCTCCACAAAGCTGGGATTCGCAATGTACATCAGGTCCATCTGCAGCTTATCATAGGGCGTTGTGTTGTACTTGCCGTAGACCTGGGCATAGCCCGTCAGACCTGCTTTTACCTGTAAGCGAAGGTTAAACTCCGGCAGTTCTTTTTCGTACTGCGCTGCAATCTCGGGACGCTCCGGCCGGGGACCGACCACACTCATATTGCCGCCGAGTATATTGAACAACTGCGGCAGCTCATCAATACGCAGTTTGCGGATGACCCTGCCTACAGGCGTGATCCGGTCGTCCTTGTCTCCGGTGGAAAGGCGGGCTACGCCGTCCTTCTCTGCGTCTACCCGCATCGAGCGGAATTTCAGCACCTTGAACACGTTTCCGTCCTTGGTCAGTCGATTTTGTTTGTAAAAAACAGGTCCACCATCATACATTTTAATTGCAATCGATGTGACCAGCATCACCGGACTCAGCGCCAACAGCACTGCCGCACTGCTCACAATGTCAAACAGTCTCTTTATAATCTGCGCTTCCGGCTTTGGATTACATCTTCCAACACGGAGCATCGGCAAATGGAACATATGCATCTTTTTTGCACCGCTCATAATAATATCACCAATGCGTGGGATCACATATGTATCAATTCCATTCGTTATGCAGTATTTTAATATTGCATTGCGCACATGACTGGAGACACCGCTAATAAATACCGTCTCCACATCCTCAAGCACGGACAAATCGTCCATACATTTTTCACTGTCAAGCACCTTGCAAACATTGAATTTTTTTTGCAATCCATAATCCTGTACCATTTCTTTGATACCATAGTCTCTATCGTACACGATTGCTGATTTTTTCGGCTGGAAGCTTTTGAAATACCACCTATGTGCCGCTAAGGACCAAATGGATGACAGTAGCAACTGTACAACAAGAGCCAGCAAACCGGGCCACATTACAGGGAAACTGCGGCCCAACAGCCAAAATACCACAAACATAATGCAGTCTGACATTAAAAATGCCAGCGCTTGACTGTAGATCATTTCAGAAATACGATTTAGAGATACATAGAAGGCATCATAGATTCTTGCAAAAATTACATACAGCAAGACAAACAGGCCAATAACCATCCAGTTCCCTTTTTGGTAATAGGGCACAACGATTGTCTGCGCATAGTACCAAAACCAGCAACCAGCAAACGGGATTGTCGTAAGTATTATGTTAAAAAGCTTTGCGATCCGCAGGCCTAAATCATGTTTCAGTTTCTTCAATACCATCTCACTCTTTCTCTATCAAATACCTAGCATAACACATCCTCCCTCACATCGGGAAGCATTAGACAAACTCCGTTGCCCAGACATCCACGCCGCTGTCTTGGAACACGCCAGTTAACCGCTCATGGAGCTGCGCATGGGTGACACCCTGTTTCAGAATTACCTGCAGGAATCCACCGCCACCGGCACCGCAGATAAACTTACCGTCAATCAGATCTTCACATGCAAGAAAAATCTGGTCAATACAGGTATTGGTGGCAGAAGGATCCAGCTGTAGCGACAACTCCCAATGCTGATTCAGCAGCTTGGCAAAGGCATCGATATTGCCCCGCTCCAGCTCATACTTCATCAGAATCGTCAGCGGACGCATCTGTTCCAGCGCCTGCAGAGATTCCGGACGGTTTCCAATGTAGTTTCCTACCACTTTTCGCAGCAGGTTCCGAGCCAGTCGCCGCTGGCCGGTATAGATCAGTGCAAAACGCCCCTGCAACTCCCGCATAACCGCCGGATGCAGCTGTAGCTTCTCTACGGATATTTTCTGATTCCAACTGGGTTGAGTCGTAAGGAATTTGATGCCATTGATCAAACCACCCACCTGATCCTGCCAACCGCCACCGGTTGACATAATCTGTTCCATACCCAACACCACATTGCTGATGGCGCTGTTGGTATCATACAGACCCAAGAATTCATAGATACCCTTAATGCAGGCACCGGCCAGAATACTGCTGGTACCCAAACCGGAACCTTTCGGAATTCCCTGCACTTGGGTGGAAAGATAGATGCCACCGCCCAAACGCTGCAGAATCTGCTGCAAATCTGCTTCCCCTTCCAGAGGAATGAGTCCGGATGCAATCAAAGCAGCTTTGTGCAGGGCAAAGGGATCATAAGGATTGTGGCAATCCTGAATTTCTGCCACTGTGTTGGCAACGCCAAAGACACCGATGTCAGTGCTTTCAAATTCCACATGATAAGTATCCAGTCTTTTCAGTTCTACCTGAATAGGATAGACACCGTTCAGCTTCAAAGCAGCATTTAAGACAATACCGCCATGCTCATTGCAGTACGGAGGCGTATCTGTCCAGCCGCCGCCCCAGTTGACCCGGATCGGCAGTTCCACCTTTACATGTTCCCGCTGAATCGTGCAGGAAGACTGGTCAGGAATATTCTTCACCGCCTCGGCAAAAATTGCCTTTTGCAGTGTTTCAAAGCACAGCGCCTCCGGCACCTCATAGCTCTGACCGTGGAACTTCACGCGGTTTTTCCGCATAAATTGGGATAGCGCATAGTAAACGCGCATTTTTAGTCCCACGGGTGCCTTTTGGGCATCCTGCAGCAGCGTGTCATATATAGATTCCGTAATTCCCCGCTGACCAAAAACATGCAGCGCATCCTCAAAATGGACATTGGTTTCCAAAACATCGATAAACCGCTTGGAGAGGACCCGCTGCTCCAGCTCCCGCTGCCAATTGCAGGCTGCATGAACATCTGCCTTATTAAAGCTGGAGTACAGGCTTTCCCTTCTGGCAGTCTTCCAAGTATTGATTTCTTCTTGGGTTGCAACACCCTGTGCCATTTTCTGCACGATAAGCGCCATACGCAGCGCTTCCTCAGCAGTTTCGCTGACTGGGTACAGTTTAGCAAACCAGAGGTAGCGCTCTGCATCATCCCAGAGATCGCTAGTTTCCAGTTGGTTGTTTTCCAGAAATGCCTGCAAAGTCGTTCCCAAAAATTCCGCACCACGGTCATAGTGGGATTTGGGATTGTCCAGCACACCATAAATGCGCACCACATGGGTACCATCCTGCAAGGGCAGACCATGGAGTACCAGATTCGGCCCTATATGTTCATTTCGCAGAAGTACATTGGAAATCACCGAACCTGTTTCCACATGGGATTCATTCAGCACATAACAGTTTTCCAAATATGCGCCCGGTTCAATGGACGCTCTTCTGCCAATGTACGCTGTATTGGATGCATAGCCGCCCTCTGCGGTAGCGATCACATGGCGGTTCCAATCCAGAAATTCGTAGTCGCAGATATCCTCTGCCACCAGCTTCCGCAGTTCCCGGGTCGTACCGAAGTGGATAAAGGCTGCCGGTGCCAGACACAGAAGCTGCATATTGAAACCGGACAGAGCTTCCCAGATTTTCGTCCGGCAGGCAAGCAGTTTTTCATTAATCGTGCCCTCGGCAGCTTCCTTGTAATACTGTTCCAGAGTAGCTGTCTTTGCCAAGGGATACAGAAAATCGCCGTAGAAACTGATGCGGGCTTCCTCATTGACAAATTCTTGGAACTTATCGTTGTCCAGGTGGCCATCCGTGCTGATGAGGGAGAACAGTGCATCCAGAACCTGTGTACCAAGGATTACCGCACCGGTATCCAGATCCACATTCCCCTGCTCATTGACCGCACCTTTCTGCCGCAGCAGTTCTTCCGACTGCTTATGCAGAAATGCTTCTACGCAGCCGTGACCATCGTTGAGAAACACGCCATGATCTTTGCCGGTGGAAACATGCTCCTTGATGGAAATTGCCGCAGCCCCCCTATTTTGGAAATCGATCTGCAGGGGATTAAACAGCAGCAGAACATCGCCGGACAGTACCAGCATACCCTCCTGAATTCGGGAAGGCACACCGGACATAGCAATGATGAATTCGTCAAACAAGGTAGAACCAAAACCGTTGGGCAATTCCCGAGGAACCGGAGAAAACAACTTACCGATCGCAGAATACTGCGGTACACGCTTACTGTCGCCGCCGGAATGGATCACCAGAATACGCTTATTTTTGAAGTCCAGCGTTCCGTCGCCACTCTGCCGAGCCAGATAGTGCAGTACATTAAAAGTAGCACCGCCGGAACCTACCCGCTTGCCATCCGGATCCGGCAATACTGCATAGGTAGCAGAGGCAGGTAGCAAATCATTTTCCAACCGATAGCGGATCTGTTCCCGATATGCCTCCGCCTGTGCTTCGTTGGAAGCGGTCAGGATCACATAATCCCACTTAATGTAGTTTTCTTTATGCAGGCTTCTTTCATAATCTTCCCATGCGTCCAGATAACTCTGACGCAGGAACAGATTCTTAATCCGTTTATAAGTCATAAAGGCTTCCTCTACTGTTTGCTTAATATTTCCATAACACCGCTGTAAGAACCCATCTTAACGGTTCTGATTTTTGTCTTTCTTTATTTCCTCTTCGCCGTAGCCATAGCCGTAGCCATAGCTATAACCATAGGCCTTGCCGTAGTAGCCACCCTTATCGGCAAAGTCCACCCGGTTGAGGATGACGCCCAGAATCTTAGCGCCGGCCTTCTCCAGCTGCTGCTTCATTCGCCGCTCCAGCTTGTAGCTGTTATGGGTCGTATCTACCACCATGAGTACACCGTCCATAGCAGGGGCCATAACTGCACAGTCGATAACCTGTCCCACAGGTGCAGCATCTACAATCACATAGTCAAAGGTATTTTTCAGTGCGTCGATCAGTTTTCCAAAACTGGGATGGCCCAAAAGTTCTGCGGCATTGGGGACACGGACACCGGCGAACATCAGGTATAAACCGGGAATATCGGTTTCATTCAAAATCTCATTGGCATTGGCCATACCGGAAAGAAAGTGACTCAACCCATCGATCTTGCCACGGACACGCATACGGCTGGCCATAACACTCTTACGCAAGTCCGCATCCATCAGCAGCACCCGTTTCCCCGCCTGTGCCAGGGAAACTGCCAACTGGAAAGAAATGGTAGATTTGCCCTCAGCTGCGCTGAAGCTGGTCAGTGCTACGGCCTTTACATCGACACCGCTAAACATAAGGTTTGTACGGAGTGCTTTCAGCGCCTCAGTAGCTTGGAATTCTTTCGTCACAAAACGACTGACTGCAATTTTTTCCATCATAGTACCTCTCAGTTCTTCTGGGGAGTTTTTGATGCGCGCTTCTTGCTGCCGGTCTTTTTATCCACGCGGTTAACATTAACACCCAATGCACTCATTTCCATAGACACAGGGATAACACCCAGGGTACCCAGACCCAAGTACCGGGTCACATCCTCTTCTGTGCGGATGGTGTCGTCCAGCAGGAAGATCACAGTATAAACACCCGCCGCAATTATCAGACCCACAATACCGGCCAAGGCAGTATTTTTAATTGTATTGGGACCGGAAGGCTCCTTCGGAACTTCTGCTTCGTAAACCATCTGGACCGCGTCTACATCCATAATCCGCTTGATCTCTGCGGAAGCCACATCCCGGACCGTGTTGGCAATATCCGCAGCCCTGCGGGGGTCTTGGTCTGTGATAGTGATCTGCAACACACGGGTATTCTCCGGAGAAGTAACTTGAATCTTCCTGGAAAGCGTCTCGGGTTTCATATTCAAGCCCAGCCTGCTGATGGCCTCTTTTGCCACATTCTGACCGGTGATCAGCGCCTTGTAGTCGTTCATAACATAGGTGGCAATCTGAAAGTCGGACGTCACCATATTGTTCCCATTAGAACGGTTCCGCACATATATACGGGTATTGGTGGTATACTCCGGGGTAATAAACAGCTTTGTTCCCAGAAATCCTGCCACCGCGCACACCAGACAAGCTGCCACAATAACAATGATGCGCTTTTTCAGGTAGCGCAATAATTCCAACAAATCGATTTCCATTTCTTCGTTATGTCTTTGCATGTTCTTCTCCTCATTCGATGATTCTATTTTCTATGACCGCCAGAGCATTTTCATAAAACAACTCTGTGGCATAAGCTTGACCATATTTCTTGTGCACATGCAGGAAGCACTCCCGCAAACGAGGTGGGCGCTCGGTAGCATCATGGGCATCGGAAGCCACAAAATGCACCTTTTGTTCTTTCAGCAGCTTATGGCAGAAGCGCTTGACGCCAAAACCGTTGGTTCCCAGAATGCTGTCCGCATTCAGCTGCAGCAACGCCCCCATATACAGCAGTTCATCCACCAAATCCAGTTTCTTCCGGGCAATATCATAACGCTCCACATGGGCAACAATTGGGACAAAACCACAGCGAATGGTTTCCAAAACACCGGTTATAATCTGCGAGCGGAGGGTGTTGGTTCGAAATTCCAACAGCACATACTGCGAACCATTCAAAGGTAGCACCTTACCCTGATGCATTGCTTCCGGCGCGTCATTCTCGTAAGCGATCTCATGCCCTAAGTAAAGCTGCATACCGGGAAGCTCAGCAGTCACCCTTTCCTGTAGCTGAACAAATCTTTCTTTTAACAGGTCAGGGGTGTTCCGCTTGTATTTTCCCCGGTAGTGGGGTGTCACAATGATTGCTCTGGTTCCATTCTCCCAGGCCATATGCAGCAGGCCTAAAGATTGGGACATGCTTTGCGCCCCATCGTCCACACCGGGCAGCAGATGGGTGTGTATATCGGTAAATCCTTTCATTATCGGTCTCCAAAACAGCTTCACATCTTTAACGAATTAAACGGTATGATAGTTGTAATATTATAGCATGGCAGTCCTGCGAAAGCAACCTCAAAAGCCTTGAAAATAACGCAAATACTTACGGAATTTACCAACCCTTATGTCAAAGCATGTCGAAACGAGGTATCTGTTAGAGTTCTATGGAAATATATCGTAATTATTATACGACAAAAATAATAAAACGCAACGATATATCGAAGTATAATCGATGAAGAATGCAAACAGGGAGTGGTAATGGTGAAGGATATTCTTTCTATGATAACAGAATACCGGGAAGAACGGGGCTGGACAGAATATCAGCTGGCCGAATGGGCAGGACTCCCCCAAAGCACAATCTCTTCCTGGTATCGAAAGAGTATGGTTCCGACTGTCGCATCTCTGGAAAAAATCTGTCAAGCCCTTGGAATTACCCTGTCGCAGCTTTTCGCAGAGAACGAAGAAGCTGTTACACTTACCGGCAGTCAGAAGTTGCTTCTGCAGCGTTGGTCAAAGCTCAGCAAAGAGCAGCAATAAGCAATTTTTAATCTCATTGATCTCATGGTAGTACCTTGATACCTCAGTAAATAAAGTATATTTATCATGTTAACGCAAATCCATAAATCTAAAAAATTTGCAGATTTGAGTTGATGCAGATCCCCAATCTGGCAACTATCCCTCGTATTTTTCTCTGAATATACCAAAACTCCGGTTTTCGCCTAACGAAAACCGGAGTTCTTTGACAAGGAGAAGCCGACCTATGATTACAATCACAGGTCGGCTTTTCATAGGATCAGAGGGTGATATGATCGGAATCCTTACAGTGTTTGATTAGCAGCTCCATAGCATACCGGGCAGCGGCGGAAATATACTGCCCTTTGCGGGTAATGATGGCAGTTTGCCGTGTGTAGGCCGTATTTTGGATACCAAAAATCCGGACGCCGTTGACTGGCTGCATGTTGGCAATAAACTGCATAGGCAAGATGGTAGCAGCAACACCGGCACATGTCATGGCCCAGGCGGTGGAAAGACCCACTACCTCTGCGGCAATGTTGGGAAAAAACTGATTGGCCGCGCACATTTTTTCAAACAGACGCCGCATCTCCTGATTTTCGTGGACTACCACAAACGGCAGCGCTTTGCAGCATTTGAGACTGATATCCCCCGGCTCCGAAGACAAATCCATCTGGTGTACCCATTGGGTAGGTACTGCCAACACCAGTCGGTCTGACTCCAGGGGGATCACATCAAAGACTGTTTCCTCCACCGGCAGATTCACCAGTGCAAAATCGTATCTGCCTTCTGCTGCCTCTTTGCGCAAAATATCTATTCCCACTTCCTCAAGGGATACCTGCATGTTGGGATAGGCCTCCCGGAATTCCTTCACGATCCGGGGCATCAAGTAGAAACTGCGAAAGGGTGTCGCACCAATGACCAGTCGGCCTGCATCCCCCGTACGAAACCGCTCCATTGAACGCACCAGTTGATCTTCCCGGTACAGAAGTTCTTTGGCTTCCCGGATTAAATGCTCCCCTGCAGGTGTTACGGTCAGAGGGACGGTAGAGCGGTCGAAGAGCTTCACTCCAAGATCATTTTCCAAGCTTAAAATCTGTTTGCTCAGCGCCGGTTGGGAAATCTTTAGCTTATCCGCAACTTGAGAAAAATTACGGGTTTCAGATAGAGCAATCGCGTATTGCAGCTGGCGGTAATTCATATATGACTCCTATTTCGACTTTTAATAACCAAGATATAATAACCGCTAATAGCATACCTGCAACCGGGGAAAAAAGCAAGAATATCATAAAAATTTCTTCTTGACAAACAGAAAGCTGTGGATATAATATTCCGTATAAGTAATATATTTTATAACTACACAGGAATAAAGGAGCGTGCAAATGATTCCATCTTCTATCTTGTACCTGGGTATTATGCTGGGTGTGATTCTAATATGGTTCGTCCTGCTGCGGCGACCCGTTTACGAGGCCGTCTTGGTGAGTTTTCTGGTGTTACTGACAGTTACTGGCACCTGGGACAATGTATTTTTGTATATTGATGACGCACTGTCTACCTCTCTTTTGTATTCGATGACCGCCTTCGTGGCCATGTCCATTATCATGACGAAAACCAAAGTCATTGATAGTTGCATTGCAGTCATTCTTGCCCTTCTGGGGCGCATCACCGGCGGTGCCGGTTACGCATCCATCATTGCCAGCAGCTTTATGGGCGCACTGTCCGGTTCCGGTCCGGGTAACGCTATGGCTACCGGCTCTATTGTTGCACCTGCTATGGAAAAATCCGGTTTTCCAAAGGAACTGACTGCCAACATCATCAGCAATGCCAGCTATATGGGTAATATGATTCCGCCTTCTTCCAACATTGTAGCTGCTCTGGGCGCTTTTACTGCTTTGTATCCCGACCAGAACATGACCACCGCTCAGTTCTGGATCATTCTCTGGGGCATTTCCGTGTGGTTTATCGCGCAAAGAATGCTGATGGTTTGGGGTTTCTGCAAATACTACAAGGTAAAGCCCATGAAGAAGGAGGACCTGCCCAGTCTGAAGGAAACCCTCAAGGCCGGTTGGCAGGGACTGCTGCTGCCTGTGATCATTTTGCTCCCCTTTGTGCTGGATTATCTTTTTAAAGACTCCTTTTTCACCATGCGTTTGGGCGAAGAAGGTGCAAAGTACATGTCCAGTTCCGTGCTGTTGTTCACCGGTGGTCTGGCATCCATTTACGGTTGCCTGATCACCAAAGATAAGAATATCATTTCCGTACAGAATCTTGTAAAGATGTTTGTCCAGGGTGTCAAAAGCATTTCCCCTACCATCGGTGTCTGCGTGTTTGGCTATATGATCGGCGCTATGTTCGGTGAGATGAATGTAGCCGAAGAATTGGGCGGTCTGATTACCTCCTTAAACTTCGGCAAGTTGGGCATGGTGGTTACTGTGTGCCTCATTACCTGCTTCATGGGTATGGTAATCCCGGGTTCCTCCATTGTGGTTATTTTTGGTCCCATGTTTATCACCAGTCTGGCATCTTCCGGCTGCGATCCTCTGCTGGCTGCTGCGATGCTGCCTTGTATCTGCGGTGTTATGTGCGGCATCACCCCGCCTCTGGGTCTGGGTATGTATGCAGGCATGTCTCTGACTGGGGCAGATTTTGATAAGACATTTAAAAACAATTTGTGGTGGGTCGCTACCCAGTTTCTGATGCAGGTAACCGTTCTAATGGGTTGGTTGCCCATTCTGGGACTATGAGGAGGTGCTGATATGAAGGCATTTTGTAAGAAATTTTCGGCAATTTTAAAGACAATTTTCGGCTGGGGCATTATGATCAGCCTGTTTTTAGGTGGTCTGACCTTTTTTGCCTATTTGGCAGCAATTCTGATCGGTGGTAACACTGCGACCGCCATCTGCACATTTGTATATAAATCCTTTATCCCCATTTTGATTAAAGGTACTACACTGGTGGTGCTGCTGGGATTGGTTGCTATGTATTTCAATGGAGAGATTGCACTGACTTCCAAAAAATAAAAAGCTATCAAAGGCACACAGAATGTGCTGTTGGTGACAGAAATAATACATCTTAACTATTAATCACGAGCGACCTGCGGCCGCTCTGGACTATAGAAGCCCAGTTCAGTTTTGTGCTGAACTGGGCTTCAAAATTACAAATAGCTTTTTTCTTGTCGAATGCGCCGTGCCAACGGCTATGATTACTGATAGCCTTCCGATAATACCTTGGTCCCGGGCTTACGACTGCTGCGCAGTTGGAGTTTTGCTGATTGCTAATGGTGTCTCTACACCCGGCGCAGTGGTGACTGTGTAGGTCACTGTTATGGGCTTATTCGGTCTGATCGGAAACTGATCCGTAAAACCCAGGACCATTCCATTATAGCCCTTAATTTTAATATTTTGTCCGTTGGTGGCGGTGAAGTGGTCCACGCTGCCGCCCGCAGGGGCAAAGAAATAGGCAACGATACGGAATGCACCACCTCCCAGGCCTCCGGTAATGTAGCTGTCTGCGGTTTTGATTTCCTCCTCTGATATACTGTTGGTAATCGTTACCGTGATAGGATAGGTGTAGGAACCGTCCGCATTTTTTGTGGGTTCCCCGATTTCGGTATCCATCAGCAAAAACCAACCCATCTTGCTGGGTGTTACACAATTAATGTAGATGCCCGCCTCCGGATTTTGGGGATCCTGATTCAGTCCGCCACTCCAACCTGAATTGACCACGAACGCCTGTTCTTTTTCCTCTCTCATCCACAGCATCAGTGTTCTGTCTTCAATGCTCTCTTTCAGGATAGGAAGACACGCCAATAGCTGAGAGGCGGAAATGTTATCGGTCAGCATTTTCATGGTCTTTTTTGCGGCATCTGCAAACAGCTGATCAGAAATATCATACTTATCCGAATGATACTGATTGCGGTTAAAGTATTTAAAGTAGATATCGTGTATTAATACTTCTGTTGCATTGTCTCCGGTTAATACCAAGCCGTCAAACAGTTCGATTTCTTTATCCATTGCAGCCAACAGGCGCTGCACAATATGGGGTGTCATGGAGATCACGCCGTCAACAGATTCCTTGTGTCTTGCTTCATAGGCGGAAGCCCAGATATGCCCAACACGCTCAAAGTCCGGACACAAATCTGCGTCGCGAGGCGTTTCCATTCCACTTAGGTAATTAAATAATGTAATCTCTTCTTGCGTAATTTTGATATCCTTTGGCTTCCAATTTGCCAAAGCATTGTTTGCTGTTTTAAAGT
This sequence comes from Faecousia sp., assembly GCA_045589055.1. Taxonomy (GTDB): domain Bacteria; phylum Bacillota; class Clostridia; order Oscillospirales; family Oscillospiraceae; genus Faecousia. The sequence goes on along the minus strand of JAZNFH010000068.1, from coordinate 917 downwards.
CTCCCAGAGTCAGAATACCTTCTTCAATCCGAAAAACGCCAACAGAACCAGGGAAACCGCCGGAGGCACGAATCTCAGAGGAGTTTTGAACCGCAATCAGGTAGAGCCGATCTTCCTGCGCACCAAACATAGCTTTGAGCATAGAAAGAATCTCGGGATTCTTATGATAGCCATCCAACAGTTTGTTTGCTGTTTCCAACGCTTCTGTAATTTTTCCCTCACTGTCTACAATGCTGAAATCCACGGAATTGGCAGCTTCCATCAGGTTTTCCAGTTTCGGCATGATAGACTCCGCAAAAGTGATATACTCACACATCAGCTTTGTATCAAATCCATCGCCAACACTGAGCTGGGAGAGAGGCCGCGTTTCCAGCAAGTCGATTGCAGGCAAAAGAATTTCAGGAATTGCCATATCCGCAGTATTCAACAGTTCGTATATACTTTCTGCTTGGGGAACAAGGCGAAAGAGAAGCGGTATTTTTTCAATCCATGTACGGACAGCAGCAATATCTTTCCGGACAGTATCCAGTTTGCTTCTTGCGCTTATCCAATTGCTCTGCTTGATATCCTGCAAAGCCGACATCAAATTGCCCTTTATTGCCTTGGCGGTACCCAATAGATCCGGCAACCGGAGTTCTTTTTGGGTTTCCTGGGTTGCATTGGGTGTTGTGGGGTCTGTGTTTGTGTTATCATCGGGTACCAACAGAATACCCAGAATCATTGCTAAAAGGATCGCGGATAATATTAAAACCGCAATCAGTAGTTTCTTAGTGTGTTTGCCATTTGATTTTTCCATGCTTTTGCTCCTGATTGATCCATTTTAGGACGGGGAAAGTGGATAATTTCGGATACTGTTTGCAATCCGGATATGTTATTTTACATCATTTACAGGCTTTGGTCAACGAGCAAATGCGCAA
>JAZNFH010000067.1:0-33479 GCA_045589055.1 Faecousia sp. | reverse complement strand
CGATGGTAGTACCGGGGTACTCCCGCAGGAGGATCGCAGACAACATGGCAATGATGCGGTTGCGGTTCAGCTCGCTGCAGTCAGACAGTACCGCACCGGCACGGTCCACATCGGTATCGAAAATGATACCCAGATCGGCGCCGGTCTCCCGGACCGCCTCAGTAATGCTCTCCATAGCTTCCTTGTCTTCGGGGTTGGGAATATGATTGGGGAAGCTGCCATCGGGATCCAGATAGCGGCTGCCGTCAGTATTGGCACCCAGAGGTTTCAGAACCTTATCGGCGTAGAAGCCGCCTGCACCGTTACCGGCATCCACAACAATCCGAAAGCCTTCCAGCGGCTTCTCCTCCCCGGTAGCTGCCCGAATCTTATCTGCCAGAATCTTGGCATAGGTGTCCATGAAGGCACCGTCCGTCAAGCTGCCCACTGCCATACCAGTCACGGCATCACCGGCAGCATATTCCAGAATTTCCTTAATATCGCCCTTTTCCAGACCGCCTTCAGCAGTGAAGAACTTAAAGCCGTTACGGTTAAAGGGCAGGTGGCTTGCGGTGATCATCACGGTACCGTCAAAGGCATACCCTTCCGTGACCGTGGCCATGAACATTGCAGGGGTACTTGCCATGCCGAAGTTTGTCACATCCAGACCCTGCTGCACCATAGCCTCGCACAGCCAGCCGCAGAGAGTCTCGCCGGAAAGTCTGGAATCCCGGCCTACAGCAACCCGCAGTCCGGACTTCTTGCCGGTCTTCTTCATCAGCCAAAGGGCAAAGCCTCTGCCGATATCCTTGGAAGCCTGCTCCGTCAAATTGACATGCTGACCCTCAATACCTTCCAGAGCAACACCACGAATATCGCTGCCATTTTGCAGTTTTTTGTAATCCATTGCTGTATCCTCCAAGCCTTTGCCGGAATCCGGCATATTTCCCAGTTATTGTAACACGGCTTTTCAAAAGAATCAATGGTTTGGAGCCGTAAAAAACTTCTTTGCTTTTTGTGATTTTTTGTGTAAGATAATAAAAAGGAGTGATAATCATATGGAGAAAGCAATCCTCTTTGATCTTGATGGCACCTTAACCGATTCCGGCGAAGGAATTATGAACTGCGCAACATTGGCGCTGAATCATTTTGGTCTTCCGGTCCCTGACCGGGAAACACTGCGGGTATTTGTAGGGCCGCCGCTGGATGAAACTTTCATCAAATTCGGCGTACCTGCCGACCGCACCGATGAAGCCATTGCCGTGTACCGCAGCCGGTATACGACCATAGGAAAATTTGAAAACGAACCCTATCCCGGTGTCGAACAGCTTCTTCAAAAACTACAGCAGCAGGGATACCGGCTGTTTGTTGCTACCTCCAAACCGGAAGGAATGTCTGTAGAGATTCTGGAAAAGTTCGGTCTTGCACAATATTTCGAACGGATCTGCGGTGCAACGCTGGACGGCAGTCGCAGCAAGAAGTCCGACATTATTGCTTATCTTTTAAACCAAGCAGGTGGTGTAGCCAACGCTGTCATGGTGGGCGATACTGCCTACGATATCATTGGTGCCAACGCCCACGGAATCCCCGCCATCGGCGTTTCCTGGGGCTATGGCAAGGTAGCGGATATGGAAAAAGCCGGTGCTGCTGCCATTGCTCACTCCATGGACGAACTGTACAGCATATTGGTAAAATAACAACAACTCCCTCAGCCGATGGCTGAGGGAGTTCAGTTTCCTTATGCAGGGAATATATTGGTAATAATCAAAAGGAACGGCAGCACCAGAGAAAAGATACTGATGACCCAGGGGTACAAGGTTCTTCTGGAGAGGAACATCATCAAAAGGCAGGCAGCCGTTACCGCCATACAACCCATAGCGGCGGTTTCACGGTCAAGCAAATGCGCATAGCCGCCGTTTTCCTGCAGAAGAATTCCCACGGTCTCCGGAAGTTCTGTCATAGTATATCCATACAGACGAACTGCAATCCATACCACAGGTGCTGCCAGAAACAGCTTCCGCATATGATACAGAACCTTACCGATAATATCCAACACATGACCGATCTTCCCAAAGACGGCCTTTGTCTTTGCCCAACCTTCGCCCTTGGCGTTCGAAGTCGGCTTATTCTGCTTTTCTTTCATGGATATTTCACCTCGTTTACTGCTCTTGCAGACAATAGTATCATAAATCTGCTTGTTATGCAAGGGTCAGCTGCGCTTATTCTCCCGGTAAAGCGCCGCCAGCCCCTTAATCAGCAGATCCTTATCGTAGGTCATGGGTGTGCGGCACAATGGGGTAACAAACTTACCGATACCGCCGGTGGCGACCACCGTGGTTTTGTAACCTAACTCTTCTTCCATCCGCTCCACCATACCATCCAGCATACTGGCAGTTCCCATCATAATGCCGCTGCGCATACAATCGATGGTATTGCGGCCAATCGCCTTCTTCGGCTGGTCCAGCTGAAGACCGGGCAGCAACGCCGTTTTGTCCGTCAGGGCATCCATGGAAATCTTAACGCCAGGACAGATACAGCCGCCCACCAGAGCACCGTTTTTATCCAGCACCACCATGGTCGTAGCTGTACCCATATCGATGATAATCAGTGGCGGCTGATGCTCACGCAGGGCCGCCACACAGCCAACCACGAGATCTGCGCCGGTCTGTGCAGGGTTTTCCAGCAGAATGTTCAGACCCGTCTTTAAACCGGGGCCTACAACAAGGCTGCTCTTTCCTGTCAGCTTTTTCACTGCAGTCTGCATGGAATTCAGCACCTGCGGTACCACAGATGCAACAATCGAGCCTTCAATGCTGTCTACGGCAATCCCGTAAACATCCAGCAGGATCTTCAAATCTACACAGTACTGGTCAGATGTTTTCGTAGATTCTGTGCGCAGGCGTGCTTCAAAGACAATATCATTGCCTTCCACACCGCCGATCACAATATTAGAATTTCCAACATCGATGGTTAAAATCATACAATTTCCTCCAAATCCGAAAGATGCAGAATTTTACAGTCCGTAATCACACCGTCGCTGACTTCCATCAGTCCCGCGCTGCCGCCAAAGGAACCGCAGGTACCGGGATTCATCACCCACAGGCCGTCATCTTCCTGATGACAATCTGCAATATGCGTATGTCCGTACAGCGCAGCCTGTGCGCCCATACCTCTGGCTTCTGTCAAAAGCCGAGCCTTGGTTTCTTTTACCCGCTGCACATGCCCATGAGTCATAAAGAGCTTCACGCCACCCACCGGATAGCACCGCATCTCCGGTTCATAACGAACCATGCGGTAACGGTCACAGTTTCCGGGGACTTGATGGATGCGGATATGGGGATTTTCCTCCGCCATCGTCTCACCATCGTCAAAATAGTCACCCAAATGAATCATCACATCCGGCTTCACCGATTGAATACACCGGCGCATAAAGCTGAGTCCCGCATGGGAATCCGATAAAACAAGTATTCTCATAGTACACCAACAGTTCTAATGCTGCATATAGTAGTAGTGTTCGCAGCGATTTTATCATTGCCTTGCGGTTATTATAGCAGGCATTTGGACTGGAGGCAATCATATGCAGAAAAATTCACAGAATTTTTCCATGCAGGAAGCCATGCGTCTGGCAAACAGCGAAGCCGGCAAGCAGCTTCTTGCCATACTGAAGCAATCCGACAGCAATCATCTGCAACAGGCAATGGATCAAGCCGCTGCCGGTGATTTTGAAACGATGCGAAAAACCCTTTCTCCCCTGTTGGAATCACAGGAGGTACAATCCCTTTTGAAAGAATTGGGGGGTTAGTATGGATACGATGGAAGATAAGATCGGCGGCATTCTGCAAAATCCGGAGATGATGCAAAAAATCATGGCCATGGCCCAGAGTCTGAATTTATCCGGTCAGCAGCAGGAATCCCCTCAGGAAAAACCATCTTCGTCTCCTATGCCGGACATCGACATTGGTATGCTGCAAAAGATATCCGGTCTTGCAAAGCAAGGCAACATTGACAATCAGCAGCAGGCGCTACTTCGGGCCCTACATCCGTACCTAAGCCACCAGCGGATTCAGAAGCTGGAAAACGCTATGCGTGCTGCCAAAATGGCGCGGATCGCCGCGTCTTTTCTTGGCAGCCAAGGTATCAATCTTTCCCTATCCAGGTGATCTCCATGTATAACCGGTATGTTCCACAACCCGATGGCAGCTTCCGCAGAAACCGGATGCCTGATCAATGCAGACAACCACCGCAGCGAAAACCAACCCCGCAGGAAAAGGAACCCTGCCCACCGCCGCAAAAAGAAGTGTGTCCCAAGCCGCCACCGCCCATACCACCAAAACAGGAACCCTGCCGCCAGAAGCAGGATAAATCCCCACAAAGCAGCATCGGTGGTTTTCTGCGGCAGCTGCTTCCCAAGGATTTCGACACCAGTGATTTGATTGTTGTGCTGCTGCTCCTGTTAATGGCAGGTGACTGTCCGGAAGACCAAAATACTGCACTTTTAACATTAGCGATTTATCTTTTCTTATAAAAAACGAAGGCCAAGTAGGCCTTCGTTTCTATTTTACTTTGCCAAGAAACCGATCTTCTTGTACACCTTACGCAGGGTCTTTTCTGCCACATAGCTTGCCTTTTCGGCACCGCTGCGGTAGACCGTTTCCAGATAAGCCTTGTCCTTCAGCAGGCGGGTAGATTCCTCCCGGATGGGACGGAGCGTCTCAATAACCGCCTCGCCTACCTTGGGTTTGAATGCACCATAGCCCTGACCTGCAAACTCGGATTCGATCTGTTCAAAAGACTTGCCGGTAACGGCGGAGTAGATACTCATAAGGTTGGCAACGCCGGGCTTATTTTCGGGGTCAAAGCGAACACAATTCTCGGTATCGGAGTCCGTAATAGCGCGCTTAAACTTGCGCTGGATATCCTCGGGCCGCTCCATGAGGAACACGCAGCCTTCGGGCATAGACTTGCTCATTTTACTGTCGGGTGCGTTCAGACTCATAACACGGGCGCCGGTTTCGGGAATAAACGGCTCAGGAATCTTAAACACATCGCCGTATACACTATTAAACCGCTGTGCCACATCACGGGCCAGTTCGCAGTGCTGCTTCTGGTCATGACCAACAGGAACAATATCCGGCTGGTACAGCAGGATATCCGCAGCCATCAGTGCAGGATAGGTAAACAATCCGCCATTAATGTTCTCCGCATTCTTGGCAGACTTGTCCTTAAACTGGGTCATACGGCTCAGCTCACCGAACATGGTGTAGCAGTTCAGAACCCAACCCAGTTCCGCATGCTGGTGCACATGGCTCTGTACAAACAGCGTATTCTTCTCGGGATCCAGTCCGCATGCAATGTACTGGGCCAGCTGCTCCAAGGTACGGCGGCGCAGATCCGCAGGATTCTGCCGCACGGTAATGGTGTGCATATCTGCCATAAAATAAAAACATTCGTACTGCTCACTGCGGGAACTCCAGTTCTTGATAGCGCCCAGGTAGTTACCCAAATGCAGGTCACCGGAAGGCTGGATGCCGGACAGCATTCTTTTCTTCGGTGCAGCAGTCTCCGTCAAAATCTCGCTCATGGTTTTCACGCTTCTTTCCAATGTTATTGGAACATTCTAGCACAGTTGTAGCCATTAAGCAAGGGTATTTTCTTTCAAACAGCGGCAGAAATCGATATTTTCGCTGTGCGGTCATTGATTTCTATTGCAGCCTGTGGTATACTTTATGCCATAATTTATGCAAAAGAGGTTTGACGCTATGGATTATCAAGCTTTGGCCGATCTGCTTTTTCCCCATGTGACCGAGACTCCCGATGTGCTGGAAGCCCGTTTCCCGGCACGGCAGCTGCCCGAAGGCGCTGTGGTTTCCCGTATGGCTCCCTCCCCCACCGGTTTTGTTCATTTGGGCAATCTGGTTCAGGGAACCATTTCTGAGCGGATGAGCCATCAGTCAGGTGGTGTACTGTTTCTGCGTGTGGAAGATACCGATGCCAAGCGGGAAGTTCCCGGCGCGGTGGAGGTACTGATTGATACATTGAAGCATTATGGCATTCACTTTGATGAAGGTGCCACCCATGACGGTGATAACGGCATTTACGGTCCCTACCGTCAGCGCCAGCGCGCTGCCATCTATCATGTCTACGCCAAGAAGCTGGTTGCGGAAGGTCAGGCATATCCCTGCTTCTGTACGGAAGAGGAACTGGGTGCCATGCGTGAGCAGCAGGAAGCCGCCAAGGTCAATTTCGGCTACTACGGCAGCTATGCCATCTGGCGTGACCGGAGTCTGGAAGATATTAAAGAAAAGCTGGATGCAGGCACACCTTGGGTTCTGCGCTTCCGTTCCACCGGTTCCATTGAGAACCAGTTTAAGTTCGATGATCTGGTCAAGGGCAAGCTGACCATCACCGAAAATGACATCGACCATGTGCTGCTGAAGTCCGACGGCATTCCCACCTATCACTTTGCACACGCCGTGGACGACCATCTGATGCACACCACCCATGTGGTTCGCGGTGACGAATGGATGGCTACCCTGCCTTTCCATATCCAGTTGTTTAAGGCCCTTGGTTTCAAGCTGCCCAAGTATGTCCATATCGGACCACTGATGAAGATGGATGGCACTTCCAAGCGCAAGCTCTCCAAGCGAAAGGATCCCGAATTGGCACTGACCTACTACAAGGCAGAAGGCTTCCCCATTGCTGCAGTTCGGGAATATATTATGACTATCCTGAACTCCAACTTTGAAGACTGGCGCCGTGCCAATCCCGATGCGGATCTGGATGACTTCAAGTTCAGCCCCAAAAAGCTGAACCCTGCCGGTTCCCTCTTTGACTACGCCAAACTGATGGATGTATCCAAGAATGTAATCTCAAAGATGGATGCCACTACCGTTTATGAACTGCTGACCGCCTGGGCGCAGGAATTTGATCCGGACTTCGGTGCAAAGCTGTCTGCTGATCCTGCCTTTACTACCGCCATTCTGGCCATTGGACGCGGTGGCAAGAAGCCCAGAAAAGATCTGGCTGTCTGGAAGGAAGCCAAGGAATATATGGGTTTCTTCTACGACGAATATCTGCAGAAACCCGTCTTTGATGAGAAGCTGGATAAAGCAACCGTGGCAGATATCCTTAACAGGTTCCTTGCCGGTTATGATTATGCTGACGATGCCAACACCTGGTTTGAAAAGGTCAAGGCGCTGACCGAGTCCATCGGCTTCACTTCTGATATGAAGGCTTACAAGGCCAACCCCGAGGCTTTCAAGGGTACCGTTGCCGATGTGTCTGCTGTGATTCGCATGGCTGTCACCAGCAAAACCAACTCCCCCGACCTGTATACTGTTATGCAGATTCTGGGCAAGGATCGTACTGTTTCCCGCATTCAAGCAGCAATTGCCACCCTTAACTAAATGAATCGCCCTCCGGTTACCGGAGGGCGTTATCCTTATATTTTGATCAATTCATATTCCTTATTTCCAAGTCCGATCTTCTCACCGTGGTTAATGGCCGCAATTCCGTTGGTCTTGGGATGCACACTGCGGAAATGGTCTCCCAGATCCAACTCTGCTTCACCCAGCTTACTGTACCGCACAGGCATCTGAGCATTGACTGCGTCCAGGCAAGCCTTGTCCAGCGCCACCGGGTCAAAGGACGCGAAGATACCCACATCGGGAATAATCGGCGCGTCGTTGAAGTTGTGGCAATCACAACTGGGCGATACATCCATCACAAAGCTGATATGGAAATTGGGCCGGTCCTGCACTACCGCAAGGCTGTACTCCGCGATTTTGCAGGCCAGAATCTCATTGGATTCATCTTCACCGGGAACCACCGCATCCATAGGACACATGCCCAGACAACGCCCGCAGCCAACGCACCTACTGTGGTCGATAAAAGCCTTCTTGTTTTCAATGGTAATGGCATCATGGGCGCAGTTCTTGCGGCAGACGCCACAGCCTATGCAGCCTTCCGTGTCCACATTGGGTTTCCCTGCGCTGTGCATTTCCATCTTGCCGGCACGGGAGCCGCAGCCCATACCGAGATTCTTCATGGCACCGCCAAATCCAGCTGCCACATGACCTTTAAAGTGATTCATAGAAATCACGATATCCGCATCCATGATGGCCTGACCAATCTTGGCCTCTTTCACATACTCTCCCGCCACAGGCACCAACGCCTCGTCTGTACCCTTAATACCGTCAGCAATCACAACATGGCAGCCCAGCGCAAAGGGATTGTAGCCGTTTTCATATGCAGAGTCCAAATGGTCAAGGCCGTTTTTGCGCCGTCCAACATAGAGAGTGTTGCAGTCCGTCAGGAAAACCCTTCCCCCCTGCTCTTTGATGAGATCCACAATTGCCTTTGCAAAGTTCGGCCGCAGATAGGAAACATTACCCGGTTCCCCGAAATGAATTTTGATTGCTGTATATTTATTGTGAAAATCAATCTTGTCCAGCATTCCTGCCTTTTTAACAAGCCTTTTCAGCTTTTCGGGCAGATTTTCCCGGTGACTGGTACGAAAATCAGCAAAATAAACTTTGGATGATTCCATATGTATACCCCCTTTGATGAATGTGATTTCAGTATACCTAAAATCAGTTGCGTTGTCAACGAAATCCTTGTATTCCCTGTCCCGTAAAATACGACAAAAAAACTTTTAAAATTTCTAAAATATGTGTTGACAAAATGCTTCCTTCGTGGTAATATATCCAAGCGGTTGGGACACCAACCAACGAAATATGCGCGAGTGGTGGAATTGGTAGACTCGCTAGATTCAGGTTCTAGTGCTCATTCCGGGCGTGGGGGTTCAAGTCCCCCCTCGCGCACCAAACAAAAAAGACATCCTTTGGGATGTCTTTTTTGTTTTCCTGTGGGATGTGCGGGGACTTGAACCCATCTATATGCAAGTGTCCGGTGGACACTTGCTGCCACCAGTTCAAAAACTGGTGGCTACAACTATTTTCTTTTGCAACTGCAAAAGAAAATGCAAATCAAGTCCCCCCTCGCGCACTAAAGAGATAGTCGAAAGGCTGTCTCTTTTTTGTTAGCCCAGCCTTTCCAAAACCGTTATAACCCCTTGATTTCCAATTAAACGGAGATCAAGGGGTCACTTTTGCTATCAACAGTTATTCTTCCCTATTCACAAGTATTCCTGAGAGAGTTTCCATTCCTGTAGACCATATTATGCTTTGTTCTCTGCATCAGTATTCCTCCGTCCGCATCAGCCGTGCCGAGATGAGTCCCGGGTTCCAGGAAACCGCTGAAAAGCTGACCAGTGGGATTAGCAAGAGCCGTACAACCTGGGAGGAAAAGTACGACGAAGCCGTTGAAATGCTCAACAAATAATCTCTCAAACAAAGCAGACATCTTGTCTGCTTTGTTTTTCTATATAGGACTCTATCCTTGATTTTTTAAAGGTTTTTTAGTATAATTTTTGTGTGTTTGAATTGATTCACACGATTTCCTTTTCTGGAGGTTCTCATGGAGTTTCTCCCTATTAACAAGAAAGAAATGAACGCCCGGGGCTGGGTCCAGTGCGACTTTGTATATGTAATCGGTGATGCCTATGTGGATCATCCCTCTTTCGGTCACGCTATCATCAGCCGGGTCTTGGAAAATGCCGGCTATACTGTCGGCATCATTTCTCAGCCAAATTGGAAGGATCCTAAGTCCATTGATATTTTGGGCCGACCCCGTCTGGGTTTTCTGGTCAGCGGCGGTAATATGGACTCTATGGTCAATCACTATTCCGTGACCAAGCATAAGCGCAAAACCGATGCCTTTACCCCCGGCGGTGTTATGGGCAAGCGGCCGGATTACGCAACCATCGTCTACTGCAATCTGATTCGACAGACCTACAAGGATGTTCCGATTCTCATTGGCGGCATTGAAGCCAGCCTGCGGCGCTTGGGTCATTACGATTACTGGTCTGAGAGCATGAAGCGGTCCATTCTGCTGGACAGTCAGGCAGATCTTTTGATGTACGGCATGGGTGAAAAAAGCATCGTTGAGATTGCCGATGCTTTGAACTCCGGTCTGGATGTGAAAGATATTACCTATATTGATGGTACCGTTTTCAAAGCCGCAGAATTGGACGGAAGCCTGCCCACTATTGTGCTTCCTTCTTTTGAGGAACTGAAAAGCAATAAGCGCAAGTACGCCGAATCTTTCAAAATTCAGTACGGTAATTGTGATCCCTTCACTGCCAAGCGGTTGGCAGAGCCTTACGGCAAAGAATTTGTGGTGCAGAATCCACCCCAGAAGCCATTGACCACGGAAGAAATGGATGCGGTCTACGCCCTTCCCTACTGCCGCACATGGCATCCCAGTTATACAAAAGCGGGCGGTGTACCTGCTATTGAAGAAGTCAAATTCAGTCTGGTCAGCAACCGCGGCTGCTTTGGCGCCTGCTCTTTCTGCGCACTGACCTTCCACCAAGGCCGCATTATCCAGACCAGAAGCCACGAATCCATCCTCGCAGAAGCAGAGGTTATGGTGAAAGATAAGGATTTTAAGGGATATATCCACGATGTAGGCGGCCCGACAGCCAATTTCCGTCACCCTGCCTGCGAGAAGCAACTTTCCAAAGGTGCTTGTGGCGGACGGCAGTGCCTGTATCCTACCGCCTGCAAAAATATGAAGGCCGATCATTCTGACTACATTGCGCTGCTTCGCAAGCTGCGAAAACTGCCCGGCGTAAAGAAAGTCTTCGTCCGCAGCGGTATTCGCTTTGACTACCTGCTGGCCGACAAAAAGGATACTTTCTTCAAGGAATTGGTACAGCATCATATTTCCGGCCAGCTGAAAGTTGCACCGGAGCATGTGTCCGATGCGGTTCTGGACCGGATGGGAAAGCCCAGAAATGCTGTTTATAACCGTTTTGTGGATAAATATTTCGCACTCAACAGGCAATACGGTATGAATCAGTATCTGGTGCCCTATCTCATGTCCAGCCATCCCGGCTCTACCCTGAAAGAAGCCATCGAACTGGCGGAGTATATCCGGGAAATGGGCTACAATCCGGAGCAGGTGCAGGACTTTTATCCCACTCCCTCTACCCTCTCCACAGTCATGTACTGCACGGGTCTGGATCCCAGAACCATGGACAGGGTCTATGTCCCTACCGATCCTCACGAGAAAGCCATGCAGCGGGCGCTGATTCAGTACCGCAACCCCAAAAACTATTACTTGGTTCGGGAAGCGCTCATGGCAGCCCATCGGGAAGACCTGATCGGTTCCGGTCCCAAATGTCTCATCCGGGCCGTCCCGCCCAGACCCGATAGGCTTTCCGCCCCGCCGCCAAAAGCTCCGGCGAAAAAACCTGCAAAAAAACCTGTTTTAAAGGCTTCTCCGAAGCAGGCAGCATCCAGAAAGAAGCGCTGAAGCGCAAATGCCTATTGATAAAATACCATCCTTTTGTTAGAATAACCCGGTTAGAAAAAGAAAATGGAGGCCATTATGACACAGTTAATGGATGCAATCGTAAAACCTTTTGCAGGCCCCGGCCTGGAATTGAGAAAAGTTCCCGTACCCATTGCCGGCCCCGGTGAAGTACTGATTAAGATTCACAAGACCGCCATCTGCGGTTCTGATGTGCATATTTACTGCTGGAATGACTGGGCGGCCCAGCATGTCAAGCCCGGTCAGACCATTGGCCACGAATATGTTGGTGAAATTGCCGCTCTGGGTGACGGTGTCACCGGTTTCCGCATTGGTCAGCGTGTCAGCGGTGAGGGCCACATCACCTGCGGCCACTGCCGTAACTGTCACAACGGCAATATTCAGTGGTGTAAGGATACCGTTGGTGTAGGCGTTGACCGTAACGGCGCTTTTGCTGAGTATTTGGTTATCCCCGCCAGTAATGTGATTGCCATTGATGAAAATCTCGACGAGGATATCGTCGCTTTCTTTGACGCCTTCGGCAATGCCACACACACCGCGCTGATGTGGAACCTTGTAGGTGAGGATGTTCTGGTCACAGGCGCAGGCCCCATTGGTATTATGGCCGCCGGTATCTGTAAGTTCGCAGGTGCCCGTCGGGTGGTCATCACCGACATAAACGAGTATCGCCTGGATCTGGCCCGGAAGATGGGCGTTGATGCCGCAGTCAACACCGGTAAGGAAGACCTTAGCCAGGTGATGAAGGAACAGGGGCTGGTAGAAGGCTTCGATGTGGGTCTGGAAATGAGCGGCAACGGCCACGCATTCAACCAGATGCTTTCCGTAATGCGTACCGGCGGTAAAATCAGCCTGTTGGGTCTGGGCAACAAGCCCGTTCCCGTGGATATGAACTACATTATCGGCAAGGGTCTGACCCTGCAGGGTATCTATGGCCGCAAAATGGACAACTGGCACCAGATGAGCTACATGGTACAAGGCGGCCTGGACATGCACCCGATTATCACCCATCGCTTCCACTACACTGACTTCCAGAAGGGTTTTGATGCCATGCTCAGCGGTAATTCCGGCAAGGTCATTCTGGATTGGACTACCAAGGAGGACTAATCATGAAATCTGCACTGACTGCCATCACAAAGGAATTGGATGCGATTCGGGAGGCAGGCACATGGCGTGAAGAGCGCATTATCACCACGCCTCAGCGTTCCCGCATTGACACCACCAAAACCACCGGCGTTGTGAATATGTGTGCCAACAACTATCTGGGTCTGTCCAACCATCCGGAGCTGATTGCCGCTGCCAAGGAAAGCTACGACAACTGGGGCTTTGGTCTTTCCTCCGTCCGCTTTATCTGTGGCACGCAGGAAATCCACAAAGCTTTGGAAAAGAAGATTTCCGGCTTTGTCGGCACCGACGATGCTATTCTCTATTCTTCCTGCTTCGATGCCAACGGCGGTCTGTTTGAGACCCTGCTGGGTTCCGAGGATGCTGTCATCTCTGACGAGTTGAACCATGCCTCCATCATCGACGGTGTTCGTCTGTGCAAGGCGAAGCGCTACCGCTACAAGAATAATAACATGGAAGATCTTCGCCGCTGTTTGGAAGACGCCAAGACTTCCGGCTGCAAGAAGATCCTCATTGCTACTGACGGTGTTTTCTCTATGGATGGCTATATTGCCAACCTGCCCGCCATCTGCGATCTGGCAGACGAATTCGACGCCCTGACCATGGTCGATGACAGTCATGCTGTTGGCTTTATGGGTGCGCACGGCAAAGGTACCCCGGAGCACTGCGGCGTTATGGGTCGTGTGGACATCATCACCGGCACCTTCGGCAAGGCACTGGGCGGTGCTTCCGGCGGCTATACCGCTGCCCGTCAGCCTATCGTAGATCTGCTGCGCCAGCGCAGCCGCCCCTACCTGTTCTCCAACACGGTAGCACCGGCTATCTGTGCCGCCACCATCCGCACCATCGAGCTGCTGGAAGAATCCACTGCTCTGCGTGATAAAGTCCATGAAAATGCCCGTTACTTCCGTGCCGGCATGGAAAAGCTGGGTTTTGACCTGCTGCCCGGTGAACACCCCATCGTACCCGTCATGCTGTATGATCCCAAGGTTGCTCATGAATTTGCCCGCCGGATGCTGGATAAAGGCGTTTATGTGGTGGCATTCTGCTATCCTGTTGTACCCAAGGAGCGTGACCGCATCCGCACGCAGATCTCAGCCGGTCACACCAAGGAAGACCTGGATTTTGCCATCCGCTGCTTTGGCGAAGTCAAAACGGAAATGGGTCTGTAATATCATCCGCCGCTAATCGCCCTTTGGTTCTGGCGGAAGACTTAGCAAAAAAACAGCTTCACAAAGTCTGTGCGAAGAATATGCCGCAAAACAGTCGAACAATATCACAAATCCATATAAAATACACCCGCCGGAATTCCCGGCGGGTGTATTACATAGTATGTTCCATACATTTGTAAGACGAGGTGCTACTATGGAATATACTGCAAATACCGTTACACTCAGAGGCATGCTGCTGGAGCTGCCGAAGTTTTCCCATGAAAACCATGGCCGTCGTTTCTTTCGTTTTTATCTGGAAGTTCCCCGGCTCTCCGGAACAACAGATGTTCTCCCGGTGATTGCAGAGGAGTCGCTTGTAAACAGCATTGACCCTTGTGGCGGTGAAATGATCACCGTTACGGGGCAGATACGCTCCCATAACTGCCGCAGCGGGACTGCGCGGCATCTGATGATTTTTGTTTTCGCCGGCACTCTGTGTGCGGAAGATGGCGAACCAATCAATGATTGCACACTTGAGGGGTATATTTGCAGAACACCTACTTTTCGCAGAACTCCACTGGGGCGCGAAATCTGTGATATCATGTTGGCGGTACCCAGGGCATTCCGCCGTGCAGATTACCTACCCTGTATTCTCTGGGGACGCACAGCGCAGGATATTTCCGTTTGTCAGGTTCGAGACCGCATCCGCATCTGCGGCAGGCTGCAGAGCAGAGTTTATACCAAGCTTACAGAGGACGGTCCGTTGGAACGAACGACTTACGAAATTTCGGCCCTCACAGCGCAGTTATTGCAGGATGAGATGGAGCATTACACATAATAGGATCCCAACAGCGGTCGGCAGAAAAAATGCCGCCGCTGTTTTCTTTATACTTCCAGTTTCCCTATGAATGGTCATCAATGTCGTGGCGCAAGGCCAGTGAAAAAGTGTAAACACCATGGTACAAAGCGCCGTTTTCCATGTAATACCACTTTCAATCAGTAAGGACGCGCTGACACCGGCTACTCCCATAATACTGCCCGCGCCCGTAACCGTCATTAGGATCACCGGAATCAGCAACTCATTTGCCGGTAGAGAAAGGAGAAATGCCGTCAGGATCACACCGTTCATCCCGAACCATAATCCTACCGGATCCAGAAATTCAGCCAGTGTTTTCAGCATACCTGTATTTCCCAGCAGCCACAGCAGCGCACCCATAGGTGCCGCCACATACAATGCCCGCAGTGCAATTTTAACGGTGCGGTCTAATAGGGACCTTACCAGAATTTGACCAAGCCGGGGACGGCGGAACGGCGGCATCTCCATGAAAAAGGTACTTTGCTCCCCTTTCAGGAAGGTTTTGTTCAACAATCCGGATGCCGCCATTGCTCCCACCATCCCCAAAGCCACGCAGGCTGCGACCAAAAATGCCGCCCCAACATCAGGGAAAAACAAACTCCCCAATACAATCAGCGTTGGAAAACGCCCATTGCAAGGGACCATGGCATTGGTCAAAATCGCCGCCAAGCGTTCTCTCGGAGACTCAATGATCCTACAACCCATAACACCAACCGCATTGCACCCAAGGCCCATGCACATGGTCAGCGCCTGCTTGCCGCAGCCTCCACACCGGCACATACTATGATCCAGCAAAAATGCCATTCGTGGTAAGTATCCCACATCCTCCAACAGTGTAAAGAGAGGAAAAAAGATCGCCATAGGTGGCAGCATGACAGAGATTACACGGCTGCCGGTGGCATAGATACCATCCAGCAGAATTCCGCCCAGCCACCACGGCAAATGTGCCATAAGGGGTTTCAAAAGCCTGTAACCGGCATCAAACAACCTCTCCAGAAGCTGGGAGGGATAATTCGCGCCCCAAACCGTCAGCCACACCGTAATCAGAAGCAGGCAAAGCATTGTCGGCACGCCATGTCGCCGGCTCACCAGAAATCTGTCCAGTTCTTTCCGCCACCCGCTGCCTTGTTCGTTTTGAACGCTGACACATTTCGCAATAATCCGCTGCGCCTCAAGAACCGGATCTTCCATGGTTCTCTCACCGGGACAATGACCGGCAGTAAGTACGATTTGCGTCATGAGTTCTCGTATCCCCTGTTTTCTTCCCGCGGAAGCAAGGACCACCGGAACCCCCAGCAAAGCGGAAAGGGCATCTGCATCCACCGAAATTCCTCTGGTTCGCGCCTCATCCATTAAATTGACACATACCACAGTGGGTCTATTCTGCTGCAGGATCTGTAAGGCAAGAATCAGATTTCGCTCCAAACAGCTTCCGTCGCATACCACAACCAAACAGTCTGCTTCCCCTTCCCGGATATATTCCCCCGCAAGGGCCTCATCTTCACTGGTACCTTCCAATGTGTATGTACCCGGCAGATCGATAAAGCAGAATTCCCGGTCGCCTTCCCACCGTTTTCCCTGGGCAACCCCAACCGTCTTTCCCGGCCAGTTGCCGGTGTGCTGGTTCAAACCGGTCAGCACATTGAATAGTGTGCTTTTTCCCACATTGGGATTTCCTGCCAGTGCTACCGTTATCTTTTGTAGTTGTGACTGCGCCATCAGCAGCGCACCCGGATTTTTCTCAAATCCACAGTACGCAGCGCCAACACGCTTCCCCGCAGTTCCAATGCTGTCAGTTGCCCCCATGGGCATCGGTAACAGCATCGCACTGTTGTCCCGGGTATCAAGCCAAAGTCCCGCAAGCGACGCTTCAATGCAGGATCTGTGTCGATTTTTGTCACCACCGCCACAGCACCGGGCCGAAGCTGATCCAATCCGGTTTCCATACCGATCCCTCCAAAACTCAGTTATGCCATCATATCCCGGAAGCACGCATTTTGTGAATGGAAAGAAAAACTTCTTTTCTTATCTGTCCGTTTATGATAGAATCTAGAAAAAGGAGGCGAAGTTATGGACGAAAAGGTGCTGTCTGTCATCGAAATCTTAAAAGCCAAGTATCCCGATCCCGCCTGTGCTTTGCACTATGAAAAGGATTATGAACTGATGATCGCTGTCCGGCTGTCTGCCCAGTGTACGGATGCCCGGGTGAATCTCGTCACCCCTGCCCTGTTTGCAGCATATCCGACACTGGAATCCATGGCAGGCGCTCCCATTGAACATATCGAAGAGTTGGTGCATTCCTGCGGCTTTTACAAGCACAAAGCCCGGGATATCGTTCTGGCCTGCCAGATGCTGCTCAGCAAGTACGGCGGCAAAGTGCCCGGTACCATGGAACAGCTGCTGGAATTGCCCGGTGTAGGCAGAAAAACCGCTAACCTGCTGTTGGGAGATTTGTACAAGGAGCCGGGCAGTGTTGTTTGTGATACGCACTGCATCCGTATCTGCGGCCGACTCGGCCTGTCCCAAGGCAAGGAGCCGGAAAAAGTGGAAAAACAGCTGCGGGCCATTCTTCCACCGGAGGAAAGCAGCGATTTCTGCCATCGAATCGTTCTCTTTGGCAGAGAGATCTGCACAGCCAGAAGCCCAAAGTGCGGCCAGTGTCCCCTTTCCATGTGGTGTCAGGCTGTATAGCATAATCCCCCCCTCGTCCCCATAGATTGAGGACAAGGGGGGATTCTCTTTGCACCGAAAACTGCCTATTTTTTACAGTGCCCTGCTTCTAACCGGAGTCAATCTGCTGCTTCGTCTGGTATCCACCTCTTTTCAGGTCCATATCTCTGCACAGATTGGGCCGGAAGGTGTCGGTCTTCTGCAACTGGTTATGAGTGTGGGTGGTCTGGCTATGACTGCCGGCATAGCCGGTGTCAGAACTGCCACCATGTATCTGACAGCGGAAGAGCTTGGCAAAAAGCGTCCCCAAAATGTCAGCTGGGTTCTTTACGGCTGTTTTATTTACAGCATTCTCTTCAGCGGAACGGTGGCCGCTTTGCTGTATACCTTTGCACCCACACTGGCTGAAAGCTGGATCGGCAATCCGCAAACCGTTGAAAGCATACGCTTATTTGCGTTCTTTTTGCCGTTGGTCTGCCTTTGCGGCTGCATGACTGGATATTTTACTGCCGCAAACCGGATCGGCACGCTGGCAATTGTGGAAATCTTCGAGCAGCTTTGCTATATGGTGGCCGCCATGACGGCACTCCATCTGTGGGCCGGAAAGGATCCGGAGAAGGCCTGCGCATCGGTTGTCCTTGGCAGCGGAATCAGTGCCTGCTTCACATTGCTGTGTTTAAGCATCCTTCGGCTGCGGGAGCATCCCAAAAAAGGTCCCCGAATCCCAGTCGCATCCCGCTTGCTGCGGACTGCCGTTCCTCTGGCTTTGGCAGATAACTTGAAAGCCGGTATCTCCACCACAGAGAATCTTATGGTCCCCAAGCGTCTGGTGCTGTATCCGGACGAAGCAACGCCCTTAGCTGCCTTCGGTACCGTATGCGGCATGGTCTTTCCGGTACTCATGTTCCCGGCGGCCATTTTATTCGCTCTGGCAGAGCTTCTGATTCCGGAGCTGGCACGGTGCAATGCCGCCGGAAATACATTTCGAATTCGGTATCTTGCCAAACGCAGCTTAAAAATTGCATTGCTATATGGTTGCCTGTGTGCCGGTATCATGCATCTGATTGCAAAGCCCCTCTGCATTTCCCTCTATGGCAGCACAGATGCAGGGGATGCCCTGATGCTGTACAGTATTCTGATTCCTATGCTGTATTGCGATGCTATTGTCGATTCGATGATCAAAGGACTTGGTCAGCAGACGGCCAGTGTTCGGTATAATATTTTTACTTCCACCATGGATGTCCTGCTACTGTTTCTGCTGCTTCCGCGGTATGGCATGAAGGGTTACTTTTTCAGCTTTCTTATCACCCATTTGATCAACTTTATTTTGAGTCTGCGCAGACTTCTGAAGATTACAAACATCCGGATTCCGTTCTACATTCCCGGTTTCACCTGCGCCGCTGTACTGGCAGGTGTTCTTGGGGCATCCTTTTTGCCGACAGTGCCAGCGCGCATTACTGCCTTTCTTGGCTTAAGCGGAAGCCTGTTGGTCTTATTCGGTGTAATTTCCAAAGCAGATATTCTATGGCTGCGTGGCCTAATTGCAAAAAAATGACCCGCAAAAGCGGGTCATTTAGGGGTTACAGTGCTTTCAGAACTTCCAGCAGGAACTCCCATGTTCTGCATGTTGATTCAATCTCCAGCTTTTCACGGCTGGTGTGAATATCGCACATATTAGGACCGATGGATACACAATCCAGGCCCGGCAGTTTCTCACTGAGCAAGCCGCACTCCAAGCCTGCGTGGATGGCCACGACCTTTGCATCCTTGCCGAACATCTCCCGGAAGGTGCTGACCATGGTATCCCGAAGGTGGGAATCTTTCTTATACTCCCATGCGGGATAGTTGCCGGTTTCGCTGTAATCCGCATCATGGAATTTCGCCAGTTCTGCCAGGCGGTCCAGCAACTCCCGCTTTTCCTGATTCACAGAGCTGCGCACGGCAAAGGTCATCCGGAAGGCCTCTTCAAGCTTTGCAACGCCCAGATTCAAGCTGGTCTGAACCAGGCCTTTGATATCCTCACTCCATGTCTGCACACCGTTGGGAGCCGCACACAGAAGGGCAATGACCTTTGCGGTATCCTCTGTGGTCAGCGCATTGCCGCCCAAAGCATCCACATCATCACCGTAAATACGGACTTCCGGCTCGTCATATTGCTCCCGGATTTCTTTCTCCAACTGTGCGGCAATGTCATTGATCCGTTCAATGTACATGCCCATAGCAACCAATGTTACCTGGCAGGAGCGGGGAATGGCGTTGTCCTTGGCACCACCGGTCAGTTTGGTAATACACAGAGGCATCAGCTTCTGAACCCGGCTGAGCAGTTCTCCCATAACCTTATTGGCGTTGGCCAGATTCTTGTGAATCTCTACGCCGGAGTGGCCGCCCTGCAGGCCTTCCACTGTCAGCCGTACACAGGGACCGTAGACTGCATGGCGCTGCACCGGAAGGGAGATGGTCCCTCTGGCACCGCCTGCGCAGGAAACGGTAAAAATACCCTCGTCCTCGGAATCCATATTGATCAGTGTCCGGCTCTTCAGCATGGAAAGATCGATGCCTGCAGCACCGTACATGCCGGTCTCCTCGTCCACCGTGACGATTACTTCAAGAGGCGGATGGGGAATGGATTTATCTGCCAACAGGGCCAGTGCATACGCTACGGCAATACCATTGTCACCACCAAGGGTCGTGCCCTTGGCATAGACATATTTACCGTCGTGATCAATGTCCAGACCTTCCTTTTCCATGTCGATAGGACAATCTGCATCTTTCTCACAGACCATATCCATATGCCCCTGTAGGATTACCGGTTCGTGGTCTTCATAACCGCAGGTACCCTCCTGAAAGAAAATTACATTGTTCAGAGAATCCTGAATGTAGCGAATTCCGTTTTCCTTTGCAAAAGACACCAGATAGTCACTGATCATTTTGGTGTTTCCACTGCCATGGGGCATGGAACACAGCTTTTCAAAATAACCGAAAACAGATCCGGGCTGTAGTCCCGCCAGCTTAATTGCTTCCATACATATTACTCCTTTTAGGCGTTTTTGATATGATATCACAGTTATCCGCAAAAGTCTAGGTAACGGATTCCCAAAGAAAAAGAATATCCCTTTCGCCGGTAACCAACAAAAAAATAGCCACGGGAAAGAATCCCGTGGCTAGCAAATGACCTTACACGAAGCTCAAAACCAGAGTCAGCAGAACCCAAACCAGTGCGACCCACTTGGTAGCTGCTGCCAGCTTCTTATCCAGATTGGCACCCTTGCCCTTACCAAGGTAAGTTTCGGCACCGCCGGCCAGAGCACTGGACAAGCCAGCTTCCTTACCGGACTGGAACAGAACGATCAGGATCAGCGCAAGGCTGGCGATGACCTCAAGAACGATCAAAATAATCTCCAAAACACCCATTCTATTTACCTCCCTCCGCTTGCCGCTCAGCAGCCGCTTCACCGCGGTCAGCGAACTGAAAAATCACATTTCGCGCATAATTTGCACATTAGCTAGGTTATTGTAGCACAGCATTATACAAAATGCAAGTGTTATTCGGTATATTTTTACTTTTTATTTCGTGACCCAGTTTCCGGTAGCGGCACAGGTCAGATAGGCATTGATAAAGGGATCCAGTGCGCCATCCATAACGGCATTCACATTGGATGTTTCGCAGCCAGTACGGGTGTCTTTCACCAGCGTATAGGGCATAAACACATAGTTACGGATCTGGCTGCCCCATTCGATTTTTTTCTGCACGCCCTTAATGTCGGAAATCTTGTCCAGATGCTCGCGTTCCTTAATTTCCACCAGCTTGCTGCGCAGCATACGCAGACAGTTTTCCTTGTTCTGGAACTGGCTTCTTTCCGTCTGGCAGGCAACCACAATTCCGGTAGCCTTGTGGATCAAGCGAACTGCAGAACTGGTCTTGTTGATGTGCTGGCCACCAGCACCGGAGGAACGGAATACCTGCATCTCGTAGTCCTCCGCCTTGATCTCCACATCCTGGCTATCATCCTGAATATCGGGAATGACTTCAATGGCAGCAAAGGATGTCTGTCGACGGGCATTGGCATCAAAGGGAGATACGCGCACCAAACGGTGAACGCCATTTTCGCCCTTCAGGAAGCCGTATGCGTTCTCACCTTCAATCAGGATATCCGCAGACTTGAGACCTGCCTCATCACCTTCCTGGTAGTCCATGATTTTATAGTTATATCCATGGGCTTCTGCCCAGCGGGTGTACATACGATACAGCATCTGGCACCAGTCCTGTGCTTCGGTACCGCCGGCACCGGCCTGGAAGGAAACCATTGCATTGTTTCCGTCGTAATTTCCTGTCAAGAGGGTTTGCAGCCGGCAGGTCTCCATATCCGTGTTAAGCTGCTCAAAACCTTCCTTCAGTTCCGGAAGCATGGAATCATCGTCTTCCTCCGCGGCCATCTCACAAATGGTCATCAGATCTTCCCAGTCCGCAAGCATCTTCTCATAACCGGAGATTTTCATTTCCGTCTGTTTGGTTTTCATGACGATCTTCTGGCTTTTCTCGGGGTTATCCCAAAAACCGGGAGCCTCCTGCATCGCGTGCAGCCGCTCCAACTCATTGCGCAGGCCTTCCACATTCAAAGAGTCTGCCAAGCCATCCAATGTGGGCCGTACTTCGTTCAGCTTCTGTTTATATACATCAAATTCAATATTCATGACTTGATCTCTCGTTTCCTAAATAGTTTGCATAGCCGATATATTATAGCCGAAATATACCATTCTGTAAAGTAGGAAATAGAAAAAAAGCCACAAAAAAGGAAATTCCGGGCATTCCTGCCCGACCTGTCAGCGCTCGCTTGGGCGCCCATCTTCCTCATCATAGATCAGATCATCCAGATCTACCGTGTAGTCATCACTCTCCCGCATAGCACCACCTCCTCAAACACAACTCCTGATAGTATATGGCAATACATGCAAATAATGTGTCTGTTTTAAGGATCACGATACAAATTCGATACGCAAACGGATCTCTGGAAGGATATTCTGTATCGCCGGAGGTAGTCAGATGCAGATCCGGCGAGAAGGCACCGCCATAAAGGAAGCGGGGTATGCAGAAATAGGACCACAACAAGAATAAACCCGCTGATTGGAAATGTCATGTTCAAGGAAATCAGGAATATTAATATCCACCAGTTGAGCACAACGCCTGGTTGTGCCAATGGCGGTATCCAGCGGCGGCGTATAGATGGGCACAAGGATCATATTGATGCCCGCTTCGATGTATTTGTCGATCCGTTCCCAATGTTCTCTCGATACCGGAAAGATGCTTAATTGCTACATCCATCTGTAATCTGCAAAAAACTATCCTCTTTTTATTGACATCGTTCACTTTTTTCGTTACAATGCAGTATGAATCACATGCCCTAGTAGCTCAGTTGTATAGAGCAATCGCCTCCTAAGCGATAGGTCGGAGGTTAGAGTCCTCTCTGGGGTGCCAAACATGCCGGAAACCAGCAGGTTTCCGGCACTCCTAATTTATGGAAATGATTGACAACCATAATACATCGTGTTACGATGTATTATGCAAAAGGAGGTATTCTATGGACATTCAGTTAAAACGCGGTCTTCTGGATGTATGCGTATTAGCCGCCATTAAAAGCGAAGATTCATACGGCTATAAAATCATTAAGGATATGAAGCCATATATCGAACTGTCTGAATCAACCTTATATACCATTTTAAAGCGGTTGGAAACGGCAAATATGCTGACAGTCCACACTGCCGAGCATGGGGGCAGACTCCGGAAGTATTACCATATTACCGACACCGGACGGAAACGGATTGCGGATTTCAAGGAAGAGTGGAACGAAATCCTATCCATATACCGATTCGTAACCAAGGAGGAAGACAGCAATGACAAAGCTTAAATTTCTTTTGTCACTGAATGAGAAACTGTCAGGCTTGCCGGAGAACGAGGTTCAGGAGCGCCTGTGTTTTTACAGTGAAATGATTGAGGATCGCATGGAAGAAGGCCTTTCCGAAGAGGAAGCCGTTACCGCCATTGGAACCATTGATGAGATCGCGGCGCAAATCATAGCGGAAATCCCGCCCGCCCAAACACCGATCGAAGAAGAAACGCCCAAAAAACGCAGCAAGGTGTGGGAAATCGTACTGATCATTCTTGGCTCCCCTATCTGGCTTTCTCTGCTGATTGCTGCATTTGCCGTAGTTCTTTCTCTATATGTTTCCTTGTGGGCGTTGATCATTTCCCTGTGGGCAGTGTTCACATCCGTAACCGCATGCGCACTGGCCGGTTTTGCAGCAGGCCTTGGGTTTGTCCTTTTCGGCAATCACCTTACCGGCATTGCCATGATCGGTGCGGGAATCGTCTGCGTGGGTCTTTCCATTCTCCTGTTCTGTGGTTGCAAGGCAGTCACAAAGGCTACGCTGTTACTGACAGTGAAGATCCCCCATTGGATGAAAAATACTTTCCGCATAAGGAGGAAGGGTCATGCGTAAAGAAACAAAAATATGTCTCGTCGTGGGTGCTTTTCTTGTTCTCTTGGGATCGGTTGTTTTTGCTGCGGTGATGACCGCCTACAACTGGAATTTCCAAAACCTAAGTGCCGTAGAATATGACACCAACACCCATACGGTTAAAGATGCATTCAGCAAAATCTCCATAAACACGGATACAGCAGATATCCTCTTTGCCTCCGCTGAAGACAATACCTGCAAAATCGTTTGTTATGAGCAGGAGAACGCCCGGCATTCCGTCGGTGTAGAGGATGATACCCTCAGCATCCGGCTTGAGGATGCGCGGGAATGGTATGAATATATCGGCATAAACTTTGGCACTCCGAAAATAACGGTTTATCTTCCGGAAGCGCAGTACGCTTCTCTTCTCATAAAAGGGAGTACCGGAGATATTGAGATACCAAAGGATTGCAAGTTTGAAAATATGGATATTTCCGTAAGCACCGGCGACATTGTGAACGATGCATCTGCCACGGAACTGATTAAAATTCACACAAGTACCGGCAATATCCGCACAGAAAATATCTCTGCGGATGCGCTGGATCTCACCGTTACAACAGGCAAAATAACGGTTACCAATGCCATCTGCGACAGTGATATTTCGATCCATGTTTCCACAGGCAAGACTAAAATAACCGACAGCACCTGCAAAAATCTGGTATCGGATGGAAATACCGGCGACATTTCTTTAAACCAAGTGATTGCCGCAGAAGGATTCTCCATTGTAAGAAGCACCGGCGATATCAAGCTTGACCGTTGCGATGCGCAGACAATTTTCCTCGAAACCGATACAGGTGATATCACCGGCAGCTTGCTTACGGATAAGGTATTTATTACGCAAACCAGCACCGGCCATGTTGATATCCCAAAAACAACTGCCGGCGGCCGTTGTGAGATCACCACCAGCACCGGCGATATTAAAATAACGATTCATTAAGAAATTCCCGGTCTCAGGACCGGGAATTCTTTTATTCACATTTTTCTACCACATAAACATTAGAGCAGAAGTCTCCCTGGTTGCGTCCATCCTTGTTATATCCAGTCCCTTGAAATCTTGGGGATAGCATCACACCGGACAGAAAAGCACCACCGGAGGCTGTCATCTGTTCCACACCGTCTGCCATAGGATAGAGCCTGTCCGCCGTCCGCATTACCACACCGTTGGGATTCAGTTCAACCGGAACAATGTGCTTGACCAGCGCACCGAACATACCCACACGCAGCAGCTGCTCCCTGCTGGTCAGGTTATACTGTTTGTCCGCTTCCAGTCCCAGAAGACGAAGCTGCTCATATCCGGAAGCAGCATGCTGCAGCCTGTGGAACAATCCCACCAGATGTGTATTGCCACCGCTGACCTGCCAGCAGGTCGCATCCTCTGCCCGCAGCCGCGAAAAGGCACCAAACTGGAATATCCGGCGGTAGCGTTTGTAGAAAGCAATCTGGGCTGTAATTTCCTTCTCCTCGGTAGGCAGCAAATGCTTCAGATCCAGTTCATATCCAAGATTACCAAAGAAAGAAACATTTCCCCGGGTGGACAGAGGCGTGCTGCGAAGCGTCTGCGCATGGGGTGCCGCAGACACATGGGCACCGAAAGTAGACTGGGGATACAGGTAAGACAAACTCTGTTGGATTGTCAGCCGCTCAATGGGGTCTGTATCATCAGAGCACCAGACCTGCGGAGAAAAGCACAGCATGCCCAAATCAAAGCGGTTGCCGCCCGAAGCACAGCTCTCCAGCAAAATCTTCGGCCGGGGCTCAAAGATTCTCCGCAGCACTTCATACAGTCCCAAAATATACGCATGGGCCTTTTCGCCCAAAGCGATGCTGTTTCGGTTCATATCCCATTTTACATAGGTGATATTGGCACTGTCCAGAACCGCAGAAACATTTTCCACAACATAATCCCGGACTTCCTGCTTTGTCAAATCCAACAACAGCTCGTTTCTGCCGTAAACCGGCGGTAAGTCATCGGTCAGCGCCCAGTCCGGATGTGCCCGGTATAGGTCACTGTCCGGGTTGACTGCTTCCGGCTCAAACCACAGGCCGAATTCCATTCCCAGATCGTTTACCCGCTCAGCCAGTGCTTTCAGTCCGCCGGGCAGCTTTTTGCGGTTTACTGTATAATCGCCCAACCCGGCGGTGTCATCTTTTCGCTTGCCAAACCAGCCGTCATCCAGGACAAACAGCTCACAGCCAAGCTTCTTTGCCCGACCCGCCAGTTCCAGAAGTCTGGCACGGTTGAAATCAAACATGCAGCCTTCCCAACTGTTGTACAGCACCGGGCGTTCCCGGAACTGCCAGTATTGGGGAACAACGTGCCGGTTGATAAACCTATGCATCCGTTTTGACAATCCGTTGAAGCCTTCATTAGACCAGCTAAGCACGGCTTCCGGTGTTTCAAAGCTTTCCCCGCACGCCAGCACTTTGGAGAACTGGGTGGGATTGATTCCCTGCATCACCCGGGTCAATCCTTGGAAGGAGCGCTGACAGGACGCGTAATGATTTCCGGAATACACCAGATTAAAGCCATAGGCATCTCCGTATTCCTCGTTGGTATCCGGCTTGGAAAGCAGGAATCCCGGCTGGTGACGGTTGGAGGAAAATCCGGTTACCGAGTCGTGTACCACCCTTCCCGGGCCTACGGGTACTTTATGAGGCCGCATTTCCGCGATCCAACTGCCGTCAAAGGTGGTCATTTCGTAGCCGCCGGGAATGTCCACACAGATGCTCATCAGCTTGTGGAGGGTTACAGAAGAATCCGTGTTGTTCTCCAAGACCACACGACGGGTAATGACATCGTCAAAAAGCGTATAGTACAGCTTCAGATTCAAGCCACCGGAATGTGTCATGGTAATGACCAGTGTCTGTTTGGCTTCCCTTGCTTGCGGAAGCCCGGAAATCATTGGCAAACTGCCCTCAACGATCTCGTAAGACTGATATGTAAAATCCGTAGGACTTGCCTTTCCGGCAGTCTCCAGCTCTACCGGACTCTCCCGGTAATCGCCCCGACCGCTTCCGCTCCATTCGTAAGGCAGCACATCCAGACAGGTACCATCCGCATCATAAGCCACACTGCAGCCCCAACCGGTTCCCGTCTTACATGCCAACGCCCGGGCATCCGATGCACATACGGATCTTCCAAAATGCAGATGCTCCAGCTGTCCATGTTCTGTTACGCGGAATATGTAAGAAAATCCCTCACCATGGAGAGAAAATACACCGTTATCATAGGAAATCATAATCAACGCCTCCTTAACAGCTTCATTGTATCTGCAAGAATTTCAGCTGTCAATGAGATTTTTGGTGACGATTGTGGGTTGCTGTGTTATAATGGCAGAAATGGAAAGGAGCGGACACTATGGAACGCACTCGTTGGTATAAAGATAAGGTATTTTATCAAATCTGGCCCAGAAGCTTCAAAGACGGCGACGGCGACGGCATGGGTGACCTGTGGGGTGTCTATGAGAAACTGGACTACCTGAAAGAGCTGGGTATGGACGGCATCTGGTTCTCCCCCATCTACCCTTCCCCCGGCGCAGACTGCGGCTATGACATTGCCGATTACATGGATATCGAGCCGGAATTCGGCGGTATGGAAGCCTTCCGGAAGGTGTTGGAGGGCGCTCACGCCCGGGATATGAAAGTCATCATGGACTTGGTGGTCAACCATACCAGTGATGAACATGAATGGTTCCAAAAGAGCCGCCAGCGGATCGAGCCTTACACCGATTATTACATCTGGCGTCCTGCCCGTCCCGACGGGAAGCTGCCCAACAACTGGGATTCCAACTTCGAGGGCAAAGCATGGACCTGGGACGAAGTCCGGCAGGAATACTATCTGCACCTGTTTGCCATCAAGCAGCCGGATCTGAACATGGACAATCCTTTGGTACGAGAGGAAGTCAAGAAGATTCTGCGTTTCTGGCTGGATATGGGTGTGGACGGCTTCCGGGAAGATGTGATTACCTATATCTCCAAAAAAGAAGGTCTGCCCAACGACTACATTTTCCCTATCAACCGTGGCATGCTCCACTATAACCACGGTCCGCACATTCACGAATACCTGCAGGAATTCCATCGGGATGTATTCTCCCACTATGACTGCATGACACTGGCGGAGGCGCCACTGGTATGGCCTAAGCTGGCGCTGAAATACATTGCGGAAGATCCCGGCAACGAGATCGATATGATGATTCAGTTCCAGTGCCAATGTGCCGATTGCCTTTTTACAGACTATATGCCCCTGAAATTCTCACTGCGCAGAATGAAACGCGCCTTCTCCCAGTGGCAGACCAAGCTGGAAGGCAAAGCATGGAATATGCTGTACATCGAAAACCACGATCACCCCAGAATTGTATCCCGATACGGCAGCGAGGATTTCCAGAGAGAAAGTGCGAAAGCCTTGGCAGCCTCCTATCTGTTCCAAAAAGGTACACCATTTGTATACCAGGGGCAGGAAATCGGTATGACCAACTGGCGGCCCACAGATCCCAACCAGTACCGGGATGTCCAGACCATCTGGGGGTACCAAAACAAAAATCAGAAGAAAACCCCTCAAAGGCGGTTAAAGATGGCATGGCGTTCCTCCCGGGATTCTGCCAGAACCCCCGTGCAATGGAGTGCGGAAAAGAATGCAGGCTTTACCACCGGGGAAAGCACATGCATCGACATTAACCCCAATTACACCCGAATCAATGTAGCACAGCAGTTGGATGACCCCGATTCTGTACTGAATTTCTACAAAAAAGCCATTGCTCTTCGCAAGAGCCTTTCCTGTGTCCGGGACGGTATTTATGAGGAGCATCGTCCCTTATCCGGCAAGCATTATCTCTATTCTTTGGAAGATGAGAAGCAGAAGATTCTGGTGGTCTGCTCTTTTGCCAAGAAAAGCACTGCCTTCCGGGTGCCTAAAGGCTTTGATCTTTCCAATGGAGAATTGATCTTGTGCAGCGTCAACGAGCCTGCACAAAATCATCTAACCCCCTACGAAACACGCGTATATCTGTGGAACAAATAAGGAGCAAATAATATGAAAAAATATATCGATCCCTTTGACTATGCCAAGGAAATTCTCCACGCAGTCAAGCACGGCGTACTGGTGACAACGAAAACAGATGAACAGCTCAATACTATGTCCATTTCCTGGGGTACCATGGGCATCCAATGGGGACTTCCGATCTTCACAGTGTTTGTCCGGGGATGCCGTCATACCAGCACCATACTGGAGAAAAATCCGGAATTCACCATCAACATCCCCTTGGGCGAAGTGGACAAAGAAATCATCCGTTACTGCGGTACCATGTCCGGCCGGGATGTGGATAAATTCCAGACATTAGGATTGACTGCAGTCCCACCGGAGGTAATCTCTGTTCCCGGCATTAAGGAGTTGCCCTTGACTTTGGAATGTAGGGTTATTTACAAACAGCAGCAGTACCCGGAATGCATGACAGACCCGGAACCTCATACCCACTATCCGGAAGATTCTCAGGACATCCACGCAGATTATCATACCGCGTACTATGGGCAGATCGTCAGTGCCTATATCATTGCGGACTGACCCGCACGCCCACCGCTCCCTTGACATTTCCCATAGGAAATGGTATAGTGTAGGCCAATGGAGAGTTGTCCGAGCGGTTTAAGGAGCTAGTCTTGAAAACTAGTGATTCCGAAAGGAACCTAGGGTTCGAATCCCTAACTCTCCGCCATGAAAATCAGACCACCTTATATGTGGTCTGATTTTTTCTCTTGTAGGGGATTCGAACACACATGAATGCCTAGAAAGCCCTACACGCCGCCTTTAAGTATCCTTAGGGGATATGCGCAATATGATTGACCCGCTGTGTTATCCTGCTGTGGGCGCTGATAGCTCTATTTCGCTTTGCTTAACACTGGTAATATTTCATAATTTGTTCATTAATTATCTCAATACACATTGTATAATATTTTCAAGTTAGTTGGTTTCATCCAGTTTTCTGGATTGGAGGTAGCATCATGTGCGTTAACAAAAGCAATTGTTTTTGCCCTGTATTGTTTTGCTACCTCCCTGAGCCGTGGATAGGACGGATCAAAACAATTTAGATTGGCGCATAGGCATCGAGATAATCCCGGCATGCTTATGCGCCTCTTTCATCAGAAAGTGTTTCAGCCCACCATATAAACAATACATTTTAAGGAGGCTTATAATGAACATTGGATGTTGCATAATCGGTATCTACTATATCATATTAGTAATCGTCCGTCTCTTCCGTCCTTTCTTTGGTTATACAAAAGGTATAATTGCCGTGTTAAACATCCGCAATACAACAAAAGGGTATCTAATTGCCAGCCAAATCACCAGTCTGCTCATCGGTCTGATCTTCATTGCTGCCGGAATTCTCCCAGATCAGTATCTTTTGACATTGTGTGTGCCGTTGTTTGCAATCTTAATCATTGGTATTATTGTTTGCAACAAAATCTTTTTAGGTACCATCGCCCCACTGTTCATACACGTATAATATAAGCTCCGATTCCGAATTTCTTTTAATTAACGCCCCCTGCATACTGTCCTTTCTGCAAAGACAGTATGCAGGGGGTATTCTCAACTCGTTACATTATCGCCGCAAAGGCCGCCAGCGCTGCGCCGATCAGACAGGCATTTTCTTCTCTGCTGCCGTACATTCAAATCACACCTTTGTTTCAAAGCTTGTCCTGGTCTTGGAAAAAACGATCTTCTGTCTGTGATACAGGCTTTGATATCCCGATACCATGTAGCTGACCGCAACAGTCACCAGATAATATGGCATTCCTTCAAATCCAAACAATTCAAATGCGATGAGCAAAGCGGTAATTGGACTGTTGGTAACACCACAGAAAATGCCAACCATACCACAAGCCGCCACTAATTGGACCGGAAGTCCCAGCAGCGAAGCTACCGCGCATCCAAAGGCCGCACCGATGGTAAAGGATGGAACGATCTCACCACCTTTAAAGCCTGCGCCCAGCGTGATGGCAGTAAAAAGCATCTTCAAAAGGAAGCTATACCAATGAGTCTGCCCTTCATGAAAAACATGCTCAATGATTCCCATACCGGATCCCAGATATTCCTGCGTTCCCAGAAGCAGTGTCAAACCGATCAAAATACATCCGGATAGTGCAATCCGAATATACTGGTTTTTAATGTACCTCTCGTACAGGTACTCCGTCCTGTGCAAAAGCACACAAAACGCTGTACTGATGCCGCCGGCAACAGCCGAAAATGCCACCAGCTTCAGCAAATTAATCGGGGTAATGGCCGGTATAGCGGTAACCGGAAACACTTCCGGCGGGACTTTAAAAAATACAGCAATCAGATGCGCAGTCAGGGAAGCAATCACGCAAGGTACCAGTGCGGAATAATGCATGATACCGACACTAACCACTTCCATGGAAAACACTGCTGCCGCAAGAGGTGTACCAAATAATGCAGAGAATCCGGCACTCATACCGCACATCACAATGGTTCGCTGACTATACTCGTTCAGCCCTGACAACTTTCCCAGTTTTTTTGCAATACTTCCTCCAAGCTGCAATGCGGCGCCTTCTCTGCCCGCAGAACCACCGCACAACTGTGTAATGGTCGTTGCAACAAAAATCAGCGGAGCCATTTTAAAAGGAATATCTGTAGATTCCTGAATGGATGCAACAACAGTGTTGGTTCCTTTATCGCTGGTGTTGCGGCACCCCCGGTACAGGGCAACAATCAAAAGGCCACCAACTGGCAGCGTGTAAACGATATACGGAAACTGACTCCGCAGATTGCCCACAAAAATCAGCGTATGACCGAACAGCGCACTGATGCCTCCGACAATGCACCCGACAGCGACACTGACCACCAGCCATTTGAGCAGAAACCATATGGAGTTTCCAAAGTCGCGCAGATCCTTGGGCAGTTTTCCGATTACAACCAGCTTTTTGTTCATCCCAATACTCCTATTCTGTTTGTCGTTATGGCATAAGGACGACTGTCTTATTGGCCCTTTTTCCGTTTCATTGACATCGCAAAGCATATGCCAATTCCTGCTCCCAAAATCACACATGCCACACAGGAAATCACCAGCAGGTTCCATGAAGGCAGGGTTGCAGATGCAGGCTCCTGCCGGTTCTCGGCGGATTGCGTCGCTGGAATCGTTGCCGGATCCATGGTAGGAATGGTGGTCGGCTCCGTTGCCAGCTGTGTTTCCTCCGTTTTCCATTCACCATTCAAAAAACTGTCCGTTTCCTCGTAGGAAGGTGCGCGCACGGCAGTAACTGTATAAATGAGTTGGGTACCATCTTCTGCCGTTACGGTTACAGCAATATCTGTTCCTTTTCCGGGTACCAGTTCCGGCGCTTCACCCACTGCAGCACTTGCCCTGGAATCCTCCGTGGCTGCCGTAATCGATACCGTTTCCGTCTCATAGGGAAGCCAAACATAGTAGTGCAGAAGATCTGCTGAAAAGGCCGGCGACAGCACATAACCATTCACAGAAAGCTCCCGGAGCAGCGCATTGCTGCTGGGTACATAATTGGGATCCTGGGCTCTTGCGACATGGATCACATAGGTTCTGGCGGTACCGTTTTCAGCAACAACCGTCACTTTCACATCTGTGGTAGCAGCTACTGCCAAAGTCGGATTCTCAATATATACCTGCGCACCTCCATGCTCAGCAGCCGCTGCCAGTTCCAGAGCCGATATTTCAAAGGGAACAGACGCATAATACTCCAGTACATCCGGAGAAAAATCAGGGGTAATCCCGGCATTCGTCACGGACATAGTTGCCAACCGGCAATTATCGGACAGCGGCGGTGCAACTGTCACAGAATACACACTGCTCCCAATGTATGTATCCTGCTTTCCGTCAGAAACCATCACATTGTCAGCAGAAACAGAAATCACTGTTCCGGCCGTTAAAGACGCATTGACTGTAAAGGTAGCAGTGAAGATAGCTGCATTCGTAATTGGTGAAGTCATGGCATTATCGTAGAAGACAAAGCTGTTTCCACTGAATTCTACCACCCAGCTTCCGCCAATCACTGCTGTATATCCCTGCAGTGTCAGCTGATTGGGATCATAGGAAACACTTCCCGATCCGCCATAGATTCCACCGCCGGCAGAAAAAGAAACCGTGACGGTATCTCCCGCCCGAACAACACCGGGACCGGTCATAGCAGCGCTTCCGGCAGCCAACACCGCTGGTATGGTTGCCAGCACCACCATAACTGTTAAAATGATACAAACGACTCTTTTCATCATTACACACTCTTTTCTGACAACATTCTACATTATAGTTGAATTTTTCAACCAACCCAACTATAATAGCAGCAAGTATCCGTGTTCTGGATAATTGTACATAATCTGTATACTATGATAACCAGACTCTTATCGGAATGCAAGACGTAGGAGGCAAAAATATGCGTAAGTTTTACAAAATACCCATATTGCTAATCATTTTGGCACTGCTTTGCCCCAACCTGTGTTTTGTAAACGCCGCAGTGTATGATCCCAATGCCGAGGGCATTCTTTCTTCTTACTACTATGTTGATCGTGAGAAGGGCTTTATCACCGGCATCACTCCCGGAACCACTGCGGAGCACCTGCTCAGCGTTTGTCTCCCCAATGATTTGGCTCTTTCGCAGGATATCATCACAACAGGTACCCTGCTGACCTCCGGAAATTGCACAGCAACCGCTATCGTCACCGGTGATCTGAACGGTGACGGTGCTGTAACGATCACCGATTTGCTTATGCTGAAGTCCGCAATTTTAGGTGAGGCATTGAGCGAAACCGCTGCCGC
>JAZNFH010000066.1:0-4546 GCA_045589055.1 Faecousia sp. | reverse complement strand
AAGCTCCTCATAAGTATCATTGGAAAGGGGCTGTTCCAAGTTCAGCTTGTTCAGCGGTTCCACGATTTTTCTTGCCATTCGCCGGGCAAGCAGCGCAGAAAGGCCGATAGCAAGCACGGCGATGAGAATAATGGGCCACAGTAGATCCATCATCAGCGCCCAGGCAGATGCCTGATTGGCAGAAATACGCAGCACCGTTCCGTCTGTTAAACGACGTGCCTCGTAGTAGGTCTGCTCAGTCAGCGTAGAAGAGTTACGCACCGCACTGCCGGAGCCGGTAGCGAAGGCTTCCCGAATTTCTTCCCGGTCAGCATGGTTTTCCATGGTGCTCTCATCCACTTGGGTATCGAACAGCACCGTGCCATCAGCATCGATCCAAGTTACACGGAAGCGGTCAGCCTCGACGTTTTCCAGAAACACATTACCGTACTGTTCCGTTCCTGTAACTGCAAGGCTCAGCTCATCTTTCAGCTGCTCCACCTGCACACCGGTGAAGTGGTTATACAGAACGCCAATCACAATGCCCAGGGAGCATAACAGTACCACAACCGCAACAAAGACCGTAGAACGAAAGATTTTACTTGTCATAGTTGTTCTCCAGGCGGTAGCCTACATTTCTGACGGTTTCGATGATATTGCCGTAGCTGCCCAGCTTCTGGCGAAGGGTGCGGATGTGCATATCTACCGTCCGGGTTTCTCCCGCAAATTCTGTGTTCCACACGGAGGAGAGCAGTTGTTCTCTTGTAAATGCAATACCCGGCTGAGAGAGGAACAGATGCAGAAGTTCATACTCTTTATAGGTCAAAATCACTCGCTCGTCATCGATGGTAACAGTATGTTCGTCAGGATTCAGCACAAGACCGACCAGTTTCAGCAAGTTGGAGGGCGCTGACCGCTTGCACCGACGAAGCACAGCTTTCACCCGGCTGACCATTTCCATGATTCCGAAAGGCTTGACGAGATAATCATCCGCGCCTAAGTCCAGACTCTGAACTTTATCGTATTCCGTGCCCTTGGCGGTGGCCATGATCACGGGAATATCCTGAAATTCCTCTGATTGCTTCATCAGCTTCAGCAGAGTGACACCGTCCTTACCCGGGAGCATCACATCCAGAACAACCAACTCCGGTTTTTCAGATTGCAGCGTATTCCAAAAACTGTCGCCGTCTTCAAACCCCCTGGCTTCAAACCCGGTAGAGATTAAAGCATACACTTCAATATCCCGGATACTGGAATCATCCTCTACACACCAAATCATTCGGGCACCTCCTTGCGTTTTTTTACAATTTTAGCTGTTTTAGTAGTAAAATTCAAGTTTTTCTACGAACTTTACATACATTTTATATCTTACTGGCAGTCATTGTGGACACCGGTGACGGAAAATTCTACCCATTCCGCAATGTTGGTGCAGTGGTCACCGATGCGCTCGAAATATTTTGCGATCATAAGCAAGTCAAGTGCATACTCACCCTGAGAAGGCTCTGCCGCAATAATACCGATGATGCCTTTTTTAACTTGAGTGAAATAATCATCCACTACATCGTCGTGCGTCATGACCTTTCTTGCGAGGCTCAGATCCTGCTTTACATAGGCATCCACTGCTTCCGTGACCATAACTTTAGCAGCTTTCGCCATCTCCCGGATCTTAGGATATTTTTCGTCGGGATGGGTGTTCATGTAGGGAACGATCTCCACAATGTCTTCGGCTTGATCGCCAATCCGCTCCATGTCTGTGATCATCTTCATAGCAGCGCTGATCTGCCGCAAATCCCGGGCAACAGGCTGCTGCCGCAAAAGCAGTTTCATACAAATGGTTTCGATGGTGCGTTCACTTTCATCAATCTGTGCGCCAATGGTATTTACCTTTTGCACCAGATCTTCATCCCAATCGGTAAGCGCCTGGGAAGCCAGCGCAATAATTTCCTCGCAAGCGGCACCCATTATGGTCAGTTCCCGTTTTAATTCATTCAGTTGCTCTTGGAATAAGTCTCTCATATTAACCAAACCTTCCTGTAATATAATCTTCGGTACGCTGATCCTTTGGCTGGGAGAACATTGCCTCTGTATTGCCGTATTCCACCAAATCACCCAGAAGGAAAAACGCAGTTTGGTCAGAAATACGGACAGCCTGCTGCATATTGTGGGTAACGATGACGATGGTATAGTCCTTTTTTAGTTCCATGGCCAAGTCTTCAATGCGGCTGGTAGAAATGGGGTCAAGGGCAGAGGTAGGTTCGTCCATCAGCAGTACCTTTGGTTCCACAGCCAAGGCTCTTGCAATACAAAGGCGCTGCTGCTGACCGCCGGACATTCCCAGTGCGTTCTTCTTTAGCCGATCCTTTACTTCGTCCCAGATGGCGGCACTCCGGAGCGCCTTTTCCACGATTTCATCAAGTTGTGCCTTATTGGTAATGCCGTGGGTCCGGGGACCATAGGCGATATTGTCGTAAATGCTCATAGGAAACGGATTTGGTTTTTGGAACACCATGCCCACTTCTTTGCGGAGGTTATTGACATCCGTTTCAAAGATATTCTGACCGTTGTACATTACCTCACCGGTGATTTTTACAGTAGGGATCAGATCGTTCATCCGGTTTAATGTCTTCAGAAAGGTAGACTTGCCGCAGCCGGAAGGGCCAATCAGAGCAGTGATACTGTGTTCCGGAATCTCAATACTGATATTTTTCAGTGCCTGAAAATTTCCATACCACAGGCACAAATCTTTTGCAGAAATAATACTCATGCTTTATTTTTCCTCTCGAAGTATTTACCGATCAGCGTTGCGCTTAAATTGATCAGCAGAGTCAGAATCATCAAAATGGCAGCGATAGCGAAGGCTACCTCAAAGTTGCCATCCTCCGTGGCATAGACATACAGTGCCACCGTTAGTGTTGCGCCGGAAGAGCTTAATGCCTCAAAGAAACCGCCCAATGCATGGGCAAAACCGGCAGTGAACAGCAGCGCAGCAGATTCGCCCACGATTCTGCCCACAGACAGGATGCAGCCTGTAATCACACCTTCTACGCAGTTGGGCAGTACCACCGTGCGGATTACACGCCATTTGCCTGCACCCAAACCGAACGCTCCCTCCCGGTAGGATTGGGGTACGGTTTTCAGACTTTCCTGGGTGGTACGCATAATGGTGGGTAGATTCATAATCACCAATGTCAATGCGCCTGCCAGCAGGCTCTTATCCAGGTCCATAAACTGACAGAAGAACAGTGAGCCAAACAGGCCGTAAATGATAGAGGGAATACCGGACAGGGTTTCCGCCGCATATTCGATCATGCCAACCAGCCGCTTGTTGGTGGCATATTCGGTCAGATAGATCGCTGCGCCTACACCCAGCGGCAATACAAACAGCAGCGTGGTCAGGATAATGTAAAGGGTGTTCAAGATGTCCGGCAGGATACCAACTGTTCCACGAAGATAGCTGGGTTTGGTGGATAACAGCTCCCAAGTAATATTGGGAAGACCCTTAATCAGCACATAGCCCAGTAAAAACAGGGTCAGCGCAGCGGTGATCCCGGCAGCCAGCCCCATGAGGATGCGAACACCCCAGATATAGACATTTCTTTTCTTCATAGCATAACTCCAATGATGGCAAGGAGAATCAGAAGACTTGCCGCTGCCAGCAGATAATAAAGCTTTCCCCGAAGGGTCCATTGAAACAGATTTTTCTTTCTAACTGTATTCATTGCTTTTCTCCCTTCAGGAAAAAGTTCAGCGTTGCGTTGATCAGCATAATAAACAGGAACAGCACCAGTGCGATGGAGAATAGTGCCTCCCGGTACAGACCATCCGCATATCCCATACCGCTGGAAACGGCAGTGGTCAGAAAACGGACACTCTCAAAAAGGCTGGGCATATTCGCTACATTACCGGAGACCATCATCACCGCCATCGCTTCACCGATGGCTCTGCCCACACCCAGTACCACAGCTGTGGCGATACCGCTTTTGGCAGCAGGAACGCTGACACGGAACCAGGTCTCCTCCGGTGTAGCTCCCAGGGCCAGTGAGCCTTGCTCGTATTCTCTGGGAACAGCATCCAATGCTGTAATTGAAACTTTGATAATAGAAGGCAGGATCATAATAGCCAGCACAATCATCGCAGCCAGCAAGCTGGCTCCGTCGGGCAGATGGAAGATTTCACGGATTGCGGGTACCAGCACCATCATGCCCACAAGACCGTATACCACAGAAGGGATACCTGCCAGCAGGCTCACCGCTGCAGACATCCATTCCTTTACTTTCGGGGATGCTTTCTTGGACAGATACACCGCCGTAAAGAAGCCAATGGGGACACCGATTACTAACGCACCGGCTGTACCGTAGATACTGGAGAGAATGAAGGGCAGAATGCCGTACTGGGGATTGGATGCTGCAGGATCCCAGACCATGCCGAATAAGAAATCCCATAAACCGATCTCCATAATAGCCGGAATGCCGGAGATCACCAGATACACCGTAATCAACAGCACGCAGGCAACGGTCACAAGACCCAGGATCAAGAAAATGCCGTGTATAACACGCTCAAATACTTT
>JAZNFH010000065.1:0-15236 GCA_045589055.1 Faecousia sp. | reverse complement strand
GCGAAGCGCGTCGAAGGATCCGCATCCTCAAAACCCTGCAATTACAAAGATTTTCTTATAGGAGAACGGATTCTTCGACTCCGCTACGCTCCGCTCAGAATGACATGCGTTTTAGGCGACTGCACCGCTAAACGATCATTTAGGGCATTGAAGGGTTTGTAGAAATATGCTACAATAGCCTAAAGGAGTGTGAGGGTATGAGCCTGGATATGCTGAACGAAATGAATGGAAAGCCGTGTACCTGTGGGAAAACACACGGTTTTTCTGCCAAGGTGATTGCGGGCAGCGGTGTACTGCAACAGCTGCCTGCCGTGGTAACAGGGTACGGCGCGAAGAAGGCATTTGTGCTTTCTGATATGAACACCTACAAGGCGGCAGGGAAGCAGGTATGTTCTCTGCTGGAAGAGGCGAGGGTTCTTTGTAATAGTTACAGCTTCATGAAAGATGCTGTTGAGCCGGATGAACACAGTGTCGGTTCGGCAGCGATGCATATGGATGCGGATTGTGATCTGATTGTAGGTGTCGGCTCCGGTGTGATCAACGATATTGGCAAGATCCTGTCTGCGCTGTCCGGAAAACCCTATATCATTGTAGCCACCGCTCCCTCTATGGACGGCTATGCTTCCGCCACCTCTTCTATGACCCGGGACGGACTGAAAATTTCCCTGCCCAGCCGGGGAGCCGATGTCATTATCGGTGACAGCGACATTCTGTGCAAGGCACCCATGAAACTGCTGCGTTCCGGTCTCGGGGATATGCTTGCCAAGTACATCAGCATCTGTGAGTGGCGGATTGCCCACCTTCTGATTGGGGAATATTACTGCGAAGAGATTGCCGGGCTTGTTCGCTATGCGGTGAACCAGTGCGTTTCCCATGGGGAAGGCCTGCTGAACCGGGACAAGGACGCGGTCATGGCAGTGTTTGAAGGTCTGATCATTGGCGGCGTTGCCATGAATTACGCAGGATTGTCCCGACCGGCTTCTGGTGTAGAGCACTATATTTCCCATGTGCTGGATATGCGGGCGGTGGAATTCAGGACAAAAGCTGAACTCCATGGCCTGCAATGTGCAGTGGGAACCATGATTGCAGCTAAGCTGTATGAAAAGCTGAAGGGCGTTGTACCAAATTCGGAAGCGGCATTGGTACATGCCAAGGCATTTGACTATGCCGATTGGAGCGAGACCCTCCGTACATTCTTAGGCAAGGGCGCGGAAAGCATGATCGCGCTGGAAGCAAAAGAAAAGAAGTACGATCCTGTTTTGCACGAAGCAAGACTGAAAAAGCTGATGGACCACTGGGATATGATCATGAAAATTGTAGCCCAAGAGATTCCAACGGTTGGAGAACTGGAAGCGTTGTATGAAAAAGTGGGTCTGCCTGCTACATTGACTGATATCGGGGAAGACGGACACCTGCTGCCTACGGTTTTGCGCTGCACCAAGGATATCCGGGATAAGTATGTACTGTCCCGGCTTGTGTGGGATCTGGGGATTGAGTCGGAATTGTTCGGAGAATAAAGCAAAAGGCGTGCTGCTGCACGCCTTTTGCTTTACCATATTCGCTTGACTTCTTCCAGCGCGGCAATACCGCTGACGGAGAGCGCTTCTGTGACAACAGGACTGGTCAGAAGTCCTTTTTCAAAACATTCGGCAATGTGGAAAACCTCATAGATCAGCTCGTGCGCACAGGGGAATTCCAGCACTTCCGGTTCTTTTTCGGGAAAGTGGAAAGTAACTTTTCTGGCTTTCCAGTATTCCGGAATCTCCACCCATCCCCTGGTGCCGTAAAACCGGGCGGTATTGTCTAGCATGGAGAGGGTGCTGTTTTTAATGGAGAACAAGGTGCCGTCTTCCAAATGGCCGGTGAGGATATACTGCCGTTCCACACCGTCTTCTCCGGCAGTGCGCTGCCCATGGATTTCAGTAATGGGAGACAGTAGCCAAGTCAGCAGATGCACCGCGTAGATACCGCTGGACAGCAGCGGCCCGCCGCCTGCGGCGGCATCAAACATCCAGCCGTTATAGGTGGCGGCAAAGCTGTGCGCCAGTTCTGCCATGTGGATGGTTCCCAGTTCACCGGCAGCAATGCGGCGCTTTACTTCCAAAATTGCCGGAAGAAAGAGCATTTTTTCCGCTTCCATCAGAAAAAGACCTTTTTCTTTTGCCAGA
The DNA here is from genome assembly GCA_045589055.1 of Faecousia sp. Lineage (GTDB taxonomy): Bacteria > Bacillota > Clostridia > Oscillospirales > Oscillospiraceae > Faecousia. The sequence goes on along the minus strand of JAZNFH010000065.1, from coordinate 13,068 downwards.
GCGAAGAGCGAACGGGTGTTTTCCGCGGTGGTGGTGCAGGGTTTTTCACAAATTACATGCTTACCATGCTCCAATGCGGCTTTTGCCCAAGGGTAATGCTGGGCATTGACGGTGGAAATGTAGACGATATTTACATGGGGGTCTTCCAGCAATTCCATATGGCTGCCGTAGGCAGTGGGGATCCCCCACTGGACGGCCTTTTCTTTTGCCTTTTCCAGTGTCCGGGAGGACAAGGCGATGATCTTACCAACTCCTGCTTCCCGCAGGGCGGCTATAAACCGAGGAGCGATGGACGATGTGCTTAAAATACCGAAATTCAGTTGTTTCATCATAACCTCCTGACAAAAAAGGTGCGCACCGCGCACCTTTTTTATTAAAGAATCATACCGGCAAAGGCCTGGAATGCCAGATACAGACCCAATGCGCTGAGAATGGGCGCAGCTTTGGCAGCAGGTCCGGAAGAGAGCCGGTCCTGAATGGTGCTGTAAAGCAAGGTGAGAAGGGTGAAGACAATGCCGCCTGCCAGTGCCAGCTTCAGTGCCTCCCCAATGCCTGCAAGGCAGGCTGCAAAGGGCAGCAGACCGAAGGTAACGGCAGAAAACAGAGGGATGCAAATGTAACACCGCTTGGCATTGGGGGCAATGTAGTGCTCTAGCACCAAAGCAACCAGAGAGAGCAGTACCATGTTGGGAATATCCAACTGGGGCAGAATTATCCGTGGTGCCAGAGTACGAACCAATATGCAAACCAACAGAGCAATGCTCAAAACAGCAGCCAGCAAGGTGTTAAGGGTATAAGATTTCTTGTTCATGGCTTAACCTCCCCAACTGGTGGCGCCGGAACTGGTATCGGCACCGGTTACATAAGCAACTGCGGAATTAACGCAGCGGACAATGGCTTTGGAAGTAACGGTGGCACCGGTAATGCCGTCTACATCCACTGTGTCACCGGAAGCTTCCGCTTCACCGGTAGCGCCGCTGAATGCGTCCGCACCGCTGGTGGCGACGGCAAAAGTACCTGCACTGTTCAAAAACTGGGAAAGGAATACATGGTCGGTCAGTGCTTCGTTGCCCAGACCAAAAGTTTCGTGGGCTTCGTAGACCACCAAACCGGTGACTTTGCCGTCATTATTCACGCCGATGAACATGGTAATGTCGTCGGCATATCCACGGGTCACGGTTTCAATCACAAAGCCGTTTTCCGCTTTGTGGACGGAGCGGATGTTGGCATCCTCGCCGTCATAGACTTCCCGTGTAAACTGTTTGCTGTCGGGGAGCAAAGTTTGCATCAGCAAGAGGTGCTCTGCCTGTGCTTTCTTGGCAGCGGTACTCTGCAAAGCAAAAGAAGTACCGAACAAAACCAATGCAGCTACAAGGATACATACAATCAGTTTCTTCATTTGACTGCACCTCCCTTTTTCGTGCCGAAGCGGCGGATGGGAGTGTAGTAATCGATTACCCAAACCAAGGCATTCATCAGCAGAATTGCATAAGTGACACCTTCGGGGAACAGACCGAAATAGCGGAAGATCACAGTCAGCACGCCGCAGCCGATGCCGTAGACAATCTGACCCACGGGGGTAGCGGGGGAGGTGGCATAGTCGGTGGCCATAAAAATGGCACCCAGCATCACACCGCCACTGAGTAAGCTGTAAAGCATCCAGCTGACGGGACTGTCGGTTTTGGAGAAGACAAAAGTCAGTACTGCAACGGTTCCCAGATAGGCCACAGGGATGCGGACGGAGATGACCTTGCGGTATACCAGATAAGCACCACCCAGCAGCAGAGCCAGAGCAGAAATCTCACCGATGGAGCCGGGGCAGTTGCCCAGGAACATATCCAGCAGGCTTTCCTCCGGAAGGGCAGGCATGACCATGTGATGCAGGGGCGTGGCGGCGGTAACACCGTCCACACCGATGGCAGAATAACGGGTCAGACCAACGGGGTAGATGAGCATCATAAATGCTCTGGCGGCTAAGGCGGGATTGAAGATATTCTGTCCCAAACCGCCGCAAAGCGCCTTGACGATAATAATTGCGAATACGCTGCCAACGGCTGCCAGCCACAGGGGAACGGAAGCGGGGAGCGTCATGGCCAGCAGCAGACCTGTGACCATAGCAGAGCCGTCCACGACAGTTTGACGGGTTTTGGTCAGCAGACTATAGAAATACTCGGAGGCGATGGCACCGCCGATACACACCAGTGCTACCAACAGGCTGCGTGCGCCCAGCACGCAGGCACCAACGATCAGCGCGGGCAGAAGAGACAGCACCACATCCAGCATAATGCGGTTGGTGCGGAAATTGCCACGGATATGGGGAGAAGAAGCAACCGTCAATTTCATTTTGCCTTTGCCTCCCTTACCATTTGTTTGCCCTTGCGGAACCGCTCTACCAAAGGGAGCTTACCGGGGCAGGTGAATGCACAGCTTCCGCATTCCATGCAGTCCATCAGATGGAGCCGTTCCAGCTCATCGGTACGGGCTGCATTGACGAAGCGATACATATACAGCGGCTGCAGCCGCATGGGACACACACTGACGCATTTGCCGCAGCGCAGACATACGGGATTCTCTGCAGCACCGTTTTGGTCTTTCAGCAGGCACAAAATGGAGTTGGTGGCCTTTACCACGGGAACCTGCAGATCACTTTGGGCAAAACCCATCATAGGGCCGCCGCTGATAACCCGTTCGGTTTTGTTGTGGAGTCCACCTGCCACATCGATCAGATCCCGAAATGGTGTGCCGATGCGCACCACGAAGTTTTGCGGCTCGGCAATGGCTTCGCCGGAAACGGTCACGATCCGCTGGGTCACGGGGAAACCGTGACGGACTGCCCGGTAGATGGCCGCGTAAGTAGAAACATTAAACACTGCGCAGTTTACGGATACGGGAAGCTGGCCCGGTTCTACCTCACGGCCGGTCACAGCTTGAATCAGCTGCTTTTCTGCGCCTTGGGGGTAGCGGGTAGGCAGAACTGCCAGACCGATACCGGGATAATCCTTTAGCATGCTCCGGATCTTTTCAATGGCGGCAGCTTTGTTGTCTTCCACTGCCAGAACAGTGCGGCTGGGTTTCAAAACCTGCCGCAGGATCTGCATGCCTTCCAGCACCTGCTTGGGCGTGGTGCGCAGCAGGGAATCGTCTGCGGTGATATATGGCTCACATTCGCAGGCGTTGGCGATCAAGGTATCCACATTGCCCATGGCAGACAGGGCCTTGACATTGCCGGGGAAGGCAGCACCGCCCATGCCGACAATGCCTGCTTCCCGAATCTTATGGAGCACTTCGTCAATGTCCAGCTGCTCCAAAGGCAGATTCAGACCGGATACTTCCACAGGGGTATCCTGAAAATCATTTTTAATGACTACGGCGGGAATCATGCGGCCACTGGTGTGTGGCCGGGGTTCTACGGCAATTACGGTACCGGAAACCGATGCGTGTACGGGGACACACAGACCCTCTCCGTCACCGATTTTTTGTCCCCGCAGAACATGATCACCAACCTGCACCAGCGGGGTGCAGGGCGCACCGATGTGCTGCAGCATGGGGATGACCACCTGTTTCGGGGTGACCGTCAGAAGATGCTCGTTCTTTGTGGACATCTCCTTATTGTACTTGGGGTGGATACCGCCAAAAAACAAATGTTTCATTGGTTCTTTCACCTCATTTATGTTCGAATCAAGGATTGGAAATTCTCACTGTAATAGATTTTGCCTGCTGCATCGACCCACATAGCTTCAGCGCCGCCCATTGAAGCTGTTTTTTTCAATAGCGCTTGTCCTTCTTCCAGAGGAAGCAGGAATAATGCAGTGGAAAGGGCGTCGGCCAGGGTAGAATATTGGCAGACGATTGTTACGGAGCGCCAGTAGGCAGAGGGGAAAAGGGTGTTGGGATCGATAATATGGTGGTAAACCGTACCATCTACGGCGTAGGCCCGCTGATAGTCACCGCTGGTAACCACACTGCCGGAGCTGACATAGATGGTGTGCAGATAATCACCGCCATTGGGATTTTCAATGCCAACTACCCAGGGCGTGCCTGCTTCATCTTTCGGTCCGGTGGCACAGACATTACCGCCGACACTGATCAAAAGACCCGAGGGTGCTGCTTCTGCCACCTCTTCCGCTGCCCAACCTTTGGCAATGGCACCTACATCCAGCCGCATCTGCGGGTCAGAGAGGTAGACCGTGGAGGCAGCTTCATCAATGATAATATTGTTGGGGTCGGTGTGCTTTGCGGCTTCTGCCAGCGCATCTGCATCCGGTAGGTAGGCGTTAGCAGGATCGTTGATGCCGTCGTTGCGGGCCTCATGCCATAACTGCAGCACACTGCCCATGGCTGCATTGACTTTGCCACCGGTAAAGCCGTAATAGCTTTTGCAGCCCTTCAGCAGTAAAATGATCTTCTCATCCACCTTTACAGGGGCGATTCCTGCATTGTCATTGATGGTCTTTAAATTGTTGATGCCCTCATACTCGTTATAAATATCAAACAGTTGATGGTATATCAACAGCTCATCGTGAATCTTCTGTGCAGTGGCAGTAAATGCTTCTTCACTTTCGGCAAAGCCCACAACGGTGGTGACCGTATCAAAGAGGGTCAGGTATGTAGCATTGTACTTTTTTTGTTCCTGCCGGATGCTGCAGCCGGAAAGTAGCAGACACGCGGCAAGAATCAAGCAGAACAGACGCTTCATTACTTTGTAGCCTTGGCAATCAGTGCCTGGAAGCCGCCGATTGCGATGGTAACGGTTGCGGACAGATCCGCATCAGAGGGTTTACCCTCAGTTACAGCAATGCCTGCTACCTGTGCCGGGGTTTTTCCGGTAACATAAGCGGCAAAGGAAGCGGCCTGCTCATTCCACTCGTACTTTGCATTGCCGTATTTTTTCATGTTGTAGTTTTCACCCAGCTCGTTCTTGGTCAGGACTTCTGCCTTCAGATTGGTAGAAATCTCGCCCTTGGCGTTAAAGCTGACCTTGGCCTGCACGGAATCAATGGCGCAGCTGGTGATCATATCATTCTTCTGGGTCAATGCAACTACATCGCAGTCCAACTGTGCGGTACCGGCTTTCTCAGCGGTGGCGGAAGCACTGCTGCCAATGCCGTTGATCACAGCCAGCTTCAGCACATCACCGGCCTGGGCACCCAGATGCTTGGCATTTGCAACGGCTTTCTCGATGGCGGCCACATAGCCACCCAGATAGATGGTAGCGGTGGAAGCCAGATCGGCATCCGCTGCCTTGCCGGCCTCATTTACAGCACCTTTTTTCAATTCGGTAACGGTCTTGCCCTTGGCATAGTTTGCCAGTGCGGCAGCCTGCTCATACCATTCATACTTGGCGTTGCCATAGGCTTTCATACCGTAGCTGTCACCTTTTTCATTCTTAGTCAGAATCTCTGCAGACAGGTTGGAAGTAATCGTGCCTGTGGCATCAAACTCCACTGTGGTACCGACACTGTCGATGATGCAATCCTGAATGACACCGTTATCGTCTACGGTTACAGCTACAACAGTCACATCATAGTCGGCAACCTTGGCATTTTCGCTTTTGCCAACACTGGTAACAATGGCAAGGCCGGTTTTTAAAGCCCCCTCAGTGGGGATATATTCGGGCGTATTGGTGTGGCTGCCGGTGGGGCAGGTGCAGTCACTGTAATAAATCACAGGAGTACCGGCACAGCCGGCCAGCAAAGCTGTGATTAAACTGAGCATGGTTACTAAGCAAAGGAATTTCTTCATGGTAAATACCTCCGGATGAATTCTTAAGTCTATCCATATGCGCGGCGAACATTATAGCATAAAAAATATATAATAGCAACAAAAATTAGTATATTCGAGACATTGTGGAGAAATAACATATAAAGTTATGTAAACTTAAAAACCACAAACAATACGGAAAAGGTATTACTGAATATATGTGCGGATCAATGCAGCGGTATGTATTTGGTAAGCGCATGCCCCAGCAGCCGTATGATTTCCAATTCATCAAGTGCATCGAAAAAGGCATTGTGGCTTTCATGATATGTGTGGTTATTAGAGAGAAGCCGCAGCATGGCTTCTACCCCATAACCGCGCTTCAATCGGCCTGTGGAGCAGCAGTCAGCATTGACCGGGATCTTTGGGTTATGCTGGCGGTAGGCGGCCAGACGCATGATATCGTACCAGGCATAATCCCGCAGCTCCGGCAGGTGATTGCGGTCGAAACAGGCATTATAGGCAAAGATAGAACCGACATGGTAAGCCCGGAACCAGGAACGGAGATCGCCAATGGCTTCTGCTCGGGTGCAGAGAATGGGCGATACCGGTGTTTCGATAAACAGGGTGCTTTCGTACATGCCGCCGATCTGACATTCGATGGGCAGAATATGGTACTTGGCTTCAATGGGGGCAAAGCTGTCCGTATCCGCAATGACAGTACCAATGGACATGACCTGATCTGCCCAGTTGGTTTCGGTATCGATAACGACAAAATTTCCCATGGTTTTCTCTCCTTTTATCTATGAGACGAGTATAGCACCACTCGATTGCCGTTGCAAGCCGGATTTTTACATGCTATAATGACAGGGGAAACAGGTATTTTGCAATGTACGGAGGGAAGAAATATGATCATTCTCATTGGCGGTGCTACCCATACCGGAAAGACAGCCTACGCGCAGGCGCTGCTGGAAAAATACCGTTACCCGTATCTGTCTGTGGACCATTTGAAAATGGGACTGATTCGCAGCGGCCAGACTGATCTGACGCCCATGGATGATGAGGGGCTGACAGACTATCTCTGGCCCATTGTCAGAGAAATGGTAAAAACGGCCATCGAGAACGGACAAAATCTGATCGTGGAAGGCTGTTACATTCCTTTTCGTTGGCAGCAGGACTTTGAAAAGGCATATTTGGACCAAATTCGCTATGTGTGCCTTGTGATGTCCCGGAATTATATTGAAAACCACTTTGACGATATTGTGGCACATGCCAATGTGATAGAACATCGTTTAGACGATTCTGACCTGACCAGAGAAGATCTGACCAAAGAGAATGAACACAATCTTTCCCAGTGCATTGCCTGTAACTTGCCGTATATTCTCATTGATAAAGCATATGAGGATACAATGGGAAAGCACTTACAGGCAAATGACAGGGAAAAGGAGGGAACCGTATGCTGATCAACGGTTGTCAGGAAGGAAAGGCAACTCCCCGGTTGGTGGAAGTGAAATGCCCCAACTGCGGGGAATGTATCGAGGTGTTCGTCCTGATGGGAGGGGCCATCGGTCAAACGGGAACCCTTGCCAGTGACGAGGTCTGTACCTGCGGCTATGTTCTGCCTGCAGGCAGTTACGAAACAGATTATGAACAATAAGCAATGTGCGTTGCAGATTTTGCAACGCACATTTTTTAATTACCCTTTGAGAAGTTTATTGATTTTCTCTGCTTTCGACTTGATTACGCAGTAGATAATGAGCCAAATAACGGCATAGCTGGCGATAAAAATGCCGGTGAATACCAGAATGGGCGCAAGCTGTTTCAACAGCCAGCCGTTGAGCAGGTAGGTGAGAAGGTAGACAAGGTACAGAGCGCCACCGTGGAGCAGGATCATGGTAGGCAGGGGCAGCTGCTCCATCTGATAGATGGCGGTCATACCGGCTGCGGTGAAAGCCAGCAGCGTGATGGACAGAATACCTGTGCATACCTCGCCGGGTGAGAAAGATTCCACTGTACCGGTGGCACCCAAAACGCCATAGATAATGGCCAATACCACCGGCCCTCCACCGGCACATAACAGACCCCTTAAGAAGAATTCCTTCCAAAACCGTTTCATTTTGTTTCCAACCTCCTTTTGATTTGGGCAAAGCACCGACGGGAAACATATTCCGTGTAGCCGCATTTGAAAACGGCGTCCACACTGCCGGCGTAGGTAACGGAGAACCGGTCCAGGCGGGACTCGTTAGCCAGTGCGCTTTTATTGATGCGAATGAAAGAAGAGGGAAGTACCGCTTCCAATTCATATAGCCGCTGCTTCAGCCGGTAACGCCGGTTCCGGGAATCAATCGCGTAGGTTTTGCCGTCCAGAACAGTGATGCATTCAATTTCCGAAAAGGGGAGCATTTTGATATCATCCTCGGTATAGGCCAGAATCCGGTCCGTACCGGCATGCTTTAAAATCAGCGCTTCAATTTCGTCGATCAGAGCGGTGCGGCGGTGAACGGTTGCCACAACCTCTTCGTCTGTTTCGCTGTCGATGATTAACTTGAATTTCATCACGCCACCTCCTGCACTATATTCTAGCATACCCAAAAACGAAATGGTTGTAAATACGATTCATCGGTATGCAGAAAACGCTCAACGGCAAAAACCCGGAATTGCAGCAGCAATTCCGGGTGATTTATTTGTGCCGAAGCGGGTTCTACAGCTTTTCGATATAGATGCCAATGACTTCTTTGGCAAATGCGCCGGTGCCTGCGCCGCCCACACGGTCAATGTTTTCGGTCATACTGCCGCCTCCGGCATAACTCTCTGCCAGCGTACCGAAGATCTGGGGGGTGCAGGTGTAGAAATGCTCTGTGAGGAAATCCTGCAATTCTTTTGCCCAGTTTTGGGCGGCCGCACAGTCCGGTGCACACGGATGCATTTTGCCCAACCGTGCAAAGAAATCCATGACCTGTTCTCCCAAGTCCTTTTCCTGTTCCGTGGTTCGGTTTTTGGATTTTTCCGTATATTCCCTGTAGGCATTTGTTTTACCGTAAAGGGCCTTTGCCTGGGTGCTGTATTCGTCCATTTTCTTGGGATCAAAACCCTCAAAACGCATATAATTCACTCCTAATGTTAAGATTCCTTTTGCAAGTGCGATCCGGTCCTGCAGTTTACCGATTCGATCCTGCATCAGGGCGATTTGCTTTTCCAGTACCCGGTTGCGGTCGTAATCCGGCATGCTTAATATACCGGCGATTTCTTTCAAAGACAGTCCCAATTCCCGAAACACCAGTATCATATACAGCCGTTCCAGTGCCGCATCATCGTAAAGCCGATAGCCTGCTTCTGTCAGCTGCGTTGGCTTTAGCAGGCCGATGGCATCGTAGTGATGCAATGCCCGGATGCTGACACCGGTCAGCCGGCTTACTTCTTTGACAGTTTTCATGGCCATCCCTCCCGTCGCTAGCATTATAAACTATAACACAAGGTAAGAGTCAATAGGATTATGAAAAATAACAGGAATTTATTAAGGTATTTGCATTGCCGGTTTTGTCGTGCTATACTAATCCTGTGGCTCTCACATCCCATACCGTGTGGGGAAAAGAAAACTGTTAATTTGCGGTTCCGGCAAAATAAACCCCTGTAATTTGCGGATTTTTTCCTGTATTGCGGTGCCATCTTCCGGTACAATGTCACTATGAAAGTGCATGGAAGAAAGGATGGGAACGGATATGAGTACAAAAGAGCGCATATTAACGATTCGCTTGATGGAGAAACTGCGGGAGCATCCTGCATATGCCGGGATATTTGGGATTGAGGCAATGCTAACGAAACCGAAGAAGGCTGCAAATCGGAAGGAGAAACAAAAATGATGGGCTTAGGCTTTTTTGATTATGGCTTTCCGGGCTTTGGAACCGGCTTTACCATTTTTGGAATTATGTTCACGCTGGTGTTTGTCCTCGTGTTCGGTATGTTCATCGTGATTGCCGTAAAAGGGATCCGTCAGTGGAATAAGAATAATCATTCTCCCAGACTGACGGTACCGGCCAGTGTTGTGGCGAAGCGGACCAATGTATCTCACCATCACCACAATCACGGTGGTGCCGGCATGCACCACACCACCCACTCCACTACTTACTATGTGACCTTTCAGGTGGAAAGCGGTGACCGGATGGAGCTGCATGTGGCGGGCCATGAATTTGGCATGCTGATCGAGGGAGACCGTGGCAAGCTGACTTTTCAGGGAACCCGGTATTTGGGCTTTGAACGGACATAAAAGGGCGATCTCTACATAGAAAGATAAAAAATATATGGGTGTGAGTTCGATGTATAGAAAGGAATAAAATGTTAGAATTATTAATATTAGCTGTTTTTTTATGGCTGACAGTGAAAGCTTTTAAAATTTGCTGGAAACTGACATGGGGACTAGCGAAGATAATAGTGGGCATTGCGATATTGTTTTCCTTACCGGTATTTTTCCTTTGCATGATTGTTGCCGGATGGGTCGCTTTGTTTGTGCCATTGGCTGTTGTGGGTACGGTGGTTCTTATTTTCAAAAATTGTGTGTAACTTGCCATAGGACCATGCAGACAGGAGAAAAATAATGGAAGAATTGGAAAAATTGACATTGGAGGAAAAGAGGCAGCAGCTTTTTCTCAGCCAAAAGAAAACGCTGGATTTGTTTTTGGAAAAGGGCGCGATTAGTCAAGGGCAATATAATAAGAGCCTCGGAGACCTCCGGGAGAAGATGGGAGTGACATTATGAAATACGCAGCTGATTTTAGAAGAATTGCCAGAGAGGTGTTATCGGGCAGATGGAGTGTTGCGGTTATTGCCGGACTGCTGGCTACGCTGTTGGGCGCGGTTGCATCCAGCGGCCCGGAGCTTACATTGAACATCAATGACAACGGCGCTGATCTGGGACTGGAATTTGCCGGCCAGCAGATTTATACCTCGAGCGCAGGCTTTGGTGAACAGCTTAGAGGTTTTCTTATCGGGGGAGCAACCCTTATTATTCTGGCAGCACTGATTATGGCGGTGCTTTACTTCGTTCTTGGCGGTGTTGTTGAAATTGGTTACTCCCGGTTCAATCTGGATTTGGTGGACCGGCAGAGGGAACCGGAAATCGGCACACTGTTTGGCTACTTTCCCCATTGGAAGGCAGCTGCAGGGGCGAAGTTCCTCCGGGGATTGTATGCATTTCTCTGGGGACTGCTGTTTATCATCCCCGGCATCGTTGCCAGTTACAGCTATGCAATGACGGGTTACATACTGGCGGAGCATCCGGAACTGTCTGCCGGTGAGGCAATTGAACGGTCAAAGCAGATGATGTATGGAAATCGGTTCCGTCTGTTCTGCCTGGAACTCAGCTTCATCGGCTGGGGGATCCTGTGCGTACTGACACTGGGCATCGGAAATCTGTGGCTTACACCGTACAAACAGGCTGCGACGGCTGCATTCTACCGGGAAGTGTCCGGTACAGAGTCTGTATTTACGCCTGCTGAGATGGAATAAGCAAAGTGCGTCGGTTTAAACCGGCGCACTTTTCATTGGTTAAAGAATGGGCGCGTTGCAAAATACGCTAAGTACAAAAAACACATCGGCTGGCCCCGAAAGGGGTTGGCCGATGTGTCTTTTTGCGGTAGAATTAAGCTGCTATGAATAACCCCAACCGACAAGAAAAGTATAATGCAACCATTGAGAATAATCAACTGATACTTGTACTAAACAGTGAAATTTTATTACCGGAGGACGCACCCGTCCGCGTGACCAGCGCCCAGCTTGAGGAACTGGACTACAGGAAACTGTATGAAGCGTATTCTTCCAAGGGAAGAAAATCGGTCACCGACCCACGAGTGTTGTTCAAGGTAATGGCATACGGATACCAGTGCGGTATCTACTCAAGTCGCAAGCTGGAAGAGGCTTGCAAATACCGTGTAGATTTCATGTGGCTTCTCGAGAACGGGAAGGCACCGGATCATTCTACCCTTTCGCGATTCAGAACAGGCAGATGCGCCGAAGCAGTAGAGGATCTGTTCTACCAGTATGTCCGGATTCTGGAACAGCAGGGAGAAGTAGATCATAAGAGTGTATTTATTGACGGTACAAAGATTGAGAGCAGAGCCGGAAGATATACGTTCAATTGGCGCGGTACAGCGGAAAAGAATCTGATAAAAGCAAAGCAGAAGGTTCTGGAACAAACCGGATGTAAAACACTCAGCGAATTGGAAAATCTTCTTACTGCCAAAGCAGAAGAAATCACCTTTGTTAGTGGAAAAGGTAAGCACAAAACAGAGCAACAGCGAGAATGGGAATCCATAAATCATCTGTGTGAGCAGTGGAGAAAATATGAAGAACAGCTGGCCATTATGGGAGAAGACCGGAATAGCTACTCCAAAACAGATCATGATGCCACCTTCATGCGGATGAAAGAAGACCACATGAGAAACGGTCAGCTGAAACCGGCTTATAATGTCCAGATTGCAGTCAACAGCGAATACATTACCGGAATTGATGTATTTTCCAACAGAACAGATGTAGGAACCTTTATACCGTTTATGCACAAGCTGGAGATGGCACATAAGCAGCGGTATGACGAAGTTACCGCAGATGCAGGTTATGAAAGTCTGGACAACTATCTTTATCTGGAAGCTAACGGTCAAATCAGTTTCATAAAACCGCTGAACTATGAGCAGCAAAAGACAAAGAAATATAAATCTCAGATTGGCCGTATAGAGAACATGAAATACGACGAACAAGAAGACTGTTTTATCTGTGCGGAAGGAAGAAGACTTCTGTGCAGAAGAGTAGAAACGGAAGTGAAGAAGGGAATCCCTGTGACCAGAGCATGGTATCGGTGTGAGGATTGCAGGAATTGTCCACAGCGGCAAAAATGCTGTAGGAAAGAAGATGTCAATGCACCCAAAGAGGTCATAATGAAGGAAACCTTCTGGGAGAAACGAGCACAATCTCTGGAGAATATCACCAGCGAACGAGGGATCCAGTTGCGAATGAACCGTTCTATTCAGGTAGAGGGAGCTTTTGGTCTTATAAAAAATGACTTTGGATTCCGCAGATTTCTCACGACAGGAAAGCAGAATGTGCGGATAGAGCTGCTGTTTCTGGCACTGGGGTTCAACCTCAAGAAGCGTTGGATGAAGCAGCAAAAAAGAAGACTGGAAACCCATTATTCTGAGAAAAAAGCTGCATAACAGATAAAACTCAAAAAGAATTCCACAGCCAGACCGTGAGGATCCTCCCGGTCGGCTTTGCCATGCCTGAAATAATCCAAAAACGACTCTTACCTCGTTAAATACAGACTAAAACTGCCTCGTAGCAAAAAAAGAGGACTGCTGCAAAACTTGCGTTTTGCAACAGTCCCTT
>JAZNFH010000064.1:0-36454 GCA_045589055.1 Faecousia sp. | reverse complement strand
ATCGCAAACCGAGCTTGCCAAAATACTTAAAAGCTCCAAGCAGATGGTTAGTTGCTATGAGCTGAATCAGCGTTCCCCCAGAATCGAACTGGTGAAGAAGTATGCTGAGGCGCTAAATGTACCTTTGGATTATCTGCTTGGGGATACAGAGGCAGAAGCAATCTCACGGACGTTTTGGACGCGAAAGAAAAAGAAGAAGCCGTTTTATAAGATCTTTATGGATGTAACTGACGAGCGGGGTTTGAATATTCCCGATACTGTGAGGGTGACCGGCTTGACGGATCGGCAAGTGCGGACGATTATTACCCGGGAGATGAAGGTTGCTCCTTTGGATTTGGCGTTGCAGCTGTCGGAGACACTAAATGTTCCGCTGGCTGTGTGGCTTGATGAAGAAGAATACACCCCTCCCGAAGTATCTGCTGAGGCCTATGAGGTTGCCCGTGCTTATGACAAAGCAGACCTCCGGGATCAGAATATGGCCAGATTTGCACTGAAGCTGGAACTGTTAGAGGAGGTAAAAAAGTGAACGCTGTTGTTTATGCCCGTTTTTCCAGCCATAGACAGGGTGAGCAGTCCATTGAGGGTCAGGTTGCGGAAGCCGAGCGCTTTGCTGCTGCCCACGGATTGACCATTGTAAAGGTTTATGCGGACCGCGCGCAAACCGGGCGAAACGACAACAGAGAACAGTTTCAGCTTATGCTGTCTGATGCAGCCAAGCATGCGTTTGATGCGTTGATCGTCTGGAAGACGGACCGAATTGGACGAAACAAAGAGGAGATCGCCCTCAACAAATACCACCTAAAGAAAAATGGTGTGAAGATCTACTATGTAGCTGAGGCTATCCCGGATACCCCGGAGGGCATCATTCTGGAGGCCGTCATTGAAGGTATGGCAGCCTACTATTCTGAGCAGCTTTCCCAGAATGTTCGCAGGGGCATGAAAACCAGTGCCCAAAAGGGACGATACACTGGAGGCACCTGTCCGTTGGGATATACCATCAATGCAGACAAGAAATATGAGATTGATCCCAAATACGCACCGGTGGTAAGAGATATCTTTCAGCTTTACTCCGAAGGAAAAACAATCACTGAGATTGTCAAGATTTTGAATGACAGAGGCTTGCGGACATCGAGAGGACATTCCTTTACCCACAACAGTTTGCGAACTGTACTGAAAAACAAGAAGTACATCGGCACGTATGAATACAATGGGGAAGTAACGATTGAGAACTCCGTGCCGCCTATTGTGGACATAGATGTCTTCAATAAGGTTCAGGAATTGTTGGAATACAATCAGAAAGCCGCCGGACACAAAAAGGCAAAGGTGGATTACATTCTGTTTAGCAAGCTGTTCTGTGGCAAGTGCGGCGCGATGATGACTGGCGTTTGCGGAACAAGCAAGCAGAAGGTGAAGCATCACTATTACATCTGCAGCGCGAAAAAGAAAAAACTTTGCACCAAGAGAGCAGTCCGGCAGGATTGGATTGAGAGCCTCGTACTGAAACATTTGCTCAAACTGATTCGGAATGAAGAATTGCTGGAGTTCATTGCAGAAAATACCTATCAGTATTTTCTTGCGCAGAATACTGATACCACCTACACCAAATCCCTGCAGAAGGCATTGGATGAAACCGAGAAATCTATTACTAATTTGTTGAAAGCCATTGAGGCAGGTATCTTCAACGAAAGCACCAAGGAACGCATGAACGAATTGGAGGAGCAAAAGAAAGATCTCTGCGTTGCTTTGGCCGCAGCCAAGCTGAAAGAGGATCTGGCTCTGAAGAAAGAGCACATTGTTTTCTTCCTTCATCAGTTTGCAGGAATGGACTACTCTGATGTTAACTGCCAGAAGCGGTTGATCAAGACCTTTTTGAACTCGGTGTTCGTCTACGATGATAAGGTTGTCCTTACTTTCAACTACTCCGGTGATGACCGAACCATTACTCTACATGAAATTGACGGCGGATTAGGGCATAGTATTCGTATTCCAAGTGCCGTCGTTCACCAAAAAATACAGACACACTTTTGTGTGTCTGTATTTTTTTGTCCATACGGGAATCGAAAGGCCGTTAAAAAAACAGTCCGGTGGACTGTTTTTAGGCCGATGGAATTGTCGTAAAAAACAGGCCGCGCGGAATGCGCGGCCTGTTAAAATATTAATACTTCTTAATTCTTGCAGCTTTTGCTTTCTTTACAGCGGCCATTACGCCCACCATGAAAGCAGCAAGGCCCGCAACGGTCATAAGAACACAGGGGATTACATGCACAATCTGCAAATTACCTGTTTGATAAATCGGTTTCGTCAAATACCCAATCGTGCCAATAATGCCGCAAGCAACAGGCAGAGCAGAAACCAAGAAATTCTTAGGCTGGAACACAATCAAACCGATACCAATCAGACCCAGAAGCAGGCACAAGAAAGGCATGGGCCAAATATCAGCTCTGTAATCCTTGCCGTATTCCTTCTTCATGTCCTTGCTAAGCTGCTTATACTCATCCTCTTCGCACAGCCACAGGTAGCCCTGAATTGTTGCGGGTTCTCCATCGCTATCAACCCAGAAAGGTAACACAAACTGGAAGACAATCAATGCCAACATCAGCACAGCACAGGCAAAGTTAAGCACACCTGTCCAATTGATTTTCGTTTTCATATCTTTCATCCTTTCAACCGCAATACTTAAGTAATAAGGCAAAATACGATACGCCTTCCTATATTATACACGATACCGGAATTTTGTCAATAAATTCTATTTATGGAATCTACATAAATTCTGTCCGAGCCATTGTTGCCCCAGTGCGATCCCTCCTGCCTATGCAGCTTTTTAATATCTTCCTTTGGAGCCTGTCCGATTACCGCCTTAAAAACCTTGAAAAAACACTGAGGATCCTGAAAGCCGGAATAAACCGCCACATTTTTAACCGATGCCTCGCCAGCTCCACCAAAAAACACAGCATTATTGATTCTAAGGGTTCTTATTGCTTCCGCTTTGGCTTTCAGGATATTCGCATCCAACACCAGTGCAGGTATCGGTATGCCGTTGCTTTATATAAAACATCCTCGCGAATGCATTCCCCCAAGTATCGCGCGGAGAAATCCGAATCGCAGGAATAATGGTGACATCATCACAGAACAATCGCAGAAAGCTGTATATACTAAGACCACAAAGATTTGCAAGGAGGTACTTCCCATGAGATTACAGAACAAAGTTGCCATTATCACCGGTGGAAGCCGGGGTATCGGATTTGCGACTGCAGATAAATTTCTGGAAGAAGGCGCCACCGTCATTCTCACTGCCAGCACACAGGAATCTGCAGATAAAGCAGTTGCGCAGTTGAAAGAAAAATATCCCAAATCCACCGTTGCAGGAATCAGCCCCAGTCTTGCCAGTCTGGACTCTGTTCGGGAAGCTTTCCGGAAGGCAACCGGCAAATATGGCTGTGTGGACATTCTCGTGAACAATGCCGGCGTTTCCGAAAGCACACCCTTTATGAATTATACAGAGGACACCTTTGACAAAGTCATGGATTTGAATGTAAAGGGTGTATTCAACGCCACCCGTGCTGCTGCGGAATGTATGGTTGCCAGAGGTGCCGGTGTCATTCTTTCCACCTCTTCCATGGTCAGCATTTCCGGTCAACCCAGCGGTTTTGCCTATCCCGCTTCCAAATTTGCCGTAAACGGTCTGACCGTCTCTCTGGCCCGGGAACTGGGACCAAAGGGTATCCGGGTCAATGCAGTCGCGCCTGGTATCACCGAAACCGACATGATGAAAGCGGTTCCTAAAGAGATCATTGACCCCATGATCGCGCAAATTCCCCTGCGCCGTCTTGGTAAGCCGGAAGACATTGCCAACGCTTTTGTCTTTTTGGCCTCTGAGGAAGCATCCTACATCACCGGTGTGGTGCTGAGTGTAGACGGCATGGCAAGAAGCTGACTGTATAAGTGCAAACCACCCATTGACAAAGCAGCACTTGTGTTAGAGAATAAGGTTACATTGTCTCTGACGAATTTGGAAAGGATACGAAAAACGGATGCAATATGTGATTGCTTTTTTAGAGGGTATCATTACCTTTATTTCTCCCTGCCTGCTGCCCATGCTGCCGATTTACATTTCCTATTTTGCTGGCGGCGGCGAGCGCAGCACCGGTAAAACAGTAAAAGGTGCGGTCGGTTTTGTTGCCGGCTTTACATCTGTTTTTGTTGCCCTTGGCGCATTGGCAGGAACTGTCGGCAGCTTTTTAACCGAATATCAACTGGCTGTGAATATTGTTTCCGGCTTGATCGTGATTATTTTTGGTTTGAACTATCTGGGTGTATTCAAGTTTACCCTGTTCAAAGGCGGTCAGCATTCTGTCAATACACAGAGCATGGGGTTCTTCTCTGCTCTTCTATTCGGCATTATTTTTTCCATCGGCTGGACTCCCTGCGTCGGTGCATTCCTTGGTTCCGCGCTGATGCTGGCATCCCAACAAGCCCATATGGCAGAAGGTATGCTGATGCTGCTTGGATATTCTCTGGGGTTGGGCATTCCCTTTATTCTCAGTGCCGTATTGATTGACTATTTGAAGACCGCGTTTCTTTGGATCAAGAAACATTACAACATCATCAATACCATCAGTGGCATTCTGCTTGTGGTCATTGGCATTCTGATGACAACAGGAACCCTTGGACGATTCCTTGCCCTGCTCAGTTGAGGACAGATTATGAATAACAAAAAAATCTTTCTTATCATCCTTTTGGTCTTGATTCTGCTGCTTGGCGGAGCCTCTGTTCTATACACCCAACTTAGCCAGACAGCTGCGCCGGATCAGTTGATTGTCCAGACTCCCTCACAGGAAACAGAACCATCTGCCGAAGCGGATAGCACGAAGCCAACGCAAACCGAACCCGTAAAGGTGCCAGCCCCGGATTTTACGGTTTATGACCTGGAAGGAAATGAGGCTCATCTTTCTGATTACTTTGGTAAGCCCATCGTTCTGAATTTCTGGGCCAGTTGGTGCGGCCCCTGCCAGATGGAAATGCCGGACTTTCAAGAGGCATATCTGAAACTGGGTGACAGTGTGCATTTTTTAATGGTGAATATGACCGACGGTATGAGAGAAACCGTTATGATCGCCTCGGAATTCATTACCGAAAAAGGCTACACATTTCCCGTGTTTTATGATAAGGCATCGGATGCCGCAGCAACCTATGGGGTGTACTCCCTCCCCACCACCTATTTTATTGATGCAGAGGGGTATGCTGTTGCACAGGCCACCGGTGCCATTAACCGCAGTACCCTGCAGCAGGGCATTGCGTTGATTACACCTAAGTAATTTCGAAGTAAAAATCCGCCCGGAATAATCCGGGCGGATCATTTCTTTAGTGACGCAACGAATAAAATAGGATCCTTACTTAAGTTCTATTTCACCGAGAACGGTGTTGGTAATATAGTCACCCTTAAATCCCCGCAGCTGTGCCATATGGGGCTGTGTAATATGGATCTGCTGATGCTGTTTGGTTTTCCACTGCTCCACGAGCAAAAGCTCATTCGGATTCTCTTCAGACAGATAATAGTCGTATTTCACGCAGCCATCCTCTGCCCGGATAGCATCCAAAACACCGGTTTCCTTTACCTTCTGAATAAAAGCTTCCCGCTTCTGGGGAAGACATTCAAATTTGACATAGATCATATACATAGTAAACGCCTCTTTTTTGTTTTCTGACCTAATTATATACAGCAGTGGATAATATTGCAATCACAAGGCACAAGAAATCTCCACCGGAAAAGCGCTGCCCCAGTTTGTGCACCCTGTCCGGTTACACTTCCTTCGGGCCAATTTGCAGTTCGTCGGCATACTCCTTCATCGCAGCAATGCAGATATCAGCAACATCTTTGACTTCCATACTAAGCATCTCACAGCCCCGGCGGATCACTTCTCTGTCGCATTTGGCGGCAAATTTCTTATCCTTGAACTTTTTCATAAAGCTGGAAACTTCCATATCGGTAATGCCCAAAGGCCGCATCCGGGCAGCCGCCTGAATAATACCGGTCAGCTCGTCCACTGTGAACAGTGCCTTTTCCAGATTTGTCACAGGTTCCACATCGTTGCAGTGTCCGTAGCCATGAGCAAGAATGGCGCGGACTTCCATCTGGGTAAGGCCTTCCGCCAGAAGCGCTTTCTCGGTATGTTGCAGATGGGCATCGGGATGCTGCTCGTAATCATAGTCATGCAAATGACCGATGGCCATCCAATGTTCCTTGTCCTCGCCGAAATGCTCCGCCATACCGCCCATGGCCACGGACACATTCTTAGCATGAAGAAACAAGTGTTCCTCTGTCGTTGTGGTATTCAATAATGATTTCGCGCGCTCTAAAGTCAGCATATCTCCAGCTCCTTTTTGTATTGTTTTCTTTATTATACGGCAATACATCCTTCTGTCAACAGCATCCGTTTAACGCAGTAATACTCCTATAAAAACCCGCCCCTCGGACGAGGGGCGGGTTTGATGTTGTATTGTACAATTAGCCTTTGATAGCAGCCTGTGGTGCTACTATCAAGGGCAGGAGAAAAATCCTGCATCACCACAACTTTCGTAGTAGATCTGCGTTTTCCTTCCAATTTGCAGTGAAGAGGCTCGTCTGGATCTCCATTGATGCGAATATACCAGTCAAATCCGTCTTTCTTGACCACGATTTTGCTAAAGTAAGCTTCGATGACGGATTCCGGAACATCCTCGCCTTCTTTCGGGCAGGAATACTGAGAGAGGGCATATTGCAGGATCGTCAGCTTCTCCTTGTAATGTTCGATCACCTTGGGTTCGCGTTTTTGGGAAAGCTCATCGATCTCCTTTTGGAGTTTCTGCATTTTCGGTTCCAGCTCTTCGGACTTCATCCGGAACATATCTTTGCTCAAGTCCCCATCGGCCCGCATTTCAATCAGATTATCCATCCGCTTTTGTAAGCGGCCCAGTTCCCGCTGCTTCATTTCCAAAGCTGCTTCGTTTCTTCGGTCTTCATCGGTGTTTTCGTTGTAGTTTTCCAAGATGGAGTTGGCCAGAGCCAGCACCTTATCCTTCTGCGACAGATACTTACGGAAGATCAAATTTGCCATCATCTGCAAGCGCCATTCCGGGATCATGGGAGATTGGCAGATCCCCTCCAAGGGCAGACCCTTCTTCTTGCGGCTCTCATAAGAACCGGTGTGAATGGAACTGTAACACTGGTAGGCATTGCCGGGTTGCCGATCAGGACGATCCCAACGCCGGGTGTTAAAGGTGTGTCCGCACTCACAGATCAGCAGCTTACCCCACACTGTTGTTCTGGCATGCTTGCCTCTTCGGCTGCCCTTGTTGAGATAGGGCATGTTGTTTGTTTTACTCTCCATAATTCTCTGTACCCTTTCATATTCTTCGACCGTAACGATCGGCTCATGTTTGCCTTCTACTTGCGTAAATTCCAGTTCACCGTAGTTCTTGACTTTCTTCTGCTTCAAGTAATCGGGAACATACTCTTTGTGGTAGGTGATGATGCCACAATAGAAGGAATTTTTCAGCACATGGGAAATGACTGTGGGGAACCACTTATCCTTGCCTTGGGAAGTCTTGCGCCCATGCAATTCCAGTTCGTCCTTGATTTTCACCAAGCCATAGCCATTCAAATACAAATCGAAGATCATTCGGACCGTTTCCGCCTGCTCCGGATCAAGTACATAATCAACTAATTTTGTCTTGTCCGGCAAAAGGGTTTCAACCCGGGTATAGCCAAGAATGTTGCCGTTTCCGTAATAAACGCCATTGTTCATGGATGTCTGCTGACCGCTTTTTACACGAATAGATGTCTTGCGGCTTTCATCCTGGGCGAGGGTTGCCATGATGGTGAGCCGAAGCTCACCATCACCGTCAAAGGTTTTAATTCCGTCGTTGATAAAATAGACCTCTACTCCATGCTCTTTCAGCATACGGGTGTACTGCAAGGTGTCCACGGTGTTTCTGGCAAATCGGGACACCTCACGGGTCAGAATCATGTCAAACTTGTGCTGCTTCGCATCTTCGATCATCCGCATGAATTCGCCACGCTTTTCTGCGGATGTACCGGTGATACCTTCGTCCACATACATCTCCACCAATTCCCACTCCGGGTGCAACTCCAGAAGCGGCTTATACCAGTCCAACTGGTTTTCCAATGCGGAGATCTGCGCCTCATGTTCCGTGGATACACGGGCATAAATGCAGATTCGTAAATGCTGCCGCAAGTAATCCATAGAATATGGAATCATGATGCTTCCTCCTTTTCCTCCATAATCGTAAATTTTGATAAATCCACAACATCCGCATATTCATTCAGGATGCTGCGAAGCATCTGCGCAGGGATATGACCGTCTTTGTATAATTGCTCAATCAATTTCAAAGCGGCAAAATAATGCGCAGAGCTGTACTCTGTGTTTATTTTACTCAATGTGCGCCTCCTTTACCAATGTGCGGGGTTATCGGGAGCGATCCTGCTGCCGTTGCAAGTATCGCTTGTAGTAATCGCAGGCTTTCACAATAAACTCTTCCGTCTTTTTAGCATCCAAGCCGCTGGGCAGAACCGGCTTCAACCGTTCCTTGGGAATACGGACAGTTTCCTGCTGGTTGGCCTTTTCCTCTGCCATGATGTTGCTGATCTTCTCCGCCGTGAGATTGCCGTCCCGGTACAAATTCTTCATACGAACAGTCTGAGAAAAGGATGGAGTGCAATCTTCCAAGTCCATGGCTTCCAATACAAACAGCTGAGTGTCAGCATCCAGATAGGAAAGTTCCACTCCGGGAGATAGGGCGATTTGTCCCTCATCTACCTTTTGCAGCAACTCCGGTATCAAATTTGTTAAGCGAATGTACCGCTGTACTTGTCTGCCGCTTTCATCTTCGGAAAGCATATCCCGAGACTTGTGGCCAACTTGTCCACAAGTTTGACCTTGGTGTTTCAGTGCGTCTAACTTCAACTTATATGCGAATGCTTTCTCACTGGGCAAAATGCGTTCTCTGTGAAGATTGCTGTCCACCAGTGCGATAGCTGCGGTATCCCGGTCAATGGTATAAATTAAGGCAGGAACCGTTTCGATTCCTGCCTTCTTGCATGCGTGTAAGCGCCGGTGTCCGGAGATCACCTCATATTCGCCGTTATCCAGTGGTCGGACCACCAGCGGCGTCAGCAAACCTTGGGTAAGGATGCTCCATACCAGTTGGTCCATTTCCTCATTGTCAGTTACCTTGAAGGGATGCCCTTCAAAGGGGTGTAATTTGCTGATCGGCAGATGCTCTGCTCTTGTTTCTTTCATCGTGTGTAACTCCTTTCATAATTGGGTCGTGTTTTCTGTTGTTCTTTTTCTTCATTCGTCATCAACTGCTCCATAGCTGTGTCGATGCGGGTAGAACGATCTTCGATGGCGATAGCCATTTTCTTTCGTTTCCGAAGCTCTGTGATGGTTTCCGTGACCTTCGCTTTCTCTACCCGGTATTCTTCCTTCTTCTGAGGATCGGCACGACGGATCTTGTTCTGCAGCTTCCTGCGGATATCCTCCTGTTTCTTTAGTTCCGCTTTCGTTGCGGCAAGGTCAGCATGGAGATCATCCAGGGTTTCAATTTTATTTGCCGCCATATACCGCATCTGCGCGTCCAGGCTATCCAGTTTCCGCAGCTCCTCTTTCATAAAGGGACTGGTGGGACGGTAATCACAGTGCTTCGGCAGAATACCAAGCTGATACTGCCACCAGATGTACAGACGGTAGATATGGGTAGTGCGCTTGCCCCGCTGCCATGTGCCGTGAAGCTCATACGGAAGGTAGGGAGAAAAATGTACCTCCGCCCGACGGTTTCCGTAGCGGGTATTCAAGCCTAAATGGTTTCGGATATATTCCGGTGTCCATTCCGGGTTCAAGGTTTCCAGATGGGTATAATACTGATATTTGTGCAGTTTGATCTTCCATTTAGGTCCGAAAAAATCCACATCGTAGCCAAGCCGCTCCAGATATTTGATCATCAGATCGATCCTCCGGCTGCCGTACATAGCCTTTTGGATATCTTCTCGGTAGATATTGTAGCGGGTAGGCTTGCCCTTCTTCTCATCCTCCCACACCGGACGACTGGGTGCTTTCTTTGGCTTGGAAATCACAGACAATCCATGGTCCAGACAGATCCGGTCAGACACCTCCATCATCCGCCTCCGTTCCGCCTTGGAATAATTGTATTTCCTGCCATCCTTGTATCCCACGGAATTCAGGCAAAAATGGTTGTGCAGATGGTCTTTGTCCAGGTGTGTGGTGACGATGATCTGGAAATCATCGCCCCAAAGCTCTTTTGCGGTCTGTACGCCGATCTTGTGGCACAGCTCCGGTGTGACCTCACCCGGTTTAAAGCTTTGATACCCATGCCATGCGATATATCCATCGTCCTTCCCAAATTGCTTTTTGGTGAGGATCATCTGCTCCAGGGCGATCTCCTTTACACAGTTGATAGCGGTTACAAAATCCCCTTGCACCGTCTTCTCCGGGTTCTGGGCATAGGAAAAGACGTTAAAAAAATCCTGCAAGTGCGACAATGCCGTCTTTGCAGGATTTTCAACATATTCAATTAGATCCTTCAGTCGGCCCTTGATGTGCCACAGCTTCGTCGTTGCCATCGTTCGTCACCTCCTTCGGCTGGGTAGCCTCCGCTTGGATATCCAATATCAACTTTTGGATTTGCTTACGCAGAGTGATGTTATGCGTCTGGTCGTGAATAGCTGAAAGCTCCGCCAGGTGGTTCCAAAAAGCTGGAGTGGGCATTGGCTGCGGCTCTTTGCCAAACACCTTTTGCCGTACATATTCTGCCTTGGATAGTCCCGCTCGGTCTGCCCACCGCTGCAGCTTTTGGCTTTCCCTCTCCGTCATACGGAGGGTGTGTTTTACAGTTTTCTTGTCAATGGTTCTCAGTCCTTTCTAAACAAAAAAGCCGGTGAGTATCGAACCCACCGGCTTCGCGCCTTGTATCATTATCTTTCTTGTTCCTTTTTGCGTTTGGCTTTCAGTTCGTCCAGCAAGGATGCCTTGCTTGCTGCCTTGGCCTGTGCAGCGGACAGAATATCGTCCACATTCTCCTGGGTGGTTACACCGGGATAGCGCTCCTCAAAACTGACCAGAATCTTCTTGGCTTCCTGCTCGCTGCGGTTAATATTCTCGTACACCTCACGCAGGTTCGGATGCTCCATGGCAGAGCGGATAAAGCTTTGGGAAGTAGCAGGCAACTTCTCCCAACTTTCGTAAAGTTCAGCGACTGCTTTCTCGATGTCTACCAAAGTCAGCGGCGTACCCTTCCCCAAATGCTCCACCAGAATGCCGATCACATCGGACAGGTCATGCTTATACTGCCGCCCGGACATCAGCTTCATGGCAACCAGATATTCCGCATTCACGGTACGCACCTGCAGCACATTGGAGAAGGTCCGGTAATACTGGGAGTGCTGCACCAGCTTCATGGAGTAGGATGCAGTACGGGTA
Organism: Faecousia sp.; assembly: GCA_045589055.1. Lineage (GTDB taxonomy): Bacteria > Bacillota > Clostridia > Oscillospirales > Oscillospiraceae > Faecousia. The sequence continues at coordinate 24,959 of JAZNFH010000064.1, read as the reverse complement.
AAGTCTGCATTGAGCCAGCCGTTGGGAAGGCCGTACTTATCGCCCACCATATTGATGGCATCTTTCATGGAAGAGGTTGCCTGGATCAGCGCATCCACATCCGTGGTCATATCCCGGAAATCATAGTTGGCAAGGACGGCAGCGCCTCCCACCAAAATGATTTCCGCTTTCACGGTCTTGCCGCAGAGCTTCCGGTACTGCTTCGCCAGTTCGCTAAGATAAGTGTTCAAATTTTCCTTGGTAAAGGTATTGGTGTTTTCAGATGACATTTCGCACCTCGTTTTCAATGATGTTAAATCTCAAAAACTCCGGGATGGCATGACGGCGAGATTCCTCCATGGCAGAGGAATCGCTGACTGCAGCCATTGCCAGAATACTGGACGGATACACCGGTTCCTTCAGCGTATGGCTGCGCAGATCACTATACTCCGCACACACGGGAATCTCATTTTCCCGGCTGACATAGTCCAGCATAGCTAAAAGATAAAAGCTTTCCGGATACCACTGTCTGTCATAATAACGGCGAATGTCGTCTTTTTCCAGGGTGTCGATGATGAACTCCACATCCCCCAGTTCCTTCAGCCGGTGGCACACATTGCTCTTGAACAGATCAAAGCTGCACCGCTTTTCAAAGCATGGAGCCAACAGGGTCTCCATAGATACCCCCAGTTCCTTAGACAGCTTGTAGATGGTTTCAGCGCTGCATTTTTCCAACTGCGCCTTGCCGCTGCAAATGTCCGTAAGGGTGGTATAGGGGATGCCGCTGCTCTTGGACAAGCGATACTTGGTCATATTCTTCTCTTGCATTAAGTTTTGAATCATCATATCATTCACCTGCCTTTCTTATACTATAACGGTCAACCGAGATAATGTCAATATTCTTTCCAAAGTTTTTGATTCTTATGCCATGGGGGTTTTTAAGGGGTGTACCCCTTCTCGTCCACACCCGTCAGCGGTGTGAATGGGGATTGCGCCGTCGCAATCCGATGCTCGTTATCCCTGTGGACACGCCACAGTGCTTCTTTCGGGGGATTCTGGTAAGTGGTCGTTTTGACTACTTACCACCCTTAGAGAAAAATCAAGTGGAGAAAATGTCCGCTTGCCGTTACTTCCATTTGAATATGCCCTCGCTTTTTCTGTAACTGCCGTCGCAATTCCACCAAAAGTACAGGCACTTAACAGGATGCGGCAGAATGCGACAGCGGTTTTCTTGTAAAATGGCGGCAAAAGGATTTTATTCGCCGTCAAAAGCGTCCAAAAACGCCAGCACGGTATCTTCGGTCTCGTGGGTCGCCTTCTGCTCCGCAGGCGGTTGGAAGTAGGGCATCATGCCCATCATAAGTGCAGCACGCAGTTCCTCCTGGATGATAGATCTTATCTGCTGAAGAAAAGCATCCTTTCTCAATTCTTCTCCCTGCACATCCAGATACCCGTTAATTGCTCTAATCACTGCTTTACTATAAGAAACACCAACGGTCTGAAGATATGCATAAGCAATTCGGTCATCTTCCTTCTCCGGATTGAATCGGATGGTTACTTTTCTCGACTTCATTTTAAACCTCCCTTTCGAATCTGCACCGCAGCCATATACTCATAGCCTTTTGCGGTGGCGCAGATGTCGCTGTTGATCGTCACCCGGCTTTCGTCAATGGGGCAGAAGTTTTTCAGCAGGCAGCCACCGCCGCCTACCACATACAGCTTCATCAACCGGGGATCGTAGCCATGCTCCCGCAGCTTGCGGAACACCTTTGCGGCATACCCTTTTACCACTTGGGTCATGGTTTGCTCCAAGCTTTCCTCCAATCCGGCGGTACCGTTTTGCAGAAAGCTGTGCAGCAACGCTTCGTCCGGCTGGGCATTGTGTTCTCGAAGCAACGCTTCTCGCAGCGCCAGGATGCACTGGTGAACTCCGTATTTCTCGGTGAACATCTGCTTGGGGTCCGGCTTGCGGTTCAAGATCCGCAGGATGTTCATAGTGCCGTTGCCAATGTCGCAGAGCATATAGCTGCCATTAAACTCCTGCAGACTGGGCGCAATTGCCGCAAAGCCTTGGGGAAATACCTCTGCACCCACAATGCGCAGATGGTATTCTCTGTTTCGGTAGGTAAATTCCACCTTCCGGTTTTGAAGCAGGTAGGTCTTGAATGCCTGCTTCTGCTTACCCACCCAGGACAGCGGCAGACCGGCAGCAATATACACGCTGGCGTCGGTGATGCTCTCTCGTGCCAGCTCTCGTGCAATTGCCGCCAGAGTCAACACATAGTAGTCCTGATCCATGATCTTCTCGGCGGCATATTCCTTGTGGCCGATGCCGATCTGATAGTACCGGCCTTCATAGATCAGCAGATCTTGCTTGAACGTCGGCTCGGTGTCGCTGCTCTCCACGCCGGTGGAAAAGCAGCAGTTTGCGGTTTTGATGTTGCCATAGCCATGGTCAACACCGATGATGTGGATTCCGTTCATTGTTTTCATTTCGTTTCTCCTTTCGTTTTTGATGATTGATCCTTGTTGTCATTTCCGATTCCTCCTTTCATTCGGTAGTGAGGTTGCGTTCTACACCTCCTACTTATCTAATGCCGAGAAAATGGATTTTACGGATCTTTGCCGCAACACCACAATATTAATTTCCGCAACAACCAAAAAGTGCTTGCCGTGCAAGCACTTTTCCACTCAAACGCAAAAACTCCCCATGCCGACCACTGGAGTACAACATAGGGAGCGTGTAAAATATTCAAATTTATTTATGTACATTTGTTCGATTGTATGATATCATAGTATCCATGAAGGGAGGTGCGCATATGGGTACCGGTTTTTTCTCTGCCGCCTATCAGGACGGCTATGTATTTCTCAGCAAAGAGCATTATTACGCAGGCAGCTTTGCTGTGCATCTGCTGAACGATTTTTACAAGGACGATCTGGCAGCAAGACTTTCCGTTTTCAAATCTGCTGGTTGGCAGGTGTTGGACCTGCTGAATAAGGGCTGTATGACTTCCGCACCTCTTATTGCCACCGGTAAGGAACTGCTGCAAATTCTGAAGGTACTCCCCAAGCTGAAGCCATTCTCCCTGCTGGATGTTACAGCAGAGCGGGAGCGCATTGTTCAGCTATTCACAGAAGAATCCGCAGCCATTCTTCGGGACTACTTTCTGCAAAGAAGCGTGATTGGTCAAGCAGAAGAAATCCAGGTCATTCTTGGTAATGTGCCCAAACACGATACGGATCTTCTTAGAAGCGGAATGCAGCTTATGGAAGATATACGCGAAACCATTACCTTATACCATTCCATCAGTGACGATATGCGTTTCTGTTTTGATGGATTACGGAAGTTCATTAACAGATTGGAAGAAGCAGAACGGCATGATGAAGCGCACCTGCTCCCTCTTGCTTTGGATGTATTCGGTCACAAAGCTTTTCCTTTGGAAACCGAATATATCTCCATTCGGAAAACAAAACACAGCGAGTTGATGGTAGCGCGGAAGCTGATCTTCGGAAGCTATGCCAGCTTTATACTGACAGACTTCTTTGAAGGCCTGCATCACGGTCACTACCCCAAACAGTGCGAGATCTGCGGCAAGTATTTTCTTATGCAATCCGCCCGCCACCAGCGGTATTGCGGTGGTTGGTCCGGCATTGTGGAAGAAGGTCGCAAACTCAGCTGCCGCCAGTATGCGGTCCGTATCAGCAAGAAGGAACTGGCAGAGGTCGATCCCCGGAAGGTCCTCTACAATCGCCGCTGCTCCTGCATCCGCAGTGAGCAATCCAGAGGCACCATCACACCGCATTTTGCAGCCGCCGCAAAGGCATTGGCAAAGCGGTGCCTAAACAAGGCCATTATGGATCTGAATTATGCGGCCACCCAATTTGAGAAGGATCTGCAACGGGAGAAACTGTACGCAGATGTTAAAGCGGGGGTGGTGTGATGGATATTAGAAACTTGGAACAAGAGGACTACCTGAAAAAGGATGATGAGGTCATCCCCAGCAATCATAGAATGTTCCGCATCTCCCCGCCTCCGGAAGCTTTGCACTTTAACGAGTATATCATCAGATATCAGCGAACCGTTGAAGATGCTTACTTTCTTGCTTTTCTTCATTACTATGAGCCTATCCTCACCATCCGAGCGAATGAGTATGCCCGCAATTATGCCATGACGGAACATTGGCTGGATATCAAAATTACAATTGTGGAGGCGTTGCTGATCGCCGCTCAGAAATATGATGTTTCACAAGGCAAAGATTTTCTCGCCATTGCAGAAAGCTATATCAAGGATTCCGTTCATACCTATGTCCGAACGATGCGAACGGGATTTACGCTCAGCAATCCCAATGAAGACGAACTTGTACGCGCAGCTATGCGGAAGTTCCATGAATCTAAGAACAAAACCGATGATGATACGATTGCAGCCATTGCCTCAGAGATTGACCGTTCTCCCGGCTATACCCGGAAACTAATCCAGGACGCTTCTCTCAACGAGAATATGGCTGCAGCAGTACGGATGGATGAAGATGGCAACGAAGAGGAACTGAGCCAATACGCACCGGACGGAACTTCTGACCCAGCAAAGCTATATCTTTTGATGCACCAAAAGGAGCTACTCTATGAAGCCTTTTACAGTTTGACGCTCCGGGAACAAGAGATAATATCTGACCATCTTGGCTTCTGCCCTAAATGTTGGACTCACAGACTCCGAAAAGATGGTACGATTTTCAAACGGGACTTCAACTACATCGGCCTTACCCATGAGATCCGTGAAAAATCCGCTGAACGGGCATATCATAACGCGCTGGATGAATTGCGCAAAAGATTGCAGGCATACTACAACGCCTAGCAAAGATGTAATCTTTACACTCATCTATTAACTTTATTTTTAGAACAACAAAGCACCCACCGCAATGATACTGCGGTGGGTGTCTGCAACTATGCTCGTTTCATCAGAAATGCATTCTCGTTTTGTGTAATAAAAATATATTTGTGTGCTATAAAAGTTGAAATTTCCTGGCCGATTGTATAAAATATTAATAGTTTTTCTTCCTAACAGTGAAATGACAGGTATAATACTTGGGAGTGTCAATATGAAGAACACCTATATGCCAAAAGGCAGATGAATGAGGGACTTCGATAATGAAAAAGAAAAGGAATCAGCGCTTTGCAGTTAGTCCGTATTTGTTTCAACTAATCATTTTAGGTATGTGCGGTGTTCTTTTATGTACCGGGTTGACCATTTACTTCTTGCATACGCAAAGTTATTGCTCTGTGCAAGATTTTTTGTCGAAAGATTGGCCTTCCGTGATTGTGGTTCTGTGTCCACTTCTAGTTTTCCTTACTGTGTGCATATGTAATTCCTATGAGTTTTTTGGCAAAATCTTAATAGATGATTCCCAGGTAATTTGCTATGCGCCTTTCAGGAAGTCTTTATTCTTCGAGTATTCCGAAATTCGAGAGATTGGGGTCGATTATGCGTGGCTATCGGTCAATAAACAATATTGGATTTATTTAAGTAGTGAAAAAATCGACAAAAAGTATTGGCATAAAATCAATAGAATGCCCATCAATCAAATTCATCTAAGGATTCAGTTTTCGGAGAATGTGTATAATACGCTATTACAACATCTACCAAACGATTTGAAGAAGTCATTATGCAGAAGCAAAACAGAAGATGTATCGGATAATGTGAATAGTTCCGCTAGGTAAATTTGGGAAAGGTAGTAATCTATTTTCCTAAGTGGAATATAGTTGCCAATTCGAATTTGACAAAGGAGTGTGACTGTATGAAAAAGTTGATAGCATTAGTTTTAGCATTGGTCTGTGCACTCTGCATATTTGGTTGTGCTAAAACACAACAAGAGGACAGAACACAAGAACCGAATACCGAACAGGGAAATATCCCCGACAACAAGGAGAACACATCTACCGAAATAACTGTAACCACCGACGCTGCCGAGGAAGAAACCAAAAACCTTAGTGAAATTCCAGGAGCAAGAGTTCATGTTGTAGATATCTGGGACGAAACAACGAGAGAACAAATTGGTTGTGACTCAGTCTTGGAAAAGTTTTGGGAAGATGAAACTACCGAATACTATTTCAACTGTATTAAGAGCCATTACATCATGGTAATGGATAGTACAGGCAGGATAGTAGATGTTGTAACCGCATTGGAAGAAGGACTTATTACCATCGAAGCCTTAGATAGCTATGGTATCAAATATGATACTAAGCCAAAGAGTTAAGCCAATTCCAATTTGTTGGGACAAATTGCGAAAAGGAGTTACAAATATGGTTGAAATAGAATTCTATGATGACGGCAGAGTTGTAAAAGGTATTCTGTTAGGTAAATATCAACGGCCACACGACGAAGTCTATTTATATGAGAAAAAGTTTTTGTGGAAAACAAAAACGATATATGCACACCGAACACTAAATACTCCTTTATATGTTATTTTTATTCCTTGGAAACATCAATTGAAAGAACTTCGAGAAGTTGACGAAAAATATATTATTAATCCTCAATCCTTTAACACGGATGAAACTTGGATAACAAAAGATAAATTCATTAGCGAAACATATGATGGCTATATTTATCCTTCAAGTCTTGAGGTAAAAGATTTCGTTGGCTATAAATTCATGTGCGAAAACAATAGTTTTATTGCAAAATTGTGTTTGCATGAGTTCGAAGATTGCCTAAGTATTCTATATAAAAACATGCCCGAGGTTTTAGATATCGATTTGGGAAATATAGAAGAATGACAAATTCCAATTTGACAAGGGAAGATATGCAGATGAAGAAATTGCTGTGCTGTTTTTTGATACTTGTTGTGTTTTTTGTTTTGGCTGCTTGCCAGAACAAGGCGGAAGCTGAGTATCATGTATCTGGTTTTGACGGTGAAAAACTTTATATCGAGTGTGACGGTAATACCCTTGTTTATGAAAGGTACAAGCCAGGCGTTGGTTCCCTTACAAAAAAGACAATGCTGGATATATTTATAGTGGATACAGCGATAGAGGGAATTGCCTGGGAGGTATGGTCAACGGAAGAGCATCCCGATTTGTCCTATATTCTTATGATTTCTGGGACCAATTCTTTCTGGACATATCGTATTTCAGAACAAACACCGTAAAATCCAATTTGTTGAATAGTTCGGTAATCTTTAATTTGGGGGTACTGTGTGAGCAAGATGAATTCAACTGCAAAAAAGATAATTGCGTTAGCCTATCTTCATCGCTATGGATGGATTGTGACCCTGATGGTATGCATTGCAATTTGGACAGAACAGATATTTTTCATACTCGGTACTGGTTTCATTATATTTTCAATATGGTCGCTGATTGGATATGCCAGCAAATGGAGACACATTTATTGCTCATTTCAAAATGCTTACCACAAAAAAATGACGCCCAATTCTATTCAATGGCATAAAATCAAGAAAAGTGATGCGTTGGGCGTTCCACTGTTTTTCTTTGCCTTGGGAACGGCATTGCTAATTCTTACGACATTGGGTTGATAGATTCCGATCTGACGGAGGCAAAACAGATGGGAAAAATAGATGAATTTGAGCAGAAGCTCATTGAACATGGACTGACCGATGAGGATTTTTGCGAATACGAAAAACTGCTAAAACTGGTTCGGAGCAATTTCGCAAAACGTCAACATTGCTATACAACGGCAATTCAATTTCCCCTCCAATATGCTGGACAGGCAGTAAAGCTAATTCAATATGGCTTAGAGAATTTTGAGGACGGTTGGTTTTCTACATACACATCTTATTTGTATATAGGACATATCTATGAGGGGATAAGCAATTACCCAGAGGCATTTGATGCCTACTTGCGTGCGAAAGAAGCACCTGGATCAGATCATCCTGAATATGTTGCGGAATTGTCAAAAGATCTTATGTGGATGAAGCTCCACATGGATTCCTTTAAATATTCGGTGGAGTTAGAGGAATATTTCTCCTGCTATGAAAAGACTAGCGATTTTTCAAAATCATTTATTAACGCTGAGTTCAAAGCCGCTATCGCTAAAACAGTAATTTCCATGTATCATGGGAGGATTGACGAGGCAAAGCAATTCCTTAAAATAGCCAAGAGTATATACCAACCGTATTATGTAGGTAAACTATACAACACCCTGGCTCGACACCAAACTTACGAATCACTACATACAACACCAGAAGCAATTGCTTTTGTACGGCAGTTCAAACTGTAGATTGCAAAACCATCAAATTGAAAATCAGAATTTGTCTAACAGGGGGGAGTATGATGAAAATCTTCGAATTGCAAACAAAACTAACAAGCTATACATACCCTTTGGCTAAAATATGCGTGTCAGTATTGATTATACTTTTTAGTATTTTTCGAAATAGCTTCTTTCTTATTTCCTCAAAGCTGCTAAACCGTATGGTGACTCTGCTTTGTTTTGTAGTTACTTTGGCTGCCATTCTATGCCTTTATATAGCCATAGGTGAATTGTTTTACGTTTGGAAAAATAGAAAAGCAACGAAACGGCAATCTGATTAATTATCCGATTTGTCCAACTGCAATTTGACGAAGGAGAATAGAAGATGTTTACTTTGTTTTCTAAAAAAAATATGAATGAAGAAGCGGCAAAAGCATTTTGGGTATGGTTTAAGGAGCAAGAGACTTGGATCATTGATTGTATCACCACGCGCGACTCGGCTTTTGTTTGGGCAATCGATGAAAGGCTAAAACCAGTGTTTCCTTACTTCAAGAGGGAACTTGAATTCCAACTCGGATACAATGATGGTATCGGCGAGTTCTTTTTCTTTCATTTCAACAATAGAGAACTTCTACGCGATGCAGAAACACTGGGCAAGATGATGCCGCCCGCAATTGCAAAGAACTGGAAATTCATTCTCGAGAGATAGTGTGCCAAATTTCAATTGATTTATGGAATGCAATGCAAATAAAAGTCATGCTCCGGCCTAGCTGGGGCATGACTTTTTGTTTTGGAAACCACCGGCGATGCTAGTGGTGCTAACCCTCAAAAAACTTTCGTTCCAAGCATCATATACAATGCAAGAAGCTACCAGAATACACCTATTAAATGATGCAGCTTTCCGTAATGCAGGCAATCACCTTCTTAGCTTGAGCAAAGCCCTTGAAGGTATAGACCTCGCCGCTGTAGCTCAATTTCAAGCTGCTACCCAGCACATAACTACTTGCTTTCAGCACTTCTGCACCTTTCAGATTGATTGACTCGATGTGTTCTCCGCGTTCAGCCATGCCTACCATTTCGTAAAGATGCAGCATACATCCGTTCAAGAAAAACCAAGCTCTGCCACGATTGCCGTTGGTGCAGGTAACATCGGCCACGAAAGCAATTTCGCGGTCATCGATCAGTTTTTCCTCTCTCAGAGCATTCATAAAGGGATTTACAGTTGCCATGTTTCTAAGTCCTTTCGTTTGTAATTTTTCTGCATGATATGTCCAGCTATTGTGCGTCTACAGCAAAGCCTGTGCAGTGCATTCATAATTGATATTCGAAAGACACTGACGATTCGTTTATGGATCGTCAGCCTTTTCTATTTACACGGTATCTCAGCAACAAATGTAAACCACCCATCGTTGTACCGAAGGGCAAACTCTGCGCCCAGATCCTGAAGGATGCATTTTACATTGATTAAGCCATATCCATGATCGCCTTTGTTTCCCTTTGTCGTTGCAATCTCTCCATTAACGATAGAAACCGGAAGAGAAGTATTACCAATTGTAAGAAAAACAGTACTGTTTGATATCATTGAGAAACGAATGATTTTGCTTACAGGGCACTTGCTACATGCTTCTATAGCATTATCCAGAAGATTTGACAGCACAACAACGATTGCATCTGTTGGTATTGGAACATTGGATAAATCATTGACTTTGAATTGCATCTCAATGCCCATTTCTGCGGCTAATTGGTATTTTTGATTCAATATTGCATCAATAATTGGGTTGTGTGTATTAACACTAAAAACGCGTGAAGACTGTTGGCTGCAGAGCCGTCCAATATATTGCGTTGCCGTATTGTATTGGCCTTTTGATAAAAGCGAGTTAATTGTACTTAGGTGATGATTGAATTCGTGGGCAGCCTTTCTCTGGGCACGATAGCTCTTTTCAAGGGCAACAATACTTTTGGTTTGAACCTCCATTTGCTGAGAAAGCAAGGTGCTATGCAGGAGCTTCCTTTCCGCTTTCTCAAGTAGATGTATTATGTACATGATAGCAACATTTCCAAGCGAAATTGCTACGGTAAATATTAACCCATGAATTGAAACATCATTACCCTGCTGAAAACTCTCAAAAAGAACAACAAGCATAATAAGGCTTATGATGGGAAACAGCAAAGTTAAGAACAACCAACGTATGCTCAGTTGCAAATGGTTCTTTTCCTGCTGAATCCGCCAGAAGATCCAAGCAGCCAAAACGGAAAGACCTTTGCTTACAGTTACAACAGTGAGATATAAATACTTCTTTGTATATATCTCATTTATATCAAATCTAAGCAGACTGCTTGCCAGGTACACAACAAATGTGTCCATTATAGCAAGTAGCAATATGCACATGATCACGACAATAAGATGTCGGACCCATGAACCTCTGTAGCATATAAAAGAAAGAACAAAGTAAGCAAGTGTGGTTATATATACAGCAGGAATCGGAACACTGGAAAAGTTTGTGTACGCGAAGATCACAAACCCAGTGGCGAGTATGGATACAACTGTAACCCATGTCTTCTTCCGTTGTGGAAGCATACCGCCGCAAAATAACAATCCAGCGATAATTTCAACCAGGATCATACAGCAACTAATTAGTTCACTCATTAAACACTTGCCCCTTCCAAAATAGATACTTGGCTTTCTGTTCTGCGTACCGGCTCGGACTGGCTTTTAACGCAATACCGAAGTTTAATTCTGCAGATTGGCATTGATATCGTTTTACATGAGCTGCGTTTACAAGGTAACTTTTGTGAATGCGTAAAAACCCCTTCCCTGCTAAATACTGCTCCAACTTTCCAATTGAACCGTAGAATGAGTACTCACGCAGTTGATTCCGATTCTTAACTTGCACAAATACTTTCACCGTATGTAATTGTGCTTCTATGTACACAATTTCAGATAGTGGAATGTCTACGATTTCTCCATTGATTTGAAACTTTATAGTTTCGTTGTCTGTGTTTAGACGATCGATAGCTTGCTCAAGATATCCTTCAAGCTTCTCAGGAATATCGTGTTTCATGATATAACGAAATGCTTGGACTTCGTACCCCTCCGGCGCATATTCAATAAAGTTGGTTGCGAAAATAATAACCGACTCATTACGGAATGTGCGAAGGCGTTTTGCGATATCAATTCCACTATACTTCTTTCCGGTAAAATCAATATCAAGGATCGCGATATCACAGGTTTTTAATAAATGATCACTTATTTCTTCCATAGATGAATATGCATAAATCTTTGCTGCGATATTGCGTTTCGCCACAAAAGAGGTTACACGATCCTTAATATCGTTAAGAAATCGTGTATCATCATCACAAAGAAAAATACTATACACTTGGTACACCTGCTTTGTTTATATTTTTCGGATTCTTAGAAATTACGCTATTCATAATGCAGAGATTTCTCCAAATTGTAAACCAGCTTAAAAACCCTAAACCGATTATATCATAAAAGGGTAAAATAACAATTATGATGTCAAGACAGATATATCAACGAAGGAAACAAAACCATAATATGTAGCTCTTATTTATGCTACTCATTTTAGGAAGCAAACAACCGCAGCAAATGCAAAGATAAGTGCTGTAATAGAATGTGATAAAGCAATAGAGCGATTATTTTTCCAATGCAGACCTGCTTTCAGCAACGTTCCTATCGCGCCAAAGACATAACCGAAGGCTATCCCGTTATGCAGCACCTCAATGATGTCAAGAACAAAGCAAATAACCATACCCATACCAAAAAGAGACACAGCAATAGAACTGTATGCAACTTTTCTCATGCAATCACACTCCTTGCCAAACCGGAATTGATCAAACTGTCTTACTTACACAAAAGCCAACTTATTAGCATCATAATCCCACCAACTGTGAAAGATATGATACTTACCCAATGACCCAAGTATTGCTTGATGATAATAGCAATGAAATTAAACAATCCGATTCCGAACACAAAGCCGCCTGCGAAGCCGAGCATTACCCATCCGCTTTCTGTTCCCACCAACACGCAAAACAGAATTGCAGGTAGTAGTAGTGCAGCCATGCCAAGTATGACTAAGAAACCATATCCAACAGGATGCTTTGCCTTAAACTCATCATCAGACGAAGCATAGAAATAATTCTTGTAGTCCTCTGGCGGTGTCCAGTTGGATTTCTTGTGCTTTTTCTCTTTGTTCATAGTCCCATCCTCTCGTCAAATCCAAAGTTATCTTTCTGCAGCGTATACACCCACTACAGCGATATGCATTACAATCATAGCACATAAACCGGTTACGGCCCCCAATAACGAAAAAGTGCCCATAATTGCTGCAACAGCACTTGCTGTTAGAAGACACTCAATCTGAACCATGGCCAACCGGACAGGATACAGCATTCTTAAAGTAGACGCGGTCATGCCTGAAATCAAAAGCATAGAACTTTCAGATCGGCACACAACGATCTCTTCTTTCCGCTTCCATTGTATCAACAACGCTGCACATGCTAATAACACAATACTTAATAAAACAGTCTGCCAACATTGTTTCAACCGCAAATCCCAGGCTAGTGCGATATTGGAATCGAAGTTAGCATAGATACCTTTCTTCTGAAGAGACGATATTACCGAATTCGCGCTACCCTTGTTTTCCAACACTATAATAAGATCAGTATGTCCGCCAGTGCCATGTTCCTTATGAGCAACATCGTAGCTCATGTAAATGGTCGGTAATTCAGCGCCATCCTCGAAAATACCGCACACAATAGCTTTTCGAGAAAGACCGCCAGCATCCATCTGTATAGTGTCTCCAGGGCATACCGTCATAGTTTTATATTCCTGTTTAAAGGACTCTGCAGCTGCCTTGTTGAGAATTAAATAGGGCATATTGGAGTTCTCCGGGTACATGCCACCCTCTGTAAAATTCAGTTGTAGATAGCTGCTGTGAACGGCCAGCACTTCAGAATTAAGTACATAGTCCTTTATCGAAAGGCTGGAATTTAGCTTCAAAACCGGACTGATTTTCTCTACGCCTTCCATCTGGACAAGTGTATTCAGATTTAAGCTATTGCTATTCGTATATGCGTTCAATTCATAGCTTGTGTGCTTATCAACTTGTATCTCTTGAAAACTTTTGCAGACAGGAAACAGCGAATAAAGGCCTATACACATCAACAGTAACGCAGCAAAACCACAGCGAGGTATAGTTCGAAACGCTATCTTACAAATACTTGCCCACATGACCTTTCGACTTGTGTTTGATAATGATAATTGTAATTCCTGCGGCACAAATCACACCCCCCAATATGACTACAGAAACCCACCATTGTCTGGCATTCTCCTCTTCCTTTTCTTCCGTAGTATCTGCAGGGGTAATCTGCACAACTGGGCGTTTTACAGCAGTTTCAAACTGCACCTCCTGAGAAAACTCCTGCCCGCTTTCGTCCTCGTAGATCAAGGTAATGGTTCCAACTGTATTACCGTATTGGCTTCCATCCTTATTATCTCCACTGGTGTTCAGTGCCATGATGTACAGTTCAACCTCTGTTCTGGCAGTAGAACCTGCTTCCATGGTACCAATGTAACCAGTATTTGCCGGAGCGAAGCCAGAACCGGATACGACGCAGCGAACATTGCGCACTCTATCTCTTCCCATGTTCATAACTTGCAGCGACAAAGGAATTGTCTCTCCCACAGTCACACTTTCCGGAAAACGAGGCAGAACCAGCTCCATGTTTGTGGGCTGCAGGATTTCAATAATGGCTGTACTGGAGGAAGACAAGTTAAGTGTTTTACTGCTGTCATATTTAAAAGAAAACTGCAGTGTATACTTGCCAGCTGGAATAGATGGGTCGGTATCAAAACGCAGTGTTAGTGTTGTCTCTCCACCTGCAGCAATTTTGTCGATCTGAAAAGTATTTGTGTCTTCCAAGAGATTGATATGCAGATTTCCAGTATCCACCTTGACCATCATATTTTTTACGCTCTTGGTCGCCACAGAGTTCTTTAATGTCAATGTTAAGGTAAATTCCTCGCCCGCCATGGCTTTTTGCGGCTCCATGACACTGTTAGAAATAAAAACCACAGGTTCTGCTGTTGGCGTTTCTACATATGTCTTCTGAGGCTCATTGGATTTTCCGTCAGTAATAGTAACATATAGGGTATAGATACAGCTGATTGTAGATCCAGAATCATCATAACCGGAGACATTTACCACAACAGGATATACGCCATTGACTCTGGCACTGGAAAGCTTAATATCAAACTCCACCAGGAATAGTTCTATCTCTTCTTCGCTGTCTTTGGGTTTGATTTTCTCCAACTTAAAATTCTTTACATAGTTGGCGATTTCAAAGGGAGAAGACGCACTAGATCCAAGATTCAGAGAAACCTTAATTTCGCTATCATAGATATCTCCATTACTCAAAAGCGGCAAAACCAAATACACAATGCCGTTCTGAACCTTCGGAACATATCCATCCTCATAAGCTTTGTCCATCCCTTCATAAACATTCTCCGTGTCGATCTCCAACGTAGTAGGGATCAGCGAACCGGTAGGGTTTGTCGCGTTCGTGGGCTGAGTAGGCTCTGTTTCAACCGTTGCTTCGGTAAAATCTGTACTATCATTCCCTTGAGAGGGAATAGCTTCGTCAGTCGCTTCTGAAGCAGCAGTTTCATCAGCAGCATAGGTAGCCTCTGTGCTGTCATCGGTTCCTGCTGTGGTTTCTTCTGCTTCTTCCGCAAAGGCGGAAACCGGCAGAACTACAGCTAACATAAAAGCAATTATAAGCGCGAGGATTCTTTTATACATTTCTGTTACCTCCATCATCCACGAAGATACTGCGTCCAGTTTACTCGCGTTGGTGCCGGTGCTCCACTAAGATAAATGAGGACACTGTTCTGAGGGCGTATGGTATGAAACGCTTGCCATAAAGCATCTGCGTCAACATCCGGCATATCGTCAAGAAAGCCATTCATAACGATTATTTTTGGATTGCATATCACTGCCCGTAGTATGGCAGCATACGCTTGTTTCCGGGTATTACATTTTCCCGGCACATTGCATAAATCATGCAGTGGCATGAGCGCCGATGTGAGCTTCTTAATCTCTGCAATAATAGTTGTATTGTCGATCCCCATAAGCTTCATCGGCAAGGCAATCTGATCGATCATCCGCATCTCAGGAATCAATCCCAGATTGTACGGAACTGCACCAATTAAATCCCGGCGAAATGCCGCAGCTTCTTTCGGTGTCATATTGTAGGGATCTTTGCCCAAAATCTCTACCTTTCCCGTATTAGGACGGTGTAATCCGCAAAGAACTTCAAAATGAGCCACACACCGCTTGGGTGAACAGTTTATAAAGATGTTATCTCCAGACTTGCCCACGAAGGACATGTTCTTTTCTTTTCTACATGTGCTGTTCAAACCAGCAACATAGTCGGCATTAATCAGTTCCACAATCATCTCACCACCGTCAAAACACCAGCATCCATTTCACAGACCGTATCGCAAAGCTCGTCAATATCTACTTGATTATGACTGGCAAGAATTACTGTTTTACCTTCTCTCCGTAATTCCTTGATAACATTGCGAATATGGACAACACCGTATTTGTCCAGGCCATTAAGCGGTTCGTCTAAAATCAATAAACTTGGATCCTCCATAAGTGCTTGCGCAAGGCCTAGCCGCTGACGCATACCTAGAGAATACTTTCCCACAGGTTTCTTCATATCTGGATCAAGGCCTACCTGTGCTAAAACAGAACGAATTGTATGGATATTTGCCTTCTTTTGCAAAGACGCCAAAATTCTAAGATTCTGCGTTCCTGATAGGTGAGGTAGGAATCCCGGTGTTTCAATGATAATACCAATATCCTCAGGAAAATCTGTATCTTTACCTACTTGTTTATGATTGACAAAGATTGAGCCACTGTCAGTCTTCAGAAACCCACATATACACTTCATTAGGACCGTCTTGCCAGAGCCGTTATTTCCGACAATTCCGTGGATCTTACCGTGTTCAAAACAGTGGGACACGTTTTTGAGGACATGTTCTTCTCCAAAGGACTTATTTACATTCTGGACTTCTATCACTGCATCCATTTTCATCCCTCCGTCCCGGTGAAGTTGTAATTATATCTTTTAGCTGCACAAACGGCAGCGAAATAGCAAAGTAAGATCAAAGCAGCAAATATAGCATAGGACTGCCATAGTTTAGGCAGCATGTCATACCCAAAATTGTGCATATGAAACGTGGCATGGTTAAGAGGAGACAGCCAACCGATCGTAACATTAGCAATATAGTAGGCTTCATCTGGAAGCCTGAAAATCAGCTGTATAGTATCAGGCTTCATAAGCAACCCGTACAGGCTAAAAACAAGCACGCTGACAACACCCACAGCCTGTCCATAGCGAAGATTACTGACCAACATAATCATTACCATGACACCTGCGTAACCAAGCATAAGTCCAAAAATGGAGAGCATGCTTTGGTAAGGCCAACTCATTTCCAAGGTTTTTACCAATGCAGGGATGGCAACTCGCTCACCAGCATTTGTATAACCCAAAATAGCCGCAGTTGGACTCCACATATTAGCAGGGAACGCATATTTCATAGATAATAGGATCGTCGATGCCAATACAAAAAGCATATAAATGAAAGTAGCAGCGACGATATACAAAACCTGCCCGGTGATCCAGGTTCTTCTGTCTGTCCGAACAAGGTATAACGGCGTACCCGAAGACAAGAATGGCATATCTGCAAAAAGCATTACGAGCAAGACGGATGACAGCAAAATTGAGTTACTATCACCAAAACTCCATATGAATGTCTCCACAAGCTGCATCGTTGTATTATGCTCCACTGAAAAGCGGACAGCCTTATCGGAAAGCAAAAAGCACAAAACAAAGGATAAAGCGAATGTAACTATAATTCGCGGATTTCCACGCCAAAGCCGGAAGTTATAACCAGCTATAGAAAAGGCTTGCCTAATTTTCTTCATAGCTGCCGCAACCTCCTTTCAGCGCGGAAAGCAAACAGCAATGCAAAGAGCAGCGTTATTTCCATCAGAAAGCAGACAGCACCCAAGCACCCAAAGGGCCATACGTTTGGGTTTGTCCACATTTTCGGATAGATAATGAACAGCCTCGGAAAGTACCTCTCGTAGAGGATCACAAGCAAATAGTAAAACACAAATGGGGTTGCATAGGAAATGTACTTACTTTCCATTAAAGTACTCATTGACATGCCCATAACCGCCCAAAGGCCACCATTCAAAAGTAATAACAGGCAGTTTATTAGAAGAAGATTGGTTGATTCTGCAGAGCCTTCTGCTATTTCCTTCATAGGCAAGAGAATAGCAAACAGAATCCAAGTCAACAGTGTACCGGAAACGATTACAATTCCTCCACTGAAAAAGCAAACCAAAACACGACTGACTATGTATGAAGTATAGTTAGTGCGGACTAGGAAAAAACGAGCAAATTTGCTTTTTACATCGTCTATATACACAGCAGAAAAAGGTAGCACTGCTACAATAGGTAAAAACGAGAGTGTTGCATCCGACTCAAGTGCAGCAAGTATTAAATTTGTGTGATAACCGTAATTCACTATCTGTTGTTCTCGGTACATCTGGATTAGAGAATCAGTAGAGGCAAAGACGAGCACCACAATCATCACAAGAACACCAACTATTGCCCGGATCCAGGATACTTGCTGCAGATTGGATAATAGTACATTTTTCATCTTTACCACCTACTTTCATTCAAGCTATACCCCACAACTACATCTTCGCTCAAACTACCGAACTTCAATCTATCCGTAAGCATGCGCCAATGACAGGGTGCGTTAGACCCAGTCATTGCGCATATACTCACCCATTATTCAAATCAATAATTGACCCGTCTATTGCATTCAACGCAACTAAGGGGATGACACGTTCAGCTCCTAAAGATCTTCCACTTGAGACATAAATTTCCCCACTGTCCTTGCCACAGTAATCAACAGAACCATAAACGATCATTCCGGGTATATAATAGTAGTTTTCTTTACTGCCAGCAACTTTCACTCGGATCAAGCCGAAGTCCAATTTGCTCAATTCAATTTTACATATAAAATCTTCCCCTGCGCTCTTCTGATAATCTTGCAGCAGTTGTCCGCTGAGACCATATGCATTCTTATCACTAAGCGACAAATGATTCTTTGTTCTTTCAAGCAATTCGTTGATGTCCATTATCGCTACATTTTTATTAACTACATTTACAATATCCACGGGAGAACTGAGCCGGAGATTAACAAGGTCGCCGTTTGCTGAGAATTGCAAAAATGCCTCAGTTAAGTAGTAACTGGCAGAAAAGTTTTCAGAAAGGTTGTCCAACTGGGTTCGATACATTGCAGCCACACCTTCAAAAACTGGCACTGCGTTTATCGTAATCACATACGATGCAGAACCTTCTTCGTTGGATTTGTTCAAAGAATAATTGGCGACTTCCCACAACCCAATACCCATGCTGTTAAGCGTTTCGACAGCCTTCTTTTTGACATTTTCTATTTGTGTCTCAGTGGGTTCCTTTGTTCTGCATAACTGGGCAATAAAAATATCATTATCAACCCCCATTGGTGAATAGACCGTACCAGGGTACGCGAAAATTGTATTCAATTTATACGCACTACCATTATTAGTAGTAAAGTTCAAGCGATATGGAATATCACCCACTGTAGTGGTTACGCATATTTGCTGATTATTTCCTTTACTATTTCGCCGGTCAGCGGGGACCTGTTCCTCCGTATACATGTATCTCCACTCAGGCTGAAATTCCCATTTGGTCTCTGGATGAATATTTTCCTCCGGGATTTCCTCCAATAACAGACTAAAGTCAGCGACATCACCTTTTATCCGCTGAAGATACATATCCATAAGGGCGCTTCGATCTGCCAGCTTCGGAATCAGTTTTATCAGTGCTTCCTTGTTTGTGTAGGTACTCCACCTCTGTATGGCTGATCTCATTTCTGCTTTTGAAAAGATGTCCTTGATTTCGCCTAAGGTTGGTGCAGCCTCATAGAATGTCAGATTTCCAAACAATGCATTCGCAATGGTCTGCGCATCGTCGCCGGTAAACATATGAGGGCATACTTCTACAACCGGATATGTCTGGTCGATGATAGATTGATCAATATTGAATGCGAATTCTACACTTTTGTCTGTACTAGTAAAGGGTTCCATATGCTGAATGGCTTTATAGACAGCAGCTTCTGTAGGCACTGTGGTATCCGTTACATCTGTTGCAGCAGTTTCATCTAGCGCATTTGTTGCGTCGCCAGCCTTACCTGGATCTGTTTGGAGCACACCAATGTCAAAAGATCCGTCGTTTTTATTGATTACAATTTCTTGTGTTGGATTTGGGGCACAAGCAGACAGAACGACTGTCAAAAATAGGGTTGCTGCACACCATGACAAAAAGTGGTTTTTGAATCGTTTCATTGCTGTTCCTCCTAATACTCTTTTCATTATCTCACAAGATTATTCTTCTTTTGCATTCTGCATCAATGGCTCTATACTCTGCAGACGGTTTGACAAATACATTATATTGTTCTATCTGCAGTTGTCCACAAAAGCACCACAAACAACAATTATTGAAACACGAAACAACAATCCACATGTGACATACCTTTAGTTTTTGACTACAGGAATTCACATCACCGGATAGACACTCACCTAATAAATGAAGAATTCCGAAAACCATTATTCCGGCTTTCGGAATTTCTTATGTACGGAAACCCCTTGCAGGAACAAGGAAATTGCGGTATAATCAAGAAAACTGTATAAACTGAGGGCAATATGAGAGATTTTTTCACAGATTTATTAAAGAAGACTTGGCTGAAGCGGAAGAGCATACCAATCGCTCTTTTCTTGCTTGCTACGAGTTTTCTGACCTTCCTTGTTAATAAGAGTGAAACGCTTAGCAATGCGATTTTCTGGTCCGTTACAGGTTTCTTTATTCTTACCTTTATAGTCTATACCGTGACATGTCTTATTTTTGACCGGCTGCCAAAAGCAAAAAGGGATCGTCTTGCTGTATTATTTTGCATTGATGCAGAAAGCGACAAACTGTTTTCTGCAGCTGAAAGCAAGTTAGTAGACAATTTTTCTGCATCCCTGCCTTTCAACTCCAACATTCGATTTCAAGCATTATGCATATCAAAAAAGGATGTAGCCAAGTATGACCTAAATTTAAAGGATGATTGTCTGCGCCTATTGCAAAGAACCGGATGTGTTATTTTGGTCAATGTCCGCTATACAGCAGATAGTGTTGACAATTCTGAGAATTTTTCTTTGAAGATTGACTATGGTGTACGGCATCCAGAAATTCACGAAACTGCTGAGCGTGCTTTAGCATACGATATGGGTCAGTTGGGCGCACCGCTCAGGAATCGTTATTTTGAAAAGAAGCAGACTATTGATGTCTTTGATTTCTCCACTAACGCCCTTGTCTTTGTTTGCCAGTATATTATAGGTTTTGTCCTGCTGCTTGCCGGCAACGGAAGTAATGCCCTTGATTTACTTAAACAAGCTCGCAAAACCGTAGTGCAGAATGATGGTGCTTGCTTTGATGTAGAGACTTTGACACAACTTGTGGACGATAGACTCTTCTCCGCGCATATACAACTGGCCGCAGGATATCTTAAGAGTTTCCAACAGGATCATTCTATGGAGCATCTCAATGAAGTTGATTTTCACTTGGAACAAGCTAATCGAATCCGTCTCGATACTTACCCATACAATTTACTTAAAGCATATGTTTTGGTAATGCTGTATGGGGATGGGGCATCCGCAAAGAAGTGCATTGAAAAATGTAAGCTGTCAAGCCAGAACCTTGACTGGATGTACAGCGATGCTTTTCTTTGCGCATATTCAGGCAGCACACCGGGTCGTGTGATTTCCAAATATAATAAGGCGTTCTCTGCGTTTACTGAGAATGTAGTTGAATTGGCAGACTATATCGAGATTGTCTACGAGCGCGAACCTGAAAAGCATGCACTTCGTTTGGCCTTAGGAATCCTCTATAACCACATGGGAAACCACAAATTAGCAAATTATCATCTTACTACTTATTTGGAACTGACGCCAAATATAGATCGTCGTTCTAAGGAGAAAATCGAATATTTACTTCACCCTGCGGAATGCAATACATCTTGCGATTTTAATTGTAGCCGCTGTAATCTTCTTGAGACCTGCTGATTTCACACAAGGGTTAAAGCCCACCCGCTCTAGGAGCAGGTGGGCCATTTTTACGTTCATTTCATTTTTGTAGTAGAAACATACATTCTTGGCTATTGGAGTCTAATTATCAATTCGTTAATAGCATCTGGGTATCTACCCTGTTGGATCAGTTTATTCCGAAAGTGGATTAATCCGTAAAGCATCAGCCGGTATTCTGACATCCTGAGCACAAGTATTCTTTTCTGTTGCCTCATACATATATCAACTCCTTTCTCACAATTTCAGCGGCACGGTTACGTATATTGTTCATTCGCTGCACCCATTCTATCTGATTAGTTGTCTTTAGCTGTTCTGTGATACCTTCCTGCTCTGCCATCTGTGCTGCTAATCGATCATACATCTCCGTGGCAGTGTGATCCACTCCTTCAAGGTGGGCATTCAGTGTGTTGCTAAGCATCATTGCAGTGAAACGCGCTTTTTGATGCTCACGCAGATACTTACGCCGGTGTTCACCCCAAACCCCTACTTTTGGATGTTCCGGTACTTCAAGGTTTGGTAGCAAATAGTCACCGTTCTGTTGGTATTTACCGCCCATAGTTTCATATGTAGATTTCATAATTGTTTCCTCCTTTTGTTTTTCTGCTGTCATTTTACTAAAAGCTACGTGAAATGACCAATCTACGGAGGAATATGTGTGTTTCTGCCGGTATTTTGTCAGTTTAAGTCAAGCCCGTTATGAGCAATGGTGCTATAATAACCGAAGTGGCAGCCGCAGAAAAAATCCGGGAGGCTGCCACTTCAGTTTAATTGATTTAATCTATGTAATGAGATTTGAGGATTGTATCTATATACTCCTTACGGACACGAATGACTTCCTGACGTAGCTTCTCAGTCCACGGCTCATTGAGTAGTCTCTGCTGCATTCTTTTCAGTTTCAAATATGTAGCTGCAAGGATAATAGCTGTTGTATGGTTGTTTATGCCAAGATGTATCCATTCCCAGTTTCGGAGGATTTCCGCAGAACAGGCTGAAACATTTTGGCAGAGTTCTCTTTCGTGAATAGTTGTCAATTCATTCGGATAATGCGCTGCCATATATGCGTACGAGTGCACGGCATTGTTTTCTGTTCCTAAGTCAGGAACAAATCCCTTTAGATGATTCGCAAAAGAAAGAATATTCTCAAGCGCCAAATCTTCCTCACCAGAGGTATAAGGGAGCATCAGAAACTCATAACCAGGTACATCATTTGCGATCTTTTCCTGCACAGTTTCTTTCAAAGTAGCAACCTGATCCCACAAAGAATCGATTGCGTAACCGTCATATTCCCCCAAATATGCCTTTAAGGATTCGTTCAGTCTGTCAGCAAAATCTGTTTCTCCATCAAAATTAGCACAGGATTTATTACTGCCGTGTACCTTTCCGGTAATAAACAGTTTCTGCTTATCGTCGCGATCATCTTCACGTTTTACAAATGCCAAGATAGGAATGCCGTGCTCGACAGCATAGTCAACCTCTGTTTCTGTCATGGAACGACCATCCTCTGCGGGCGTTCCGTAACGATCACCGTAAATGCCGATCACCAAATCACAGGTGCTTAATTCATGCAGGCATTCTTCTTTGCAGTATCGTTCAGTGGCATTAAAGAATTCCATTGCGACCACGGTGCCAGTTGCATCTTTGACATGACCAACGATTCCTTCCAGATGGTTAATTGCTACTTTTCGAATTTCTTTCAAATCTATGTACGTCGAACTCAGAAAAATTCTCATATTTTCCTCCGCATATTTTTTCTAATGGTATCAGAAAATGTCGATATCTGTCAACCTGATATCCGCATAATTTCGCAAAAAATCATGCCGCCTACAATGATTTTGCCCTGTTTCTTTATTCCGTGCTAGGTTTTTCTGAATGTCGGATCCTTCTTTCTTAATTACTTTGCTCACAATGATGTCTTTATCTTCCTCGGATACTTTAGTCATGCTAACCACTCTATACAAGTGAACGATTGGAATTCCCAGATTATTGCAGATAGGCCCGTAACCCAGGTGCATTAGCGGTAGTCAGAGGTTACAGCATTTTGTCCACCCGCATATGCATAGACAATATCAGGATTGCTCCAACTCATTGGTGTTTTTCACTGCCATCCCTATACACCCAACTATACAAGAACTTCCACTGAAAAAGCATAGTATGCTTCTATTTCTCCAGCGGAAGATCCCATCCAAGTGCTTCCATTAATTTCTAGTCGCATCGCAGATTCTTATGTGATAGTTGTAATCAGAAGAGAGAAACCCATCAAGTATTCGTCATAGGGCGCTTGCACGCATGTCGATATTTATACATCGGGAAGGTTATCCGCAAATGAGTGCAAAGCGCAAAAATCCCGCTTACCGGTTAAGGTAAGCGGGATTCTGTTTAGATATAAAGGTTTACCCGAATGTCCTTCCATTTGTGAACTCTGCGTTTACTGCTCAAGCTGTACATGTACGCTTTCGCATCTTCGCTTGTCACAAGGAATGTCGCAAACAGCAGGTAATCAGTATCAATGAACAAACCGAAATATCCTCTGCAGAACAAATCGGCTCAGTGCCCCCCGGGGGTACGCCCCCCTGTTTTTTCAAAAAAATTTTCGTGCACAAGTCATATGCGGCTCCAAGCTTAAGTAGGTTCAGACATAAGTATGATCCGACATAAGTTTGGGGTTATTTTCTGCGTAAAACAGCGAAAAGTACACTGAATGACGGTAATTTCACCGGTGAAAATAGCGAAACCACAATATGCACACTTGTATTATGCAAGAAAAAATCAGAGGGATATAGGGGGTATCCGGTAAATTCCGGTGGGCCTTGGGCATAAAAAAGGCAGCCCCACCGAAAAATCGATGAGGCTGCGCAAAATTGTTCAAAATGGGATGCGAGGGAGTGTTTGCTGATATACAGCGCTCATCGTATATATAGTATAACATGGACTTTTCCGTAACTCAAGCAAATTCGCGCTGTTTTAACACTTAAGTTACGAATTACCATGGGATGTAGTGTGCCCCACACGATTCCGCATAGGGCACATTTGCGGTGTTCACCGGTATTCTGCCTCAGCGCGGTCAATGGCATCATAGAAGTAGCTCATTGCTTCGGTGAGAACTGCGTATCCTGCGGCAGCTCGGGAACCAATTTCAACGGGGGCATCACGGAAGGACTCTTCTGCAACTTCCAGGTCAGCCAGGGTTTCCCGCATTTCTTCGAGGTGCATCTGCTGTCTGCTATATTTACTCATGCGCTCTCCTTTCTCCTAAACTATCCATGCGGGCAGTTAGGTAATATAGTTTGGTGTTGTATGCAAGAGCCTTGTTATGCAGCCGCTTCTTCAATACTTGCTATTGCATCTTCTAAGTAGTTGAGAGCATTAGAAAGAGCTTCGCAGGCTTCCTCGGCTTTCGTATATCGTTCAGACCCTTGTAAATTCTCAGGGATATTATCGCGGCAATATTCCTCTTCAAACATCACGTCTTCTAATTCGCACTTTACCCACTCCATTGACGCCATAATGCTCTGTAA
>JAZNFH010000063.1:0-6381 GCA_045589055.1 Faecousia sp. | reverse complement strand
GAAGCGCGTCGAAGGATCCGCATCCTCAAAACCCTGCAATTACAAAGATTTTCTTATAGGAGAACGGATTCTTCGACTCCGCTACGCTCCGCTCAGAATGACATGCGTTTTAGGCGACTGCACCGCTAAACGATCATTTATTTTTGAAAACAATAGAAGACCGCTGCCATACACAGTGTGGCAGCGGTCTTCTATTGTTCAGCCCAGAAAGGGAGTTTTTCAAAACGGATTTCCTTACCGTTGTAGAGAAAGGAAAGACAGCAGGAAAACAGCATCGGTGCCGTGGCTTCATCCCGGGAGCCGTACTTGTGATCGCCCACCAGCGGAAATCCCCGGGAGGAAAACTGCACCCGAATCTGGTGGCTTCTTCCGGTGTGCAGCCGGATGCGAACCAGAGCGGGATCTGCATCAGTGAGTCGGGTGTATTCCAACCGGGCAGCTTTTACGCCCTTTCGTTCCCGCTTCACTACAAATACCTTGTTCTTTTGACTGTCCTTCCAAAGAAGATCCTTCCAGTCCCCGGACTCCGGTGGTGTACCGTGAACCATGGCAACATATTCCTTTACCAGTGCGCCCTCCTGAATCATTCGGGAAAACTGGGCAGCGGCAGCCTTTGTCCGGGCGTAGACCATCACGCCGCCCACATTTTTATCCAACCGGTGCAGTGGGAAAATCTCGCCGCCCAAGGCTTCCTGAAGTGCTTGTGGCACTTCCTGCTCGGAATCCAATCCTACCGGTTTTACGCAGACAGCTATCGCTTTATCCGAATACAAAATCTCCATGTCGTCAGCTCCTAACCACTCCAGTATAACAAAAAAACCGGAAAAGTCCATATAAAACTGTAGGTTGCGCTTGCAACATTTGAAAATGTGCGTATAATGGATGGTAGAAACAGGAGGAATTACCATGACGACGAAAGAATTCCAGAAGAAACGGCCTTTGATGATTTTTCTCAGCTATTTTAAGAATCACAAGGGCCTCTTTGCCATTGACATGCTTTGCGCGCTGGCCATTGCAGCCATTGATTTAATGTTCCCACTGGTGACCCGCAGTGCCCTTTATGATATGCTGCCCAATCAGATGTATAAGACCTTTTTCTTCGTAATGGGTGTGGTGATCGTGTGCTATGT
The DNA here is from genome assembly GCA_045589055.1 of Faecousia sp. Classification (GTDB taxonomy): domain Bacteria; phylum Bacillota; class Clostridia; order Oscillospirales; family Oscillospiraceae; genus Faecousia. Next base: position 5,251 of record JAZNFH010000063.1, on the reverse strand, counting down.
ACTGCGCTCGATTCTAAACTACATCGTGGCTTACTATGGACATACTTTTGGTATCCGGGTAGAAGCGGATATCCGGCGGGATCTGTGCCGGCATATGCAGGAGCTGAGCTTTGATTTTTATGACCGTAACCGCACAGGTACTTTGATGAGTCGTCTGACTTCCGATCTTTTTGAATTGACGGAGCTGGCGCACCACGGCCCTGAGGACTTGGTCACTTCTATTTTGACAATCATCGGTGCGCTGATCGTAATGATCTCCATTCGATGGGAACTGGCAGTTGTAGTAGCACTGATGATTCCGGTATTTCTGGTGGTGGTCATGACTATGCGCCGGGGCATGGGAAAGGCATCTGCCCTTCGGAAGCAGAAGACTGCTCATATCAATACGGAAATCGAAAGCAGCTTGTCCGGTATTCGCACCGCAAAGGCTTTTGCAAATGAAGCAGTAGAAAATGCCCGGTTTGATGCTGCCAATGAACAATTCAAAAACTCCGGTCGGGGCTTCCATAAGGCTATGGGCAGATTCCACAGCTCCGTAGAGTTTTTCCTGTGCAGCTTGAATGTGGCAGTCATTGGTGTCGGCGGTTTCTTTGTGATGCGCAATGAGATGGACTACCGGGATCTGCTGACCTTTACGCTGTACATTGCTTCCTTCGTTGGCCCCATGCGGAAGCTGTCCGGCTTCTCTGAAATGTTCGCCAACGGCTTTGCGGGTCTGAACCGCTTCGTAAATATTATGCGTACCGAGCCTACCATTCAGGATAAGCCCGGTGCGGTGCAGCTGAAGGATGTGAAGGGCGAAATCAAGGTGGAAGAGGTTTCCTTCGCCTATGACGGGGATCTGGATGTACTGCACAATGTTTCTCTACATATTCAGCCGGGCGAAACCGTGGCTATCGTGGGACCCTCCGGCGGCGGTAAGAGTACCCTGTGTCAGTTGATCCCCCGGTTTTACGATGTTTCCAGCGGAACCATCTCCATCGATGGATTGGATGTCCGGGATGTGACCCAAAAGTCCATCCATGAGAGCATCGGCATCGTGCAGCAGGATGTATTCCTCTTTGCAGATACGATTTTCGAAAATATCCGCTACGGAAAACCCGGTGCCACCAAGGAAGAGGTGGTGGAAGCGGCCCGCAAGGCGGAAATCCTGGAAGACATTCTGTCAATGCCCAAGGGCTTTGACACCTATGTGGGAGAGCGGGGTGCTCTGCTTTCCGGCGGACAGAAGCAACGCGTGGCCATTGCACGGATCTTCTTGAAGAATCCGCCGATTCTCATTCTGGATGAAGCCACTTCCGCACTGGACTCCGTGACGGAAGCCAAGATCCAGCGTGCTTTTGACGCACTGGCGAAAGGCCGTACCACCTTGATCATTGCCCACCGGCTGTCCACCATCCGCAATGCCAGCCGGATTATTTCTATTGCCGACGGCGTCATCATGGAAGCCGGCAGCCATGAGGATCTCGTAAATACTGACGGTATCTATGCCAATCTCTATAAAACCCAGAATGCCCTGGCGCTGGAGGGTAGATAACGGTTGCATTGGTAGCTGATTTGTGTTAAACTGAAACAGCCAGATAATGGAAATTGAATTGTTCACCAAAAAGAAAGTGAGGAAAAACGATGAAGTGCGGTTTTTTTGAACTGGATATTACCCCGCCACTGGGAAGCATCATCCCCGGATCTTTTAATGCCAGATATGCCAATGAGATCTTGGATCCTTTATATGTCCGTTCTATGGTGGTGCGTGCTGGGGAGTATAGTCTTGCGGTGGCTTCTGTAGACACCTGCGGTATTACGCTGGATATCACTCAGCGGATTCGGGAGCGTGTCTGCTCTATGATTCCTATGCAGCCGGAGCAGATCATGGTTATGGCGACCCACTGCCATGGCGGCGGACCCACGCTAAACTGGGGCGAGCAAGTGGTGCGCGGCGAGCGCTACATCGATATGCTGGTGGAAAAGGCTGCCGACAGTATTGTAACTGCCTATCAGCGGGCAGGGGATGCGGAAATGCTTCTGGGCAAAGAAGTTTTGGAGGGATTCTCCTTTATCCGCGTATACCGGATGAAAGACGGTTCGTTAAAGACCAACCCGGGCAAAAAGAATCCGGATGTTTTGGAACCCACTACCACAGTGGATCCGGAGGTTACGGTTCTGGCAGCACGGGTAAACGGCATTTATACCGGTGCGCTGATCAACTATGCCAATCACCCGGCCATCGTTGCGGATCTGCGGATCAGCGGTGACTACATTTCCGAACTGAGCATCCAGCTAAAGAAAATTTATGGCAGTCAATTTGTCAGCGTCTTTGTTAACGGTGCCTGCGGCAATATCAATCATGTGGATGTGTTTGGCGGACGGAAGATCGGTTACCGGGATGTGGGACAGGCCTTGGCAATCAAGGTATCGGATGCGATTACGGAAGCCAAGCCCATGCCGGATGAAACCCTGTGCGCCAAGTGCGAAGACATCGATGTGCGATTCCGGAAACCCAGCATAGAGCAGTTGATGAAGGCAAAGGAAGTATATGACCGCTGCGGTGATGATCTGGTCAATTATGATCCCTCTGCCACTGCGGGATATCAGGACTTCTTCTTTGCATTGCAGGCTTTCCAGATTCAGGCAGACAAGCGTACGGTGCGGAAGGTGCATCTGCAGGTCCTCCGGATCGGCTGCTGCTATGTGTTTGGCACTCCCTGCCAGATATTTGTGCAGTTTGGCAAAAAGATGAAGGCAGCTTGCGCAGGCACGGCATTTGTCTCTGCCTTTGCCAATGACTACTGCGGCTATGTACCCACACCGGATTGCATGGTGCCGGGTGTTTATGAAGCGAAATTGGCACCTACCAGCGGATTGGAACCTGCTGCCGGTGATAAGGTTGCCGATGCGGTGATTGCACTGTACAAGCGCTGCAGTGAAATCTAATATAAAACAGCGGGGGTCAAGCCGATTGCTTGACCCCCGCTGAAAATTTAGGGTTCTTCTTTTTTAGCAAGGCGCTCCGGAGCATGCTCTGACCGAAGGCGTTGGAGCACCACAAAACCAGAATCAGTGTCTAAGGTGACAGAATGCCGACAAAGCCAAGCTGAGCAGCTGTTTTTGTTTTCCTATTCTCCGCCATGGAGTTTTGCCGCTTCCTCCCGGAAGCGGCAAAAAATTACATCTTTTCAGGGGCAGAGAAGCCCAGAATGCCGATGCAGGTCTCTAGAATATTCTTGGCCAGGGCAATCAGGGAGATATAGCCTGCCTGCAAGTTCTTATCCTCCTCGGTGAGAATCCGGGTCTCGTGGTAGAACTTGTTGACACAACCTGCCAGCTCGTAGATATAGGCGCAGATCAGATTGGGGGCAGAGGACTTCAGTGCGGTCTCCAGTGTGGGGCCGAACTTAGTAATGGCGATCATCAGATCCTTGGCATAGGGGTTAGCAGGTGCCTGAATGGGAAGACGCTCCCAAGCGCCGTACCGGGCCAAAATGGACTTGATGCGCACGATGGTATAGAGGATATACGGGCCGGTATTGCCCTCAAAGGCCGCAAAGCGCTCTAAGTCAAAATTATAGTCCTTGGTGGGCTGGTTGGACAGGTCGCCGTATTTCAGCGCCGCCAAAGCGATCTTTGCGGTGGTATCTTCCACCTCGGACTCGTCCACGATCTTGTTCTCCACAACCTTGGCACGGACAAAATCGGTCATATCGGAAATCAGTGTTTCCAGACGGAGCACACCGCCGTCACGGGTCTTGAAGGGCTTGCCGTCCTTGCCGTTCATGGTGCCGTGGCCTACGTGCTCCAGTTCCGTTTCCACATTCACGATACCGCCCTTCTTGGCAGCCCGGAAAATCTGCTCGAAGTGCAGATTCTGCCGCTTGTCGGTCACATAGAGCATCTTGTCCGGATTCCAGTCCTGCATACGCTGGACCATGGTGGCAAGATCCGTTGTAGCATAGATCGCAGAGCCGTCAGACTTGACCAGAATGCAGGGAGGAATCTCCTTCTTGTCCCCCTCCTCCGCAACCGGGAACACCAGCGCGCCGTTGGACTCCACTGCGTGGCCCTTTGCCTTCAGATCTTCGATCATGGCAGGGATGTAGGGATCGGCATCACTCTCTCCTAACCACTTCTCGTAATGCACATCTAAAAGATCATAGATCCTGTGCAGGTCGGGCAGGCTGACGCCCATAATATGATCCCAGATTGCCCGGTAGCCCCGGCGGCCCTGCTGCAGCTCATAGGTCGCGGTATGGGCTTTTTCCGCGAATACTGGATCAGATTTTTTGGAAGATGCGGTTGGATAGATCTCCTCCAACTCGGACAGGGTAAAGGGAGACTGGGCAGGGTACTCGCCGGTATAATCGGGATCAAAATAGCACAGCTCCGGCTGCCGCTCCCGCAGTTCCGCAATGATCAGACCCATCTGCAGACCCCAGTCACCCAAGTGAATATCGCCGATGGTGTTGTAGCCCATAAACTTATGCAGCCGCTTCAGCGCCTCGCCAATGATGGCAGGACGCAGGTGACCGATATGCAGCGGCTTTGCCACATTGGCGCCGCCGTAGTCCACCACGATCGTCTTGCCGGCACCGATCTTCTCCACGCCAAAATCGGGAGCGGCGCGCATTTCCTCCAGGTACTTTTGCAGGAAGCTGTCGGACAGCTTCAGATTGATAAAACCGGGCATGACTGCCTGGATCATAGTAAAATCGGCAGCATCCAGCTTCTCCGCCACGGCATTGGCAATGGCGATGGGGGCGCATTTATACTGCTTGGCAGCGGACAGCGCGCCGTTGCACTGGTACTCACACAGATCGGGGCGGTTGGAGACCGTCACCCGGCCAAAGGACGCATCGTACCCGGCATCTGAAAACGCCCGCTGCATTTTTTCGGTAATCAGATCAAGTATCTTTTTCATCTATTCTTCTCCTTCTGCTGGCTCATCCAGTACAAGTACTCATCATAGGTGCCGTAGCGGTCCACGATGGTGCCGTCAGGCTGGAAGGCGATCACCCGGTTACAGGTAGAGGTCAGCATTTCATGGTCATGGGAAGCCAGGAGCACCACGCCGGTAAATGCCTCCAAGCCCTTGTTCACTGCCTGAATGGACTCCATGTCCAAATGGTTGGTAGGCTGGTCCAGCAGTACCACATTTGCGCCCGAGAGCATCATTTTGGAGAGCATGCAGCGTACCTTCTCGCCGCCGGACAGCACCTCCACGCTCTTGAAGGCATCCTCACCGGAAAACAGCATCCGG
>JAZNFH010000062.1:0-14032 GCA_045589055.1 Faecousia sp. | reverse complement strand
TTATTCTTCATAGAACCTGTCAATGGAAGCCACCAGATTGTCCAGCACTTCCTTGACCGTTGTATTTTTAATTTGCGCACCGGCTGTTGCCGCATTTCCGCCGCCGCCCATAGGCTCCAGAATCATCTGCACATTGGCCTTACCGATGGAACGGGCAGAAATAATCACTTGATCCCCGTCAGGGTACAACACAAAAGAGCCGGTAATACCCGCAATATTCAACAGTTCATCCGCTGCCTGGGCTGCCAGCACCCGGGAGGTGGCAGCGTTCAGCGCAGCAATGGCAATCTCCTGACGGTACAGGCGGGATGCCTTGATAATCTGATACTTGACAATGGTGTCGTGGAAATCGTTCTGCATAAGCCGCTTGACTTCCACCGTATCGGCTCCTAGCTGCCGCAAATAGGCCGCTGCCTCAAAGGTACGCTCACCGGTCCGGACATTGAAGCTCTTGGTGTCCAGGAACATACCGGCCATCAGCGACTTTGCTTCAATAGGCAGCACATCCGCTTTTTCCACTGCATACTGCAGCAGTTCCGTTGCCAGTTCTGACGCAGAGGAAGCGTAGGGTTCATGGAGGTTTACCACAACCGGATCGATATAATCCGCAGCACGGCGGTGATGATCCACCACGCAAACCTTGGAAATTGCCTCCAGCAGATGCTTGCTTTCCACCTGATCCGGACGGTTGGTATCCACAACCACCAGAATGCTGTGATTGTCACACATCAGCAGTGCTTCCTCCGCAGAAACAAACACATCTGCGTATTCCGGAACCGCACGGATCTCCTCAATGAGCTTTTCTGCAGAGTTGTTCTGCAGATCCAGCACAATGCTGACTTTCTTTCCCTTTTTGCGGCACATACAGCAGATGCCCATGGCGGCACCTACCGCATCCATGTCCGCGTTCCGGTGTCCCATAACAAACACCTGGCTGCTCTGGCCGATCAATTCCATCAGCGAGTTTGCAGACACACGGGAACGGACCTTGCTGCGCCGATCCGCTTCTTTTGCCCGTCCGCCAAAGAAGGAGAAATTATACCGATCCTTGATAACCGCCTGATCACCGCCGCGGCTCAAAGCCATTTCAATGGACAGTGCCGCAAAACGGTAGCACTCCTCGTAATCCACACCATCCACACCAACACCGATGGATAGGGATACTGCCAGACCCTTGGGGTTGGTAATCTGATGGATATTTTCCAGCACGGAGAATTTATCTTCCTCGGCATTTTTAAGGTCCCGCTTTTCAAACACAAACAGGAACCGGTTCTTTTCCAGACGCCGCAGCAGACCGTGGTAATCCTCTGTCCACCTGGTAATCGCATCATTGATCCGCGCATCCAGTGCAGATATTGCACCGTCTGTCAGATTCTTGGTCAGTTCCTCATAGTTGTCCACCATAATGATGGAAACCACCGGTCGGGAACGGATATATTCATCCCGGACTTGGTACAATTCTGTCAGATCCACAAGCCGGAGTACGCCCATAGGCGTATTGGTCGGATCATCTGCACGGACTGTAGTGCCAAAAACCCGGTATCTGCGCTGCTGCACGGTAATATCATAGGGATACTCCGTCTTTCCCGCAGTAAGCCAGTCCGTGGGGAGTCCCGGGATTACCTCTCCAATGGTCCGTTCCGTCATGCCCTCCCGGTAATCGGTGGCATTGCTGAAAGATTCGTTGGTATGCAGGATCCGCCCCTCCGGAAGCCGGATCACCACAGTGGGAAAGGGACTTTCCGCACCGGGCACACCGGTCTGCTGATCCGTCAGCTTTGTCAAAAACTGCTGTACTTCCCAGCGTCGGCTGCGTTTATGGGTAACATAAATAAACACCGCAACGCCAGTCAGCAACAATTCAACACCTGCCAAGACATACTGACGCAGCACAAAGGATGCTACTGCGAAACCAAGCATCATTATAAAATAGATCCACACATGGCTGTACAGCAGTCTGCCAAGCTTTTTATTCATGTTCACAGCCTCCCCACAGACAAGATAATATCCCAAACTACGCCTACTATAACGAGTATTATAACAAATTCTCCCCACCAGTGCAACCGCTTTTACAGAAAAAACGCAAAAATATCATATACAGACCGCCAAATAAAGGAAAGTAATTTTTTCCCGCAAAAAAAGAGTATACTTTCTTAGCTGTGTGTGTTATACTATGTGTACTATGCGCCGGGTGGACAGTCCCGGCCAAAGGGGTGTACCGGGCAGTTGATGGCTGCAGCACCCCATATAATCGAATTTTTCGCAGGCGTTTTTCCTTATTGCGGCGGTGCAGGGCCAAGACAAGGACAGGCGGTTGCTTGTTTGTGGTGCTTTTTAATGAAAAAGCACATATTTGAAAGGAGAATTGAACCAAATTGGCAGAGAAACTAAAAATTATTCCCCTGGGCGGTCTGGATGAGATCGGCAAAAATATCACAGTCCTGGAATACGGCAGAGATATGATTGTGGTCGACTGTGGTGTTGGTTTCCCGGATGAGGATATGTACGGCGTAGATCTGGTGATTCCGGATTTTTCCTATCTGACAGCCAACGCAAAAAAGCTCCGGGGAATGTTCATCACCCACGGACACGAGGATCACATCGGATCCATTCCCTATTGCATGCGGGAGGTCAACTGTCCCATCCACGGTACAGCCATGACCTGCGGATTGATTAAGCTGAAGCTGGAAGAGCATAAGCTTCTGGATAAGGTTAAGCTGATTACCCACAAACCCGGAGAAGCCGTCAAAGCCGGCTGTTTCACAGTAGAGTTTATCCATGTAAACCACTCGATCGCTGATGCGGTTGCCTTCGCAATTCACACCCCTGTGGGCACCGTAGTCATGACCGGCGATTTTAAGATTGATCCCACCGCCAGCGACGGTATGATTGATTTGGCCAAATTCGGTCAGCTTGGCAACGATGGTGTCCTTGCGCTGCTGGCCGACTCAACCAATGTAGAGCGTCAGGGCTATACCCCCAGCGAGCATCTGGTGGCGGAAAGCCTTGACCGGCAGTTCAAAAACTGCGACCAGCGGATCATTGTCACAACCTTTGCTTCCAATATGCACCGGATTTCCGCCGTGCTGGCTACTGCAGAGCGCTACGGAAGAAAGGTTGCCGTTACCGGTCGAAGCATGGAAAATATGCTGAAGGTCGCGCAGGACTTGGGTTACCTCAAGGTCAGACAGGGTACCATTGTGGATCTGGGGGCCATCAAGAGCCTGCCCAAAAACAAGGTGGTAATCGTTTCCACCGGTTCTCAGGGTGAAAACATGTCCGCCCTGTACCGGATGGCATTCTCCACCCACAAGCAGGTGGATATCACTGCCGGTGACCGGATCATCATTTCCGCTTCCGCTATTCCCGGCAACGAAAAGGCAGTATCCAAGATCATCAATGAGCTGTACCGCAAGGGTGCGGATGTAGTATATGAAAAGAACGAAGGTCTCCATGTTTCCGGCCACGCCTGTCAGGAAGAATTGAAGATCATTCACGGTCTGGTCCGGCCCAAATTCTTTATCCCGGTTCACGGAGAACAGCGCCACCTGCAGATCCACGGCAAGCTGGCAAAGCAGATGGGCATGAATCCCAAAAATATCTGCATTGGTGAGATCGGCGGTGTTCTCGAGCTGACCAAGCGCACCTGCAAGTGTGATCAGGTGGTTCCTGCCGGTATGGTGCTGGTGGACGGCACCGGTGTCGGTGATGTAGGCAGCGTTGTACTGCGGGACCGGAAGCATCTGGCGGAAGACGGTATGATCGTGGTATGTGTAAATCTTTCTGCGGAAGATGGCAGTGTCATCACCGGTCCGGATATTATTACCCGCGGCTTTGTGTATGTAAAGGAATCGGAAGAACTGATGGACGAGCTGCGGGAAGTGGCCATTGAGGCCATTGAACGCTGCCAGCGCAAGCGCATCAAGGACTGGACAGCCATCAAGTCAGCCATTAAATCCGATATCAGCGGCTATCTTTACAAGACCACAAAGCGCAACCCCATGATCCTGCCCGTTATCATGGAAATCTGATGCAAACAGCCTCCCGCACCGGGAGGCTGTACATATGAGGTTTATTATGAACTGCTATTTTGCCCCCATGGAGGGATTGACCGACAGCATCTACCGTAAAGCACACCATGCCCATTTTCCCGGTGTGACCCGGTATTACATGCCCTTTATCTCCCCTACTGTCCACCGGACACTGACACCCCGGGAAGCAAGAGAACTGCCCAAAGCAGACACCGTTCCCTTTGAAGCTGTACCGCAGCTTTTGACAAAGGTGGCAGAGGATTTTCTCTGGGCGGCAGGTGTCTGCCAGGATCTGGGATATCAAGAGGTAAATTTAAACTTGGGCTGTCCCTCCGGCACGGTCACTGCCAAAGGAAAAGGTTCCGGAATGCTTCGGGATCTCGACCATCTGCGGCAGTTTCTGGACGGTATTTATACTACCGCTCCCCTGCCCATTTCTGTGAAGACCCGCCTGGGTTATGAAAATCCCGATGAATTTCCGGCTATACTGGAAATTCTGAATAATTACCCCATCCATGAATTGACCGTACACCCCCGGGTACGAATGGATTTCTACAACGGCAGTGTCAATATGGACGCTTTTCGGTATTGTTTGCAGCACAGCAAGGCCCCTGTCTGCTATAACGGCAATCTTTGCAGCATTTCCCAAATCAAAGCTTTCCAAAAGGATTTCCCACAGATAAATTCCTTGATGATCGGCAGAGGCTTGGTGGGCGACCCGGGTATGCTTACGCCTGGAGGTACTACCACGGATGCCTTGGAATGCTTTATGGACACGCTTCTCGAAGAATACCAGATTGCATTTGGCAGCGCCAGAAATGCTATGTTCCGGCTGAAAGAAAACTGGCATTTACTGCTTTGCCGGTTTGATGGCAGTGAAAAACTGGGAAAACGGCTTAGGAAGACAACCGATCTTGCGGAATACAAGCAAATCACCCACGAGATCTTCCATACACTTCCCCTGTCTCCCGCCCTCCGGGCAGACTGGTAGCACACAGGAAGTGTTCTGCACGGATGCCGTTGTACCTGCTAAAAAACAAGCTTTTACGCAGCATTAACCCTATACTTTTTACATTTTGTAGTTTATTATAACACTGGGTGGTGAACCAAATGAAAGAAACCGTAAAAAAATCCATCATTGAAAACAAGCTGATTGCCATTGTCCGGGGTGTCGAAGCAGATACCTGCGTCAATATTGCCCAAGCGCTTTATGACGGGGGCTTCCGGCTTATGGAGATTACCTATGACCAGAAACATCCAGAAAGCTGGCAAACTACCGCCAATGCAATTGGGGCTGTTGCCAAGGCATTTTCCGGAAAGATGCATATCGGCGCAGGCACTGTCACCTGTCCAGAGTTAGTAGAACTGACCGCGAAAGCCGGTGGCAGTTTTATTATTTCCCCGGATGTCTATGAAGCGGTCATCTTCCGTACCAATCAGCTTGGTATGGTATCCATTCCCGGCGCATTTACCCCCACAGAGATCATGACTGCCCATCGGGCCGGCGCTGATTTTGTCAAGCTGTTTCCCGCCGGCGATCTGAGTACAAGCTACCTGAAAGCCATCAAGGCACCCCTCAGCCATATCGATATACTGGCTGTTGGCGGGGTTGATGAAAACAATGTCGCCGCTTTTCTGTCCGCTGGCGCAGTAGGCGCAGGGATCGGCAGCAGTCTTATAAACCGTCAGCGGGTCGCAGCCGGTGCGTACGATAAAATCACAGAAACGGCCCGGGCCTTGGTAGCTGCGGTGCAGTAAGGAGGATCCTGTGGCTCGAATCATTACCTTCGGAGAAATTATGCTCCGTTTGAATCCGGAGCCTTATCTGGGCTTCAGTCAGAGTCCAGGTTTAAAGCAACCTATGCAGGTGGCGGTTTGATTTGGTTCTATAATAAATGTTGGGGTCAGGCGATGAGCCTGGCCCCAATGTTTATTATAGAACCTTTATTCCTCAGTGCTGAGTCTGCCCAGAGTGATTTTCTTAAAATTGACCTCCACGGGGAATTCCGCCATGGCTTGCTCCATGACATCCGTGCACACTTCTGTCGCAAATGCATCCTTTGCCCGGCGGAACCAGCCGTCATCTCCGTAAACAAAGTACATAATGTGGTAACCGTAGTTGGTTTTTACAATACCGGTGTCCCCATACTGTCGGCTTTCATCGAAGCACCAATCGTTAAAGGCCGGGACCATCTGCCCCTCATATACATAGGTATACAAGCCGCCGCTGCTCTGGGAACCGGGATCTTCCGTGAATTCACTGGCCAGGGCCGCAAAGGAAGCCTCTGTTGCCTCCCCATCCCGCCACTTCTTCAGCAGTGCCTCCGCCTCGGTAAGGCAGTCATCCCATTCCTTCTGGGAGTAGGTAGTCTGACCGTATTCATCCTTTGTTCCCCCCTTGGGACAAACCAGAATGTGGCGTACATCGATCAACTTGCCGCTTTCCTTGTCAACACCGTAGTTGGACTTCAGGGCATCGGCATTTTCCTCGTAATAGGCAACGATCTCATCGTCACTGGGTTTCACCTGATTGTACATGTTCTCAAAATATTCCATGCCGCCATAATACAGTTCCAAATAATGGCGGTAAGCCGCAACGGTTGCCGCAGGACCCATATCCGCCTGCACCACAGCCTCTGCGTCAGCCAGACCGTAGGTCAAAGCAACCTCATCCATATCGCTGATAATCGCATCGATCTGCTGACCCAATGTATCGGAAACAGTATACCCCTCTTTTTCCGCGTACAGCAGCAGGCTCTGGTAATTGTGCCAATTTTCCAGTGCGGACTGAATGAAAAACTGCTCCCAGGTTGCCCCGCCTTCCTTCACATACTGCTCGGACAGTGGCTGGTCCAGATCCAGACTAAAGTAGCTGCCATAGTCTTGCAGGAAAGTATAGACACCCATCCAGTAAAGAACCTGGAACTGTTCATTGGTCAGTTTTTTGTCCCCAATGGTAGCAATCACCGTATCAGCAGAACTCTTCGCTTTGTTATTGCTGACATTATACTGTTTCTTGTAATTGATATCATTGCTCTTCGGTGTCAAGCTGCCATTGACGCCGTACCACACCATTGCTGCCAAACCCAGAACCAATGCCAGACAGGCGACCACAGCCGTCACCTTGATCCACAGTTTTTTCTTGACAGGTGCAGATTCCATTTCTGTCGGACTTTCAACTTGTGAATCGCATTCTCCCTCCACTGTTTGCAGATTTTCTGCATCAGTATCAATCGTTTCCTCCACTTCAAAAAGAACTGGTTCCTGCGTGATTGCTTCCTGTTCCTTCATTTCTTCAGGTTCTATTGCTGCGCCGCAGACCGGGCAGACCGCCACCCCATCTTCTACCTGCACATGGCATTTGTTACAAATCATTGTTTCCTCTTTCCGCCCAACAGGGCACAGTAATAACGCGAGTTTATCACAGTAGAGAAAAAATTGCAAGGGCGTGAACCAATTGTTTACAAAACCGCAAAAAACAAAAAGGAACCCTTGCAAAACAAGCACAAAAATGGTATCATTTATTGTTGAGATAGTATCCTCGGAGGATTGACAATGAATACAAAAACAACTGTAATTTCTCAGGAGCAGCTGCAGCAGCAGTATGACTTCTGCGCTAAAATACATGCCCTGTGGCACAGTCGGGGCATTACCCCCCTTGCATATGTAGAGACCTACGGCTGCCAACAGAATGAGGCGGACTCTGAACGAATTCGTGGTCTTTTGAGCAGCAGCGGCTATGCTATGACGGATACCGCTGAAGGCGCCGATGTTGTAGTCATGAACACCTGCGCCATCCGGGAACATGCAGAGCAGCGTGTCTTCGGTAATTTGGGCGCTTTGACCCACACCAAACGCCGCCACCAGGGGCAAAAGATCTTTTTGTGCGGCTGCATGGCCGGGCAGGAGCATGTGGTGCAGCGGGTCAAAAAAAGCTATCCCCATGTGGATGGCGTGTTTTCCACCCACCACCTGTGGCAGTTTCCCGAAATTCTTTACCGAGTGCTGACCACCGGAAAGCGCACCTATTTTGTAGAAGACGAGGCTGGCTCCATTGCAGAAGGTCTTCCCCAATTGCGGGATCATACCCTAAAATCCTGGGTTTCTATTATGTATGGCTGTAATAATTTCTGCACCTACTGCATCGTGCCCTATGTCCGTGGCCGGGAGCGCAGCCGCAAGCCGGAGGATATTCTGGCAGAGTGCCGCGCATTGATTGAAGCCGGCTCCAAAGATATTACCCTTTTGGGGCAAAATGTGAACTCCTACGGAAAAGACTTGGATAACGGCATGGACTTTGCGGATCTTCTGAAAGCCATTGCTGACATTCCCGGTGAATTCCTCATCCGCTTTATGACCAGCCATCCCCGGGATGCTTCCAAGAAGCTCTTTGATACCATGGCAGCTTCCCCCAAAATTGCCAAACAGCTGCATCTTCCCTTCCAGTCCGGTTCTTCCCGGGTACTGAAAGCCATGAACCGCCACTATGACCGGGAAACCTATCTAGAAAAAGTGCAATACGCCAAATCCGTTATGCCCGATCTGGTGCTGACCAGCGATGTGATCGTAGGCTTCCCCGGTGAGACTGCGGAGGAATTTGAAGAAACCCTCTCTTTGATCTCGCAGGTACACTACGATTCCCTCTTTACCTTTATCTTCTCCCCCAGAGCCGGTACCCCTGCCGCATCCATGGAGGATCCTACCCCCAAGGCAGAAAAGAACCAGCGATTTGACCGGCTGTGTGAGCTGCAGAATTCCATTTCCGAGCAGATCCATCAGAACTATATCGGAAAGACCATGCGTTGCCTGGTAGACGGGCAGGATAAGGATCTGCTGACTGCCCGTACCGAGGGTGGACGGCTTGTCCGCTTCTCCGGAGAGCCTTCCCTCATCGGAAGCTTTGTGGATCTGACCATCACAGGCGCTACCACTTGGAGCCTTACCGGACAGAAGGAGGCTGACCATGGCTGATAAAAAACAAGAACTGACCCCCATGAAGCGCCAATACAATGCTATTAAGGCAGACAATCAGGATTGCATTCTGTTTTTCCGTCTTGGTGACTTCTATGAAATGTTCGATGAAGATGCCCGCCTTGCCTCCCGGGAACTGGATCTGACACTGACCACCCGTGACCGGGGCAAGCCCCAGGAGGAGCAGACCCCTATGTGCGGCGTTCCCTATCACAGTGTGGATGCCTACATTGCCCGTCTGGTAGCCAAGGGATATAAGGTCGCCATCTGTGAGCAGACGGAAGATCCTGCCACTGCCAAGGGCCTTGTAAGCCGGGATATTACCCGAATCGTCACCCCCGGTACCGTCACCGAAAGCTGCATGCTGGAGGAAAGCCGCAATAACTACATGGCCTGCCTCTACGCGGAAAACAACAAGTATGGCCTAGCCTTCTGCGATGTATCCACCGGTGCCTTCTTTGCAACCGTCTGCGTCGACGACGAAACCGCTGCCTCCGAGTTGGGCCGTTTTGCCCCCAGTGAGGTCATGCGCGGCGGCAGCGGCGCTGTTTCTCCGGTTATTGACCACGCGCTGTTTCATCATCTCCATTGCTGTGTGGATGAAGGTCTTCCGGCAGACTTTACTTTGGATGATGCCGAAAATCTTCTGGAAGAACACTTTGGACTACCTTTGGCCCAGCTGGGTCTGACGGGTATTCCGGAAGCTGTCATGGCCAGCGGTGCCCTCTTAAAACAGCTTCTCTTCGTTCAGAAGAATGATCTGAAGCACATCCGGGCTCTGCAATATTATACTACCGGACTATTCATGGAGTTGGATATTGACGCCCGCCGGAATCTGGAGCTGACAGAGACCCTGCGTACCAAAGAAAAGCGCGGTACGCTTCTTTGGGTACTGGACAAAACCCAAACCGCTATGGGCGGGCGGATGCTGCGCAGCTGGCTGGAAAAGCCGCTGCTGGATCCCATCGAGATCGGCCGCCGCCACAGCGCTGTGGAAGAATTGGTTGGCAACACCATCTGCCGGGGAGAGCTGCAGCAGGCACTAAAGGGCGTGACGGATTTTGAGCGGGTTATGACCCGGATCGTCACCGGCTCTGTCAACTGCCGGGATCTGCTGGGCCTTGCCAGTGGTTTTCGGGCTCTACCGGAAGTCAAGCAGCAGCTTTCTGCCACGGAGGCACCCCTGCTCCGCAAACTGGAACAGGCCATTGATCCGCTGACCGACTGTGCGGATCTGATTGAAAACACCATTATTGAAGATCCCCCAATTACCATCCGGGAGGGCGGTATTATCCGTCCCGGTGCCAACGCCGAAGCCGACCGGCTCCGGGATCTGATGAACGGCAGCAAAAGCACGATCCTCGCCATTGAAGCAGAAGAGAAAGAAAAAACCGGCATCCGTACTCTCCGGGTCAGCTACAACCGGGTCTTTGGATACTATATTGAAGTATCCAAATCCTTTGCTGACCAAGTGCCGGATCACTATATCCGCAAGCAAACCCTTGCCAACTGCGAACGCTACATCACACCGGAGCTGAAGGAGCTGGAAGAACAGGTACTGACCGCCAAAGAACGGCTCACCGCTCTGGAGTATCAGATTTTCACCCAATTGCGGGAGCATTTGGCTCAGCAGGCCGCCCGGGTACAGGCCGTGGCTGCGGCGGTTGCCGCTGCCGATACCCTTTGCAGTCTGGCATCCGTTGCTGTCCAGAGAGGCTACTGCCGTCCGGAGATCACACTGGGCGGAGAGATTTCCATTTCTGATGGGCGGCATCCGGTGGTAGAGCAGATGCTCAAGGACTCCCTGTTTGTTCCCAATGATACCCAGCTGGGTCTGCAAGACAACCAGGTTTCCATCATTACCGGTCCCAACATGGCAGGTAAATCCACATATATGCGTCAGGTGGCGCTGATCGTGCTGATGGCACAGATGGGATCCTTCGTACCTGCCCGCTCTGCGAAAATCGGTCTGGTGGATCGGGTATTTACCCGCATCGGTGCCAGTGACGATCTGGCTTCCGGCCAATCCACTTTCATGGTAGAAATGTCCGAAGTGGCATCTATTTTGAAGCATGCCACCGCCCGGAGTCTGTTGATTCTGGACGAGATCGGTCGTGGTACCTCTACATACGACGGCATGGCCATTGCCCGTGCGGTGCTGGAATATGCCGCCAACCCCAAAAAGCTGGGCGCAAAGACTCTATTTGCCACCCATTACCATGAGCTTTCCACCATTGAAAACGAGCTTCCCAATGTAAAAAATTACAACATTGCTGTGAAAAAGCGGGGTGACCAGATGATCTTCCTGCGAAAGATCGTACCCGGTGCCACCGACGACAGCTACGGTGTGGAGGTGGCCAAGCTGGCAGGTCTTCCCAATGCCGTTATCAACCGGGCAAGAGAGATTCTGGAGGAACTGGAAAGTCAGGATGGCCGCACCGTTGTGGTTGCTGCACCCCAGACAGACGATCAGATCAGCATGCTGGATCTTCGCAGCCAGCAAGTATGTGCAGCCTTGGAAGCCATCACCGTGGAAACCTTGACACCCATTGAAGCCATGAACGAGCTGTATAAGCTCAAGAAGATGTTAAACTGATGAAAAAAACACTTTCTGTCAGTCCCAGCCGCAAGGAACTGTTCTGGGGCGGAATCTATATCGTTGCGGAATTGTTTGTACTGCCCTATTTATTTGGACAGGTAAATCTGCTTCTGCGCCAGCCTTTGTCCGCAGGAAAGCTGAATGCCGTATTTTTCATTTTGAATTTCGCTGTCACTACACTGATTTTCCGGGGCTTTTTAAAGCGGACACTGCTGGATGCAGTCCAACGGATTCCCGGGATTCTCTTTGCCGCGGCAGCAGGCTTTTTCCTCTACTGGGCAGGTAATCTGGCAGTCGGTTCCCTCATTTTGTGGCTGGATCCGGAATTTGCCAACATTAACGATTCCACCATCACAGCTATGGCAGATGCGGATTTTCTCCCCATTGCCATTTGCACCGTCTTTTTTGTTCCGGTAGCGGAAGAACTTCTGTTCCGGGGTGTCCTGTTTGCCGGTTTTTACCGAAAAAGCCCTGTAAGTGCTTTTTTCATTTCCACAATCATCTTCAGCGCGATCCATGTGACCGGCTACATTGGCGGTTATCCATGGTACACGCTGCTGCTGTGTTTTATCCAGTATATCCCGCCCAGCCTTGCACTGGGTTGGGCCTATGCCAAATCCGGTAGTATTCTCCCGCCAATGTTGATGCACATTGCCATCAACGCCATTGGTATTTTTGTTATGAGGTAACACCTATGCCCAAAATTATTCAATTATCTCCCCATGTGGCCAATTTAATTGCTGCCGGTGAAGTGGTAGAGCGCCCTGCCAGTGTTGCAAAAGAACTATTGGAAAATGCTGTGGATGCCGGTGCCAGCCAAGTAACCATTGAAATCCGTGATGGTGGTATGACCTTTTTACGGGTTACAGACAATGGCTGCGGCATGCTGCCGGAGGATGCCCGCACAGCTTTTTTGCGTCATGCCACCTCCAAGCTTCGTGCCTCCGAAGATCTGGCTGCCATTGCTACTATGGGTTTCCGGGGAGAAGCCTTGGCTGCCATTGCCTCTGTCAGCCGTATCGATCTGATGACCAAAACTCCCGGTGCCATTGCCGGTACCAGTCTGCACTTGGAAGCCGGTAACATTACCGAAGAAACAGAAGCCGGCTGCCCCGACGGTACCACCATTATCATACGGGATCTGTTTTTCAATACCCCTGCACGGATGAAATTCATGAAGTCCGATACCGTGGAGGGTGGTCGGGTGGCTGCCGCTGTTCAGCAGCAGGCGTTAGCCCATCCGGAGGTTGCGTTCAAATTCATCCGAGACGGCAAACAGGTGCTTTCCACTCCCGGCACTGGTGGGTTAGATGCCGCGGTTTACTGTGTCTACGGACGGGAATGTGCCAATATGATCAAGGTGGAAAGCCGCTGGGAAAGTTACAGCTTAACGGGTTTCGTATCCAAGCCCACCGACTCCCGTCCCAGCCGTTCCTTGCAGACTTTCTTTGTGAATGATCGACCGGTAAAATCCCGGCTGCTGATTGCCGCGCTGGAGGAAGCCTACCGCAATCAGATTATGGTAGGTAAATTCCCTGCATGCGTACTGCATCTGCGGCTTCCCGCCAATACTGTGGATGTGAATGTCCATCCGGCTAAAACCGAAGTAAAATTTTTAAATGAAAAAGCAGTTTTTGACTGTGTGCATTATGGCGTTCTGGGTGCGTTGAACAAGACCCCGGACCGGCCGCAAATGCAGTTTAAGCAGCCACCAGCTGCAGTTTCCGTTTCCAAAGCAGGGCCGCCGAAGGCTGCACCTGCCAAGCAGGAAAGCTTCTTCCGCACCATGACCACAGAGGAATTCAAGACCTTCTCCACTGCTTTGAAGGATGCCCCCAAACCCAAGCCGGAAGCTGCGGCCGCCACCGTAAAAGCCATGCACCCACCGGTGACTTCACCGTTGCGGGAGTCCGTCGTGTCGCCTGTTACTCTGCCGCCGCTGCCGGAAAAACCGATTACCACGCCTGTTGTGCCGGAAATTCAGCCCGAGCCGGAGCAGGTACAGCTTCCTATGCCCAAGGAAATTCCCTGGCGTATGGTCGGCGAGCTATACAACAGCTATATTTTGGTAGAACAGGGCGAAGAAGCCTTTCTGATCGATAAACATGCCGCCCACGAGCGGATCCTTTTCGAGAAGCTGAAGGCCAATCAAGAAGCCATCAGCAGTCAAGCGCTGCTTACCCCCATCCCCTGCCGGTTAAGTCCTGAGGGTTGTGCGGAGCTTCTTGCCAACAGAAACTTACTGGACGAGCTTGGATTCGAGATTGAAGAATTTGGTGATAACACCATTCTTCTGCGGCAGATCCCTATGGATCTTTCGCCGGAGCAAGCTGCCGAAACTGCGGAAGCACTGGCTGCCGATCTGCTCAGCGGCCGTCGGGAGCGAAAGGATTCAATGCGGGACGAAGTGCTGCATACCGTTGCCTGCAAA
>JAZNFH010000061.1:0-35098 GCA_045589055.1 Faecousia sp. | reverse complement strand
GAACACCACACCGCCGGATTCATTGATCTTCAGGCTCCGGACATGCTGGAATCTTCCCTTGTAAACAGCGCTTTCTCTGGCTGCCTGCAGACTTTCATAAACATCTTCAACCGTCAGCGGTGTGCCGTCGGAAAAGGTGGCGTTCTCAAAATAAAAATTGTAGGTTCGCAGATCGTCAGAAACAGTGTAACTGCTGCACAGCATGGGGGAAACCTCGTAGTTGGTATCTACCACAAAGAGACTCTGATAGATCAGAGAAAACAGTGCCCGGTTGGTATAATCCGTGCAGGTATAGGGGTTCATGGTTTTATCGGGATAATACACCAGTACCAGTTCCTGTTCCGGTGTGCCTTCTTCCGGGGCGGTGGTGTTTTCGGTGGAATCGGTGTCCCAGTAAAGCCCGTCACCGGTGGGAGTATAGGGGGCATCCTCGGAGGAACAACCCCAAAAGGTACATACCAGAAGGCATAGTATAAAGATGATCAAGCGCTTCATGGCGTTCCTCCTTTACATACGATAATACCGCCTTGGGCACCCCGCTGTCCCCGGGTGACCCGGTGGGACCAGAACCTGTCCGGCTGGCACATGGTACAGCAGGTGCTGATGGAAATGTTGGTCACACCTGCCCGCCGCAGTGCCAAGGCGTTAATTTCTTTTAGGTTAACATAATACTTGTCAGCACGGGAATGGATAAAGGGTTTTACTT
Source organism: Faecousia sp. (assembly GCA_045589055.1). GTDB lineage: Bacteria > Bacillota > Clostridia > Oscillospirales > Oscillospiraceae > Faecousia. The sequence continues at coordinate 34,392 of JAZNFH010000061.1, read as the reverse complement.
CTTCACCAAAGGATTCCAGCATTGCTTCCGGAACATCGGAATCTGTTTCAAAGTGGCAGACATCTGCGTTGGGACCGATAGAGGCCTGTATATTTTTTGGGTCGGTGCCGAAGGCTGTGACCATAGCTTCCACGGTTTTCGCAGCAATGGCGGCTATGGTGCCGCGCCAGCCTGCGTGAACGGCCCCTACAGCCCCGGTTACCGGGTCGTGCAGAAGAATGGGCGTGCAATCGGCAGTGGAAACATACAGGGCGATTCCCGGTTCATTGGTGACCAGCGCATCACACACAGGAGAAGCGCCGGCAGCGGTCAGATTTCCGCGGTTTTCAGCACCGACACGAACCACGGTGTCGGAATGGATCTGCCGGCCGTTGACCACATCTTCCGGTGAAAATCCTAGAACAGCGCCGATTCTCCGAAAGTTTTCTACGATATTCTCCGTAGGATCTCCCCGGTTCTGACTGAGATTCAGGGAATCAAAAATACCGGTGCTGACACCGCCCAAACGGGTGGTAAAGCAGTGTGGAACCGTAATATTTTCCGCCTGCAAATATTCCATTGTTCCGATTTTGACAGGTATGACAGACATATAGACCTCGAAATTTTGATGATTGGATATTCGACGGTTCAATTTACATTGCGTGTTAAAAGATATGGGACTTTGCAAATTTGTTGTTGCGGGATGCCTCCCGGCGGGCTCCCTTTCTTGCTCGGGGACAAGAAAGTAACACCACCCCCATCCTACTGCACTGGTAAATTTCCTAAATCTATTTTTTAGTAATCAGCCTACCCTTGGAAGCAGGACGGCAGTTCAGGCTTCCAGACCGTCGGCTTTGTCCTTCTGCATGCAGCACTTTTTGTACTTCTTACCGCTGCCGCAGGGACAGGGATCGTTGGGTCCCGGCTTTTTATCCTTGCGGACAGGCTGCTTTTTCACAACGGAATCAGCGGTACCGGCGGCAGAGGTTTCTTTTGCCACCTTCTGACGCTTTACTTCCTGATTGGTACGCAGCTGCACCAAAAACAGGCGGCGGATGGTTTCTTCCCGGATGGCTGCGATCATGGCCTGGAACATTTCGTAGCCTTCCTGCTTGTAGGCGACCACCGGATCGTGCTGGGCATAAGCCCGCAGGCCGATACCCTGCTTCAGATCGTCCATGGCATCAATGTTATCCATCCAGTATTCGTCCACGACCCGCAGCATGACCACTCGCTCCAGCTCCCGCATGACGGCGGGGGTATAGGCGGCTTCTTTACGGGTATAGGTAGCCAGTGCCAGATCGTACATGGCATCGGCAACGGATTTTGCGGAGGGATCTTCCGGCATCCGGAAGGCATCTGCGGAGAAGAAAATACCGTTAAACTGACGCAGTACGGGTTCCAGCGCTTCCATGGTGGCAACACCGCCGTTTTCCGCCAGCGCTTCACTGACGCTGCTTTCTACCAGACCCCGGAGCATCTGCAGCATATTTTCACGGAGGTCACTGCCATCCAGCACCTGCTTGCGCTGGGCATAAATGACCTCACGCTGGGTATTCATAACATTATCGTATTCCAGAACATTCTTTCTGGCCCGGAAATTGCGGCTTTCCACATTCTTCTGGGCGGTTTCCACACTGTTGGAGAGAATTTTCTGGTCAATGGGCGTATCCTCGTCCAGTCCCAGACGGTCCATCAGTGCCATGACCCGGTCTGAAGAGAACAGGCGCATCAGATCATCCTGCAGACTCAGATAGAACCGGCTTTCACCGGGATCGCCCTGACGGCCGGAACGGCCCCGAAGCTGGTTGTCGATACGGCGGGATTCGTGGCGCTCGGTACCGATGATGTACAGACCACCTGCGGCGCGAACCTGCTCCGCTTCCTGGGCAGTCTGCTGCTTAAAAGAGGCCAGAAGGGTTTCATACTGCTGCCGTACGGCCAGAATTTCCGGATCACTGGTTTCTGCGTAGGAATTGGCTTCCTGCAGCAGTTTTTCGTCTAAGTCTTGCTTGCGCAGCTCACTCATAGCCATGAACTCCGCGTTGCCGCCCAGCACAATATCGGTACCACGGCCTGCCATGTTGGTAGCAATGGTAACGGCACCGAACTTACCAGCCTGTGCCACAATCTGGGCTTCCATCTCATGGAATTTTGCATTCAGCACATTGTGGCGAATACCGGCTTTTTTCAGCAGCTTGCTGAGAATCTCACTCTTTTCGATGGAAACGGTACCCACCAGCACCGGCTGACCCTTGGCATGGCACTGGGCCACCTGGTTCACAATGGCCCGGAATTTACCGGCTTCTGTCTTATACACCACATCTGTGTGGTCGATACGGGCAACGGGTCGGTTGGTGGGAATTTCCACCACATCCAGCTGGTAAATAGCAGCAAATTCTTCCTCTTCCGTCAAGGCGGTGCCGGTCATGCCGGAGAGCTTGCCGTACAGCCGGAAAAAGTTCTGGAAGGTGATGGTAGCCAGGGTCTTGCTTTCCCCTGCCACGGTGACCCGCTCCTTGGCTTCAATGGCCTGGTGCAGGCCTTCGTTATAGCGGCGGCCATACATCAAACGGCCGGTGAACTCATCGACAATAATGATCTGTCCATCCTTGATGACATAGTCAATGTCCTTTTTCATCAGACCCCGGGCTTTCATGGCCTGATTCAAATGGTGGGACAATGTGGCATTTTCCGGATCTGCCAGATTTTCAATGCCGAAGTATTTCTCTGCCTTGGCAATGCCGGAGGCTGTCAGGGAAACGGTTCTGGATTTTTCGTCTACGAAGTAATCGCAATCGTAGTGATCCTGTTCCTCTTTGTCCTCGGTTTTGGCAAAGACCTGTTTACGGAGTGTGGCGATAAAGGCATCGGCCATTTCATAGAGCTTGGAGGAGTCCTCACCCTTGCCGGAAATAATCAAGGGGGTTCTGGCTTCGTCGATCAGAATGGAGTCCACCTCGTCGACGATAGCAAAGGCATGTCCCCGCTGCACCAGCTCGGACTGGTAGATCGCCATGTTATCCCGGAGGTAATCAAAGCCCAGTTCGTTGTTGGTGCAGTAGGTAATGTCTGCGGCGTAGGCCTCCCGGCGCTGGGCAGCGGAAATGCCCGGTACGATCAAACCTACGGAAAGACCCATGTAACGGTATACTTTTCCCATCCATTCCGAGTCGCGGCGGGCCAGATAGTCGTTTACGGTGACCACATGAACGCCCTTTCCGTTCAGTGCGTTCAGATAACAGGGCAGAATGGCAACCAGTGTTTTGCCTTCACCGGTTTTCATTTCCGCAATACGGCCCTGGTGCAGAACAATGCCGCCGATGAGCTGTACAGGATAAGGCTTCATGCCCAGAACCCGCCAGGCAGCTTCCCGGATGGCGGCAAATGCCTCCGGCAGCAGGTCATCCAGCGTTTCCCCCTGTGCAAGCCGCTGCTTAAACTGGGCAGTCTTTCCCCGCAGTGCTTCCTCGGACAGGGCGGCATATTCGCTTTCCATGGAAAGAATTTTATCTACCAGGGGCTGGATCTGCTTGATCTCCCTCTGGGAACGGGTGCCAAAAATTTTAGTCAGTAATCCCATAAGAATCTCCTTTAAAATGCCAACAGTAAACCAATTTTAGCCATTATAGCACAGGTCACGGAAAAATAATAGAATAAATTGTGAATTCCTTTCAGGAAAGCCTTTGCATATTTGCCCGCAGTATGGTAAACTGTGTTGTAACCCCAGAAAAACGGAGGCTTTTGCGTGAAAAGAGAGAAAAAGATACGCGGACTGCTGGTCAGCCTGTGCCTGCTGTTGCTGCTGGCAGGCTGCATGGACGAGCCGGTGCCAACGCAACCTACAACCGTTCCCCCAACCACACAAGCGCCTACGCAGGAGCCTACGGTGGAAACCACAGAACCGCAGCCGCTGCCGCTGGTGATAGAGCAGCCTGTGCTTTCCCAGCAGATCACCGTTGCGGAAAGTCTGGTATTTCAGGGAACAGCCGATCCCCGGTATCCGGTGTACATCAATGAAACGCCGGTACAGCCGGATGAAAACGGTGTGTTTTTCCATGAAGTCATGCTGGAAGTGGGCGATAACACCGTTACGGTTGCGTATCTGGATGAAAAAGCAGAATACAGCGCCCACCGGAGATATACCACAGCCTGGTATGCCCATGAAACGGACAGCACCTGCTGCAGCGGCGCGTCAGTGTATGCGGAGTTGTTTGCAAGGGAAGGAAGCGTTGTGACGGTCAGCTTCCGGGGGGAAGAAAAGAAACTTTCCCCCAGTGTCAATCAATTGGGATCCGGCGCACCCGAGGGCTTTGACTACTTCATGTATCAATTCGTAGCGCCGGGAAAAAATGAAGCACCGGTGGAGATGGGTCCCATTACCTATACCGTTACCTGTGACGGCATTACGGAGGTTTATACATCGGGTAATATTACCTGTGAAGCGTCGGTACCTATGATCCGCAAAGATCCAACGGTCACACCGGATACGGCACCTTACCGGGATGTAGGCTCCGGCTATATCGTAGAGATTGTGGATGTGAACGCGGAGACCTTTAATGGGGAGAATGTGGATGATAAATCCATCCCCACCATGAATTATCTGCCCAAGGGCACGGTGGATTACGGCAGCCAGGGTGTCTATCATAACAGCAGCGCCAACCGCTACTACTACCTGCTGCGCTGCGGTGTCCGTGTCTATAACCGCAACGACAATAAGCCCCTGGGCATGGCACCGGTGGTGGATTGCTACAACGGCATGCTGCCCGATCACAATGAAATCAATGTAGCAGCTATGGAGATAGAGGGACATCATACCCTCCTGACGCTGGACTGTCTGTGGAAGGCACCCTTCTTCTTTGACGAAGAACCCCAGGCGTACCGTACGGAAAACTGGCACCGGTTCATTCTGGATGAATACAATCCCACCTATGTGGATATCACCTTCTGTTATGCCACGGTCTTTACCGGCAGCATTGAGATTCCAGAGGATCATCCGTTGTTCAGCAAGGCAGAGGTCATCCAAAATGAAGCGGATTATACCCTGCGCCTTTACTTGAAAGCACCGGGTGCCTTCTACGGCTGGAATGCCTATTACAATGAAAATGACCAGCTTTGCTTCCGGTTTTTAAACCCCGTGACGGTTTCCGAAGCGGATAACGCCTATGGCGCGGATCTGACCGGCATCACGGTGATGCTGGATGTGGGTCACGGCGGGGAAGATCCCGGTGCTTATTACTCCGACAGCCACGGAAAAGGATGGAAGGAATCAGAGCGAAATCTAACACTGGCGAATCTGGTAAAAGCGGAATTGGAGAGCATCGGCGCAACGGTGATCATGAACCGTACTGCGGAAACCAGAACCACCACCCGGACGGAGCGGATTGCTTATCTTCTGACAGAAGCGCCGGATTACTGCCTGTGTATCCACCACAACGCGGATATCGCCAAGGCATTGACAGGCTATGAAAGCTGGTACTTCACCGGTCACAGCCGGGATGCTGCGGAGCATATGCTGAAAACCAATCTGGCAAACGATGTTTACCAGCAGGGCAATCTCTCCTGGCACCAGTACTTTGTGGCCCGGCAGACCGTTTGTCCCGTGGTTCTGGCAGAAAACGGCTACATGTCCAACAAATGGGAAATGGACAGGATTGCCGATGCGGGCATCATGCTGCAAAAGGCACAGGCATTGACCCAAGGCGTCGTAAATTATTTTCTGGAAAACAGCGGCGTAACCGTTACATACGAAGCGAAATAACAGGCGCCTGCCGGGAATTTCCCCGGTAGGCAGCTTTTTTCCAAAAGTTGAATATTTTTCTTATCTCTGGCAAACACTACCGCTGGACATGAAATATAGGAGGTTATAGTATGTTCCGAAAGCGTTTTGTTTGCCTGTGCGCGGCATTGATCTGCCTGCTGAGTATGCCTGTTATGGCGGCAGAGGTGGATTGCGATGCGGTGTACTGCTTTACCCCGGAGGACTTCAGCAGCGGAGAGCCTTTGGTGGGAATCTGCATTACAGATCTTCCCAATGGGGAAACCGGTGCGGTTCTGCTGGGTCAGCGGATCTTGCAGCCCGGCGATATTCTTACAGCCGATCAGGTGGCACTGATGACCTTTGCCCCTGTGCGTACCGAGGAGGATGCGGATGCGGTAGTCACCTACCTTCCCATTTACGAAAACCGCGTAGAGCGGTCCGCGACCATGACCATTGCCATCCGCGGTAAGGAGGATAAGCCCCCTGTTGCTGAGGACTTTGCCCTGGAAACTTATAAAAATCTGCCCAATGAGGGCACATTGAAGGTTATGGATCCGGAAGGCCAGACCATGACCTATACCGTGATCCGCCAGCCGAAAAGGGGTACTGTAGAGCTGCGCAACGACGGTTCTTTTGTCTATACACCAAAGAAAAATAAGGTCGGCGTGGATTCCTTCACCTACACGGCAACAGATCCCGCCGGCAAGGTCTCCCGGGAGGCCACGGTGACCGTTCAGATTCTGAAACCCACGGAAGCCAGACAGTATACCGATACCGCCGGTATGGATTGCCGGTTCGAAGCGGAGTGGCTGCGCAGCACCGGCCTGTTCGTGGGAGAGCAGGTAGGCGGCACCCAGTGCTTCCAGCCGGACAAGACGGTCAATCAGGGAGAGTTTCTGGCGATGGTCATGCGGATGCTGGAAATTCCCATAGCAGAGCAGACAGACTATCCCGAACTGGCAGAAAACGCCCCCCAATGGCTGAAGCCCTATCTGGCGGCGGCTCTGCGGTCGGGTCTGGTAGCGAACCTGCCTGCTGAGTTTGGTGGGGAACAGGCTATCACAGGAGAGGAAGCGGCTGTGATTCTGCAGAATGCCCTGGATCTGCAGCACACGGCACCTGCGGAGGAAGAAATGACGACCTTTGCCGGGACGGCCCTGGCAGTGATGCAGGAAAACGGCCTGCTGCTGACTGCCGACGGCCAGCTGACCCGGGCGCAGGTTGCGGAGCTTCTCTATAAAGCCTACGGCCTTGCCCAGAATGCCCCCGGTGTAGCGGTATTCAAAGTGGAACAGTAAAACAAAATGCCCTGCCTCCCGGCAGGGCATTCCTTATTTATATCGGTTTTTCTTCCTGCGCACGGTGGATGCGTTCTTCCAGATAGAGGAAAGAACCCTCATCCATTTCATAGCTGCACAGAATCAGTTTCTTGCGTTCGCCGAACCGCTGTAAATGAATGGCACCGCCGCCGCAGTATTTTTCGTAGTCCTTGGGAACCAGAACCACATCCTTATCCTCCAACCAGTGTTCCCAGTCGTTAATCTGGGAGAACAGAGCCGCGGGGGCAAGGGAGATCTCATGATTGTAGGTCTCACAGGTATCTTGCAGCACCTTGCCGAAGCGTTCGCTGTGGCTCAAAATACCGACCTGGGTATCGTGCCGCAGTTTGATAATCCGGGCAAGGTATCTGGGATTGGGTCGCAGAGCGATACGCACCAGCTTGTTTTTCTCGGGCAGCACGGATGCCAGATCCGAGGCGTGGGCAGTGGTGGTGACGATCAGATCCATATCCTCTGCCAAGGAATAGGGATAGGCCATGGCGTTATCCACCAGATAAGAACATACATCAATGTTACTGACATCCCGGAGCTGCTCTGCCATTTGAGAAAGGCTTTCTGGGTTACATTCCAGCACAGCCACCTTCAATAGAGAGACTTTCTCCATCCGCTGCCGCAGCTTTAGATTGAGAAATATATTCACTTCACTGGAGGAAAAACCCATTTCCTCCAACCGGTCCAGCAGATCATCAATGGCGGCCATGGCCCGGTCCTTTCGGCTGCCGATGTTCTGCTGCTGGCAGATGAAAGTACCTCTGCCCCGGACTTTTTCCAGAAGCCCCTCATGTTCCAATTCGTCGTAGGCCCGCTTGACGGTACCACGGGCTACCCCCAGACGGTCAGACAGCTCCTGTACTGTGGGCAGCTGACTGCCTGCACCCAATGTGCCAAGCTTGACCGCTGCATGGATCCGGTCGATCAGCTGCTGATAAATGGGCACTTCCAGTGCGGAGTTGACTTGAAAAACAGCATCCAAGCTGTATTCCTCCTTATAGCACTTGATAAATAGTATCCAAATGAGAGCCGTCCCGGTAGATGACCTGCGCAACTGCCCGGTCGCTCTTGGGAAGATGCTTGGGTGTGCCGGTGATTCGCTCTGCCTTTTCTTTCAGCTCGTGAATGTCGATAATGGGCAGGCCGGCGTTTTTCAGCCGCTGCATCAGCTCCCCGTTCTTGGGGTTGACGGCGATGCCGCCCTGGGTCACCAGCACATCGATATCTCTGCCCGGTGTGGAGATGCAGTGGACATGGTCGGTAACGATGGGAAGTCTTGCCCGGAACATGGGCGCGATGATCATGCACAGCTTACTGCCGGCAGCGGCATCGCTGTGGCCGCCGGAGCCGCCCATGATAAAGCCGTTGGAGTCCGTATGGACATTAACATTGAAATCGGTATCGATTTCCGTAGCGCCCAGAATAACCACATCCAGACTGTCCACCACTGCGCTGCGGACAGCGGGGCTGGCGTAGTGCAGCGCGGTGATCTCCCGGTGATTGGGATTGTTGCGGATGGACTCTACGGCTTTCAGATCAAAGCACTGGACATCCATCAAGCTCTGGAAGCAGCCGGCTTCCAGCATATCCACCATATAGCCGGTGATGCCGCCCAGACCGTAGCTGCCCTTAATGTTGTCCCGGAGCATGATCTCCTTTAAGAATTTGGCTGCTGCCAGAGAAGCGCCGCCTGCACCGGTCTGGAACGAGAAGCCGTCCTTTAAAAGGCCGGAATTCTCAATAACCTTTGCGGCATAGGAAGCCATCACCAGACCCACGGGGTCCCGGGTGATCTGGGTGGTGCCGGAAACGATGCCCTTGGGGTTGCCGATGGCATCCACGGTGACCACGAAATCCACATATTCTTCGGAAATGGAGAAGTCTGCCAGAGGGTAGGGAACCAGATTATCGGTAATCACTACCACTTTTTTGGCGTACATAGCATCGGCAAAGGCATAACCCAGGCTGCCGCAGGCAGATTTGCCGTACTTACCGGAGCAGTTGCCCATGGGGTCAGCGGTGGGTGCAGCAATAAAGGCCACATCAATGGGGGTTCTGCCCAGCGCGATATCACTGGGGCGGCCGCCGTGGGTGCGGAACTGCACGGGGTTTTCCATAATACCCCGGCTGATCTCTTTGCCCAGACCGGAAGCCATATAGTCTGTCAAAATATTGGTGACCACATGGTTTTCAATGTGGTTCAGCAGCGGCATATGGGTATCAAACAAGGAACTGGCGTTGACCGTCAGATCCTTGATGCCCAGCTCTGCGATGGCTTCCATGACCATATTTAGCACGAAGTCACCGTTGCGCAGATGGTGGTGGAAGGAAACGGTCATGCCGTCTTTCAGACCGGAAAGCTGCACTGCCTCCCGAATGGAATTTACCAGCTTCTGCATTATGCTTCCTCCCTTCTGATGCCCAGTGCTTCGGCGGCAGCAATGGTCTGCTGCGCCCGGGTCACAATGGGGGCATCGATCATTTTTCCGTGGAGGGCAATGGCTCCCTTGCCCTGCTTTTTCGCCAGTTCAATGGCATCCATTACTTCGTAGGCATATTCAATCTCTTTCAAAGTGGGAGAGAAGACACTGTTGATCACTTCTACATGCCGGGGGGAGATGGAAGCCTTGCCGGAGAAGCCGAGATCCTTGGCATACCGGGCATCGGTCAAAATGCCCTCGTCGTCATTGACATCCGTGAAGGGCGTGTCATAAACGGCAATACCGGCTGCCCGGGCGGCAACCACCAGCCGGGTGCGGGCGTACTGGATTTCCCGGCCTTCCTTGGTGCGCTTACACTGCAGGTCGGCAGTCAGGTCCTCTGCGCCCAAAAACAGCGCCCGAACCCGCTTGGCAGCGGTGGCAATGGAAAAGGCGTTTTCCACACCCATAGCCGTTTCGATCAGTGCCATTAAGCCCACGGTGTTGGGTTCCATGCCCAGCTTTTCTTCCAGTGCGGTCAGATAAGCATCCGCTTCCTGAATGTCCGCAGCGCAGCTGGTTTTCGGAAGCAGCAGCATACCCGGCTTGTAAGGAACGATGGCATCCATGTCTTTTTTCCAGTAGGGTGTATCCACGGAATTGATCCGCACGATCATCTCACAGCCACCAAAATCCATGTAGCGCATGGTGTTGCGCACCAAGATCCGGGAGGCATCTTTCTCTGCCGGGGCAACGGCATCTTCCAGATCAAAGATCACCGCGTCGGCACCCAGACAATTGCCGTTGATAAGCATATTGGGATTGTTACCCGGTAAAAACAGCATACTGCGGCGCATCACACATCCCCCTTTCCACGAAGAACGGCGGTTTCCACTCTTGCCCGGATGACACATTCCAACGCGCCCCGGTCAACGATCCGCACAGCGGCATTTTCCACACCCTGTTCTTTAAGGACTTCCGTTACCACTTCCCGAATGGCATCACCAAACTGGTTATAAACTACCGATTCCACTTGGATGTCCAGACCGGCCGCCGGTTCGATCTGTACATACACATCGCTGGACTCCATGGTACCGGCAGAAGCGCTTTTTAAAATTTCCAAAGCATTGTACCCCTTTCAACCAATGATTGTACTATAACAATTGTATATAATTTTTATCACAATTGCAATCTTTTTATTTGCATCCGGGGAAAGTTCATGTATAATAAAGAAAATGAGAGGTGAAAAACCATGGAAATCCGGCAAAATACATCGCTTCGTTACGGTACCCGCGCCCAATGGGAAGCTTTGCTTATAAAAGCGGGACTGCATCCCGACCCGGATGCGGAGCAGATCGCAACGGTATGGGAAGAGGAAGAACTGATTGCCACCGGTTCCCGAAAGGGGAATCTATTAAAGTGTATCGCGGTAGATCCGGACCACCGGGGTGAGGATTTAACAGCCGCGGTGCTTTCCCAGCTTCGTGCCGGTGCCTTTGCGCAGGGGTATAAGCATCTGTTTTTATACACGAAGCCGGAAAACCGGCAGATGTTTGAAAGCCTGTTTTTCTATCCGGTAGCCAGAACGGATACCGTGCTGCTGATGGAGGATAAAAGAAACGGCATCCGGGCATTTTTAGATGCTTTGCCCGCAGCTGTGGAAGGGAAAAGGATTGGCGCTGCGGTGATGAACTGCAATCCCTTCACCCTTGGCCACCGGTATCTCATCGAAACCGCTGCCGGAGAATGTGACCATGTGTACATTTTTGTGTTGTCGGAAGACCAAAGCCGCTTCTCGGCTCACGACCGGATGGAAATGGTACGGCAGGGAACAGCAGATCTTCCCAATGTGACGGTACTGCCTACCGGCCCCTATTTAATTTCCAGTGCCACCTTCCCTACTTATTTTTTGAAGGATCGGGAAGCTGCGGAGCTGGTACACTGCGCGCTGGATATTGCTATTTTTGAAACCTGGTTTGTTCCCCGTTTCGGCATCACCCACCGGTATGTGGGAACCGAACCCTTGTCACCCATGACCGCCCAATATAACGCGGCGTTAAAAGAAAATCTACAAAAAACCACTTTGGTGGAGATCCCCCGGCTGGAAAACGGCACCACCCCTGTCAGTGCCAGTGCTGTCCGAAAGGCGTTGGATGCCGGGGAGGATATCCGGAATCTGGTTCCGGAAACCACCTACCGATATTTAATCCAAGGAGGTAAGATCCATGGCTGAACGCAGACCCACCCATATTCTCAGCAGCTATTACGCGCCCCGGGGCCACAACCGTATGTATTCGTTGGGGCAGCAGATCGCACAGATGTATCTTTCTCCCAATGATAAGCTTATTGGCGTCATCGGTGATGCAGGCTCCGGTAAAAGCGCTCTGATCCGGGGCATGTTTCCGGGCTTGGAGCTGACCAATGACGACAACGGCGTTTATGTGCGGCCCCTGCCGCTTCTGGAGCAGGACAACGGCTTCGCTTTTTTCTCCCCCCATACCTATCACATCGATATCCGGTTTGAAAACGGCTTTACCCAGATGAGCGTTCTGGCCGAGGCCATTGCAGAGGCACTGGATAAGGGCCGCCGGGTGGTGGTAGAGCATTTTGACCTTGTTTATCCGCTGCTGGGTGCCAATGCCAATATTTTGATCGGTGTTGGTGAGCAGGTACTGATTTCCCGGCCTACACTCTTTGGCCCGGAGCCGGAAGAAATCAAAAATGAGGTTTATCAGACCCTGCATTACCGGCTGATGGCCCATACTGCAGAAGACCTGTGCGAGATGTATATGGATGAATTCGACATGGAACGCTGCGGACATGACGATGTGAAGCACGGTTTTGCGATTTATTTCCCGGAAACCAAGCCTTCCTTTGATATTGAGGAGCTGGAAACCAAAGTTAAGGCGGTTATTGCCCAGAATTTACCCATCACCTATGTGGATGAGCAGCATATCAGTGTGGGTGATAAGGTGCATCGGTGCAGCGGTCCCCGGATTCATGTAAGCAGCACCGGTCAGGTAGAGAATTTCCGACTGATGCACCACTTTATCTATGACCGGTTCAAGCGCCGGTATCTGCTGGTGGGCTGTGTCGGTAAAAAATCTGAGGAGATTATGGCAAAACTGGATATCCGGCGGCAGCGGCCCGGTTGGGATTGATTATGGAACACACACTGATTGAAATATTGGAGGCCCGGGAACAGCGGGTACAGCGGCAAGGGGAACTGTTGTCGCAGTTTCCGGCTGCGTTAATCTGCTTCACACTGAATATTCCCGGACCGGACAAAAGCAGTCCTCTGGCTGAAAAAGGATTTCAGCTTGGATGCCGGTTACTGAAAGGGCAGCTGAAGACGCACAAGATTCTCCATTTTGAACGGCGCTGCACGGCAGCCGGTTGGGAAGCCTTTTTCTGTGTAGATGCCCCGGCAGATGTACTGAAACGGATAACGGTATTTCTGGAAGACAAAACCCCCGGAGGCCGCGTCTTTGATATGGATGTTCTGACACCCGAGGGTAAGAAGCTGGATCGGGAGCGCTTGGGATATTCCAGACGCAGGTGCTTATTGTGTGAAAATGAGGCGGCTGCCTGCGGACGCAGCCGTGCCCACAGTTTGGAAGCCTTACAGGAAAAAGCTGATGGGCTTTTGGAAACCGGAATCACCGAAGAGATCGCCCGGCTGGCGGTGCAAAGCCTGCTGTGCGAGGTCTATGCCACGCCCAAACCGGGACTGGTGGATCAGAACAACAACGGAAGCCACAGCGACATGGATTTGCTGCTGTTTTTAAAATCTGCGGCTGTGCTGTGGCCTTTTTTCCGCAACTGCGCCCGGATTGGTCTGCAGGGCGGGGAACCGGCGGCGGTTTTTGAAAAGCTGCGGCAGGCGGGATTGGACGCGGAACAGACTATGTGGAACGCCACCGGCGGAGTCAATACCCATAAAGGTGCTATCTTCAGCCTGAGTATTCTCTGCGGCGCTGCGGCTATGCTGCTGCCGGAAGCATGGGAGGATCCCACGGCTCTCAGCAGACAGGCGGCAATACTTTCCAAGGGCCTTGTGAGAAAAGACTATGAATTTATGGAGCAGCCTGTTACCGTGGGAGAAAAACTCTTTGAGCAGTATGGCATTACCGGTGCCCGGGGCCAGGCGGAAGCCGGATTTCCGGGGGCATTCCGGGTGGGGCTTCCGGTGCTGGAAGCGGGTGTGGAGAAAGGCTTGTCTTTTAACGATGCCCTTTGCGCGGCGCTGCTGCATATCATTGCCACCACATGGGATACCAATCTGATCAAGCGGGGTGGCATGGCGGCTTACGGGCAGGTGCAGGCGGTTCTGCAAGCGCTGCTGAAAGCAAATTCCTACCCGTCACGGGAAATCTTAGAGGATCTGGACAAGGCATTTATCAAGCAAAACCTCTCCCCCGGCGGGAGCGCGGATCTTTTGTCGGCAACCTGCTTTGTCTATTTTTTAAAGCATCTATAAAATAACCGGGCGAGTTGTTTTATCAGCACGCCCGGTTTTCCGTATTTTTTGTGGAAAGGCACAATTTGTCAGAATCTTTTTCGGAAAACCGCAGGAAACACTTGACAAAAAGACTAGTCAATCTTACTATATAGATATAGCACAATCCAAAATTTTGCAAAATACAGCGAGGTGCAAGGATGGAAAAGCGTGAAAAGAAAGTGCTGGTCATCGGCGTTATCGGCGCGGATGTCCATGCAGTAGGCAATAAGATCCTCTACCATGCCTTTACTGAGGCCGGTTTTGAGGTCGTGAATCTGGGCGTTATGGTTTCCCAGGAAGAGTACATCGCAGCCGCTATCGAGTCCGATGCCGATGCCATTGTGGTTTCCTCCCTCTATGGTCAGGGCGAGCTGGACTGCCGCGGTATGCGGGAAAAGTGCGACGAAGCGGGCCTTAAGGGTATTCCCCTGGTGGTCGGCGGCAACATCGTCATTGGCAAGCAGAAATTCGAGGATGTGGAAAAGCGTTTTAAGGACATGGGCTTTGACCGTGCCTTCCCTCCCGGAACTGCCCCTGAGACCACCATTGAAGCACTGCGGGAGCTGCTGCACATGGATGGTGAGCAGCAGTGAAAGCTGTTCTCCTCATTGACTTTGGCTCTACATATACCAAGCTGACGGCTGTTGACCTGGACGCGGAAGAGATATTGGGTACGGCAGCGTCTTATACCACCATTCAAACCGACATCAATGACGGCCTGCAGGACGCACTTGCGCAGCTGGAAGCGAAGACCGGAAAACTGGACTTTGCCGAATGCTATGCGTGCTCTTCCGCAGCAGGCGGCCTGCGGATGGTCACCAGCGGTCTGGTACCGGAGCTGACCGGTGAAGCGGCCCGGCTTGCCAGTCTGGGTGCAGGCGCAAAAGTAGTGGGCGTTTATGCCTTCCAACTGACAGAGGACGATCTGGAAGATATCAAGGCGCTGAAGCCGGATATTTTCCTGCTGGTGGGCGGTACCGACGGTGGCAACACCGAATGTATTCTGGGCAATGCCCGGATGCTGGCGCAGCTCAAGGGAGATTTTCCCGTTATTATTGCCGGCAACCGTACCGCCGCAAGAGAATGTCAGCGGATTTTAAAGGATTACGAAACCTACATCTGCCCCAATGTGATGCCGAAATTCGGCACACTGCAGATCGAGGCCACCCAGAAGCAGATCCGGGAACTGTTTTTAAACCGGATCGTACAGGCTAAGGGACTTTCCAAAGCCACAGCATTGCTTTCGGATATTATGATGCCCACCCCCTCCGCCGTACTGCAGGCAATGGAACTGCTCAGCCAGGGCTGTGAGGAAGAGCGGGGAATCGGGGATCTGATCGCTGTGGATGTGGGCGGTGCCACCACGGATGTCTATTCCATTGCCGACGGTATGCCCGAGCATATGAACACCGTGTACAAGGGCCTGCCCGAACCCTTTGCCAAGCGCACCGTGGAAGGCGATATCGGTATGCGCTACAGCATTCAGGGTATCGTGGACGCCGCCGGTTTGGACACCGTCAGCCGTCTGTCCGGTCTGCCTAAAAACCGGGTAACAGAGTTGGTGGAATATTTAAAGAACCACACGGATACGGTTCCCAATGGGGACCCGGAACTGGAAGCACTGGATTATGCCCTGGCATCCTCTGCCATTGCCGAAGCGGTAACCCGCCACGCAGGAACCATGGAAGAGACCTACACCATGATGGGCCTTACCTATGTGCAGTCCGGAAAGAATTTGACCAAGGTCAAGCAGATCGTGGTCACCGGTGGCAGTCTGATCCACACAAAGCGGACAGAGCAAATTGCCGCCCATGCCCTCTTTGACCCTATGCACCCCGCCTCCCTGCGGCCCAAGACCGCGGATGTGTGGGTAGACAGAAGCTATATCTTAGCCGCTATGGGCCTGCTTTCTTCCCATTACCCGGCAGCGGCACTTCGAATTATGAAAAAGGAGCTTGAATACCATGGATATTCAGAATAAGCGCATTTCCGATCAGGAATTTGACCAGCTGCGCCGGGAAGTTCTGGCCCAGTGGCCCACCGGTAAGGATGTCAATCTGGAGGAAGCCGTTGCCTACCATAAGGCTATGCCCGCTTCCCGCCTGTTCTCCCAGAAGCTGGTGGATGCCAAGAACGCAGGTAAGACACTGGTACAGCCCCGCGCCGGTGTGCCCGTCATTGAAGAGCATATCAAGCTGATGCAGTACCTGCAGGATAACGGCGAGGCCGATCTGCTGCCTACCACCATCGACAGCTACACCCGTCAGAACCGCTATGCCGAAGCGGAAAACGGCATTTCCGAGTCCATCCGTCTGGGCCGCGCCATGCTCAACGGCTTCCCCGCCGTTAACCACGGTGTTGCCGGCTGCCGCCGTGTGGTAGAGAGCGTCAACACTCCTGTGCAGGTGCGTCACGGTACTCCCGATGCCAGATTGCTGGCAGAGGTTGCCCTGGCCGGTGGTTTCACCAGCTATGAAGGCGGCGGTATCTCCTACAACCTGCCCTACTGCAAGAACATTCCCATGGAGCGCACCATCCGGGACTGGCAGTATGTTGACCGTCTCACCGGTCTGTACGAAGCAATGGGCGTTTCCATCAACCGGGAGCCCTACGGCCCTCTGACCGGCACTCTGGTTCCTCCCTGCATCTCCCACGCGGCTGCGATCATCGAAGCGCTGCTGGCTGCGGAGCAGGGCGTTAAGAATATCACCGTGGGCTACGGCCAGTGCGGCAATCTGGTACAGGATATCGCTGCCATCCGCACCCTGGAAGAACTGACCGATGAGTACCTGCACAAGTACGGCTACAACGATGTGGTTGTTACCACCGTTCTGCACCAGTGGATGGGCGGCTTCCCCGCTGACGAAGCCAAGGCATTTGGTGTTATCTCCTCCGGCAGCCTGATCGCTGCCCTGAGTAAGGCCACCAAGGTCATTGTCAAGACGCCCCACGAGGCCGTTGGCATCCCCACAATGGAAGCCAATGCCCAGGGCCTGCGCTGCACCAAGCAGGTGGTCAACATGCTCGCCGATCAGGCCTTTGCCGATGTGCACCTGGAGGACGAGAAGGAGATCATCCGCCGTGAGACCCGTGCCATCGTGGACAAGTGCTTCGAACTGGGTAACGGCGATATCGCCGTGGGTGTCTGCCGCGGTGTGGAAGCCGGTGTGCTGGATGTTCCCTTTGCACCTTGTCGCGCCAATGCCGGTCTGATGCTGCCCTGCCGTGATAATGACGGTGCTGTGCGTATTCTGAATCCCGGTCACCTGCCCTTCGACAAGGAGCTGGTAGACTTCCACGCATCCAAGATCAACGAGCGCGCCGTGGCCGAAAAGCGGAAGGCCTCCTTCCAGATGGTTATCGACGATGTATATGCCATCGGCAAGGGCCGCCTGGTTGGCCGCCCCAAGTATTAATAAAAGGAGATAAATTACTATGAAAATCGTAGATGTTATCTGCTCTGCCGGCCGTACCGGCTTCTACTTTGACGATCAGCGTGCTATCAAGGCCGGCGCAGGCCACGACGGCATCTTCTATGTCGGCGCTCCCGTTACCGAAGGCTTCCGCTCCATCCGCCAGGCCGGTGAGTCCATCTCCGTGATGTTGGTGCTGGAAGACGGCCAGATCGCTTTCGGCGATTGCGCGGCCGTTCAGTATTCCGGCGCGGGCGGACGGGATCCCCTGTTCCTGGCCAGCGACTTTATTCCTGTGATCGACCAGTACATCAAACCCCAGCTGGTTGGCAAGGAAGCCGATGACTTCCGTGGTCTGTGCGCCATGATGGAAGCCATTCAGGTAAATGGCAAGCGCCTGCACACCGCGATCCGCTACGGTATGAGCCAGGCCATTCTGGATGCCGTTGCCAAGGCGACCGGCCGCCTGATGTGCGAAGTGGTTGCTGACGAGTACGGCTGCTCCGTTTCCGAAACTCCCATTGATATCTTCACCCAGTCCGGTGATGACCGTTACAACAACTCCGATAAGATGATCATTAAGGGCGCACAGGT
Organism: Faecousia sp.; assembly: GCA_045589055.1. Lineage (GTDB taxonomy): Bacteria > Bacillota > Clostridia > Oscillospirales > Oscillospiraceae > Faecousia. The sequence goes on along the minus strand of JAZNFH010000061.1, from coordinate 16,393 downwards.
GCTGCCCCACGCGCTGATCAACAATGTGGAGGAGAAGCTGGGCAAAAACGGCGAGAAGCTGGCTGAGTATGTCGCATGGCTCCGGGACCGTATTTTGGCTAACCGCTCCGACGAGAACTATCTGCCTATTTTCCATATTGATGTTTACGGCACCATCGGCGCTGCCTTCGGCAACACCAACTACAAGGCCATGGCTGACTACATTGAAGAGCTGGGCCGCATTGCCAAGCCCTTCAAGCTGCGCATCGAAGGCCCCATGGACTGCGATGTGGATGTTCCCACTCAGATGAAGGCACTGGCCGGTCTGACTGCTGAGCTGGATGAGCGTGGCTGTGATGTGGAGCTGGTTGCCGACGAGTGGTGCAACACGCTGGAAGACATTAAGCTGTTCGCTGACAACAAGGCCGGACACATGGTGCAGATCAAGACTCCCGACCTGGGCGGCATCAACAACACCATCGAAGCCGTCCTCTACTGCAAGGAAAAGGGCATCGGCGCTTACCAGGGCGGTACCTGCAATGAGACTGACCGCTCCGCACAGGTCTGTGTCCACTGCGCAATGGCTACCCAGCCTGTGCAGATCCTGGCAAAGCCCGGTATGGGCGTGGACGAAGGCTACATGATCGTCTACAACGAAATGAACCGCATCATCGCTATGCGGAAAGCACGCAAGGCTGCAGGAAAGTAAATACAGAACGCAAAACTCCCTTTGAACGATAGTCGTTCAAAGGGAGTTTTTTTGTTTATTTCTGGAAATAAAGCAACAACAGGATTACATAGCGAATAATATGACAAAATATATTTGATTAAATCAAAAAAACAACAAATATGTTGCGACTAGTTTGGAAAGAGCTGTTGTTATCATTACTCAGTAAAGAGGTGCTGCATATGTATGAGGATTTTATCCGGGAACGGATCACACAACTTAGGCTGAAAAAGGGTGTGTCGGAATACCAGATGAGTTATGACTTAGGTCATAGCAGAGGGTATATATACAGTATATCGTCTGGAAAAGCATTGCCACCGCTAAAAGAATTTTTTGCGATTTGTGATTATTTTGAAATCACGCCACAACAGTTTTTCGAGGAAAACCAAAAGAATCCTGAGCTGATACAAAAGGCGATGGAGGGAATGAAGCAGCTGTCAGAGGACGATCTCCTAATACTGCTGGGGATCATCAATCGCTTAAGAAAATAAACCTCTTGCAGAAAGATAACGGAGGCCTAATCATGAGAGATAGAAAATGGTTAATACTTTGCATTGCGCTGGTACTGGCACTGTGTACCGGTTGTCAGAATAACCCCACGGATCCTACCACCACCGCGCCCACGGAGACAGAACCACCGGTAGAGCAGCTGAAGCTGGTGGTGACGGAAGATACCATCGGCCAGCTGGAGCAGTATCCCGGGCTAAAGCAGTTGGATCTCACCGGCAGTACCTGCTACGAAGCCATTGCCCAGTATATGGAAAAGCACCCCAAGGTAGAGGTCACCTATACCGTTGAACTGGGAACCGTTACGGTAGCCAACACGGAAACCACACTGGTGCTGGATCCCGGTAGCTGCGATTATGAAACCCTGTCCAAGAATCTGGCATATCTGCCCCAGGTGGCAACTGTCAGCCTTCCCAGAACCAATTACAGCGCACAGGAAATGGTTGCGCTGCAGGGTCTGTATCCGGATGTTGCATGGGATTACACCATGATCGTGCTGGGTCAGGAGCTGACTAAGGAAACCACCAGCCTGAACCTGTCCGTGCTGGAGCCGGAGCGGGTTGCGGATGTGGCAGGAAAGATCGGCCTGTTCCCCAATATTGCCAAGGTGGAGCTGATGGACGCCTTTGGCCAGAGCCAGCTGTCCAAGGCGGATGTAAAGCTGCTGCAGACCAGCGCTCCCAATGCCGTGTTCCACTATGTATTTGATCTCTTTGGTAAGACCGTTGCCACCACCGATGAACGGATTGAATTTGTGAAAGAAGATATCGGCAATGCCGGTGTTGAGGAGCTGCGGAGTGCTTTGGAGATTCTCCAGGGCTGTAAATACTTCCTGCTGGACAGCTGCGGAATCGATAATGAGACCATGGCCTCTATCCGGGAGGAATACCGGGGAAGAACCAAGATCGTCTGGCGCGTGTGGTTCGGAGTTACTAACCGCTACAACTTCCTGACGGATACGGATACCATCCGTGCAGTGTACAATGTGACCGACAGTACCTGCGGTCCCATGAAGTACTGCGAGGATGTCAAGTATATGGATCTGGGCCACAATGAAGAACTGACGGATATCACCTTTATTGAGCCTATGAAGCAGCTGGAGATCGTGATCCTTTCCGGCAGCCCCATTACCGACCTGACACCCTTTACCGATCACAAGAACCTGGTGTTTCTGGAGCTGGCCTACTGCGGTCACATCAAGGATGTATCTGCGCTGAAGGGCTGCACCAGTCTGGCGCATATCAATCTGAGCTATACTAAGGTCAGCGATATTTCTCCCCTGTATGAGCTGCCGCTGGAGCAGCTGTGCGCGGTGAAGTCCAAGATCCAGTGGAGCAGCTGGGAAAAGATCCTGGAAGTACGCCCCAATTGCACCATCCGCTATGACGGAACCCAGCCTTACGGCACCGGTTGGCGCTACAAGAGAAGCGGTGCTTTCACAGATATCTACGCAAAGGTCCGGGAAGTCTTCGAACTGGACGAAGTGGATAAGCGCCTGGAAGCCAGCAAAAATAAATAAGAAACAACACCTCCGGCTGCCTTATTGAAAAGCGGCCGGAGGTGTGCTATACTGATAAAAAACAGTACGCACGGGGGGATTTGGTATGTCCGGTCGGTTAATCGTTATTGAAGGTCTGGATGGCAGCGGAAAGGGAACACAAGCCACCCGGCTGTATCAGACATTGGAAGCCCGAGGCTGCAAAGTCAGAAAGGTATCCTTCCCGGATTATGAAAGCAATTCTTCCGCCCTGATCAAAATGTATCTGGCGGGTGAGTTCGGCACAGATCCCAATGCGGTCAACGCCTATGCCGCATCCAGCTTTTTTGCGGTGGACCGGTTTGCCAGCTACAAAAAGGATTGGGGCAGGTTCTACGAGGACGGCGGCATTATCATTTCTGACCGCTATACCACATCCAATGCGGTGCATCAGTGCTCCAAGCTGCCCCGGGAGCAGTGGGATGAATTTCTGCAATGGCTGTTTGACTTCGAGTACAGGCTCATGGGCATTCCCGCACCGGATAAGGTAATCTATCTGCAGGTAGATCCGGCAGTGAGCCAAAAACTGATGACCGGCCGTTATCAGGGAGATGAAAGCAAGAAGGATATCCACGAAAAGGACCGGGCCTATCTGGACCGTTCCCGGCTGGCTGCGGAGTATTGCGCAGAAAAGCTGGGCTGGCAGACGGTGCATTGCGTCCGGGACGGCAGGATGCGAACCATTGAAGACATTGGCCGGGAAATTCTGGAGATTGTTGGATAATACATAAAGCAGGGGGCAAATTTTCATGTCTCCTGCTTTTTTCATGGCTGCACCTCTTGATTCCTGGGGGAAAGGGTAGTATAATCTGCCGTATATATACAATTGTCCGCTTGCGGCAATATAGGAGCGTGTTGGTATGCGTGTAGTAGTAAAGGTAGGAACATCCACACTGGCACATCCCGGAGGACGGCTGAATATCCGCCGGGTGGAGCTGATGTGTAAGGTACTCAGTGATATTAAGAACGCCGGTCATCAGGTGGTTCTGGTATCCTCCGGTGCCATCGGCATGGGTGTCGGTAAACTGGGTCTTTCCGGGCGGCCGAATGATATGCCCGGTAAGCAGGCGGCTGCTGCCGTGGGTCAGTGTGAGCTGATGTATACATACGACAAGCTGTTTTCGGAGTACAGCCATACGGTGGCACAGATTTTGCTGACAGCGGAGGATATTTATGATCCCCGGCGCAGCATCCATGTCCATGACACCCTGACCCGGCTGCTCCAGTGGAATGCCCTGCCCATTATCAACGAAAATGACGCGGTGGCGACCGATGAGATCGGTATTCAGACCACCATCGGTGAAAATGACAGCCTTTCTGCCATCGTGGCAAAGCTGGTGGAGGCAGATCTTCTGGTTCTGCTTTCGGATATCGAAGGTCTGTACACGGCGGATCCCAAGAAGCATCCCGATGCGAAACTGATTCCCGAGGTGAAGGAAATCACCCCGGAAATTCTGGCATTGGCAGGTGGCGCCGGCTCCAACTTGGGAACCGGCGGTATGGCGACAAAGCTGAAGGCTGCCCAGATTGCCACGGAAGCCGGCGTGGATATGGTCATTACCAACGGAGAAACACCGGAAAAGCTCTATGACCTCTTTGACGGTAGGCCGGTGGGTACCAGATTTGTGGGAAAGGGTGTGTGCGTATGACGACACAGGAAATTTTGATTGCTGCAAAGGCAGCCGCGCCGGTGCTGGCAGCAGCGGATACGAAAAAGAAAAATGAAGCGCTGCTGGCAATGGCGGATGCTTTGGTGGCCGATATGGATTCGATTCTTGCTGCCAATGGGTTGGATCTGGAAGCGGCAGCGGGCCATGTGCAGCAGGTGATGCTGGACCGGCTGGCGCTGAATGAAAGCCGGATCGAAGGAATGGCGGAGGGCATCCGTCAGGTGGCGGCACTGCCGGATCCGGTGGGTCGCGTCCGCAGCGAAGTTGTGCGTCCCAACGGGATCGTGATCCATAAGGTAGGCGTTCCCATGGGCGTGGTGGCGATCATTTATGAGAGCCGCCCCAATGTGACCTCCGATGCGGCAGCCCTGGCGCTGAAATCCGGCAATGCCTGTGTGCTCCGGGGCGGAAAGGAAGCCTTTCGTTCCTCCTGCGCCATTGTTACGGCTATGCAAAAGGGATTGGCTGCAGTGGGTCTGCCCACGGCACTGGTGCAGCTGGTACAGGATACCACCCGCCAGAGCGCTACGGAACTGATGACCGCTGTGGGTTATGTGGATCTGTTGATCCCCCGGGGCGGCGCAGGTCTGATCAAAGCGGTTACAGAAAATGCCAAGGTACCCTGCATTCAGACGGGAACGGGTATCTGCCACATCTATGTGGATGCCGCAGCCGATCAGGAAAAGGCGCTGAATATTATCGAAAATGCCAAGACCAGCCGTCCTTCCGTGTGTAATGCCGCGGAGGTCTGTTTGGTGCATTCCGCTATTGCAGCGGAGTTCTTGCCGAAACTGAACGAGCGTATTGGCGGTAAGGTGCAGCTGCGGCTCTGCAGCCGGGCAGCGCAGATCATTCCCGGTACGGCAGCGGGAGAGCTGGACTTTGACACGGAATTCTTGGGTTATATTCTGGCGGTAGCCGTCGTGGACAGCAAGGAAGCCGCAACGGCACATATTGCCGCCCATTCCACCGGTCACAGCGAAGCCATCGTCACGGAAGACACGGCGGCGGCAGACTTCTTTACCCGCACGGTGGACAGTGCAGCAGTCTATGTCAACTGCTCTACCCGGTTTACCGACGGCGGTGAATTCGGCCTGGGCTGTGAAATGGGTATTTCCACCCAGAAGCTCCATGCCCGTGGCCCTATGGGTCTGGAAGAACTGTGCAGCTATAAGTATGTGATCCACGGCAGCGGTCAGATCCGCTGATAGGAGGAATAGTATGAACAAGCGTTTTGGATTCATCGGTACCGGCAATATGGGCGGCGCGTTGGCAAAAGCCGCTGCCCGGGCATTGGCATCGGAGGACCTTTTGGTTGCAGATAAGTTTTTGGAAAAAGCGGAAGCTTTAGCAGCGGAGCTTGGCTGTAAGGCTGTTGCGGCGGAAGAAGTGGCGGCAAGCTGCGGCTTTATCGTGCTGGGTGTGAAGCCCCAGATGCTGGGGGATCTGCTTACGCAGTTAAAGCCGGTTCTGGAGGCCAGAACAGAACCCTTTGTGCTGGTATCCATGGCGGCAGGTGTTGCCATGGCAGATATCCGCCGGATGGCGGGTGCGGAGTATCCCATTATCCGCATTATGCCCAACACCCCGGTTTCCGTGGGACAGGGCATGGTATTGTACGATCATACGGATAATGTTTCGGTGGACGCGGTGGCAGCTTTCTGTGAAACCATGCACTTTGCAGGCCGGTTGGATCCCCTGCCGGAGAAGCTCATTGATGCCGGCAGCGCCGTCAGCGGCTGCGGCCCGGCTTTTGCCTGCCTGTTTCTGGAAGCACTGGCGGACGGCGGTGTTGCCTGCGGCCTGCCCCGGGATAAGGCAATGGAATATGCCGCCCAGATGCTTCTGGGTACGGCAAAGCTGGCGCTGGAAAGCGGTCAGCATCCGGCACAGCTGAAGGATGCGGTCTGCTCCCCCGGCGGTTCCACCATTGCAGGTGTGGGCGCTCTGGAACAGGGCGGCTTCCGGGCGGCAGCCATGAACGCAGTGGAAAAAGCATTTATTCGCACAAAGGAACTGGGTAAATGAAAAAAGATAATTATGGAGGGAAGCACAAGACATCCTTGATGGCGGATTTCTTCCCCTACCCGGTGCGGAAATGGAAGCAAACATTTTAATAACACGGAAGGGACTATAAAATAATCCGTATCCATATTCAAAAGAAACGGCGGGGGCTTGCTCCCGCCGAGGTTTTTTATGGATCCCTACGAATCCATATGTGTTTTGTACAGCTCCTTCCTTTTGATACATAAAAAAAGAAGAAAGAAAAACTTTTCATTTATTTTTTGTCAGTATGTGATATAGTATTACTACTAACCAGTATAGGGGCGATAGAAATGGCAAAACCCAATCCGCAGCACGCAGAAGCGCGAAAAACATTGATGCTTACCCAACCGGTTACCCGGGTGATTCCTAAAATGGCAATTCCTACCATTGTGGCATTTTTGATTACATCCATCTATTCTCTGGCGGATACCTACTTCGTCAGCTCTCTGGGTACCAACGCCACCGCAGCGGTCAGTGTCAACGCTTCCCTGGATCAGCTGATCATGATGGCCGGTTCTATGCTGGCAATGGGTGCCAACAGTTATATTGCCCGGCTCTTGGGTCAGGGTGAGGACAAGAAGGCCAGTCAAGTTCTTTCCACTTCCTTCTTCCTGGCGGCAGCTCTGGGCGCGCTGCTGATGATCTTTGGTATCCTCTTTATGACACCGATGGTTCGTCTGCTGGGCGCGACACCTACCTGCGAAGAATATGCTATTGACTATGCTACTTATATCCTTCTGGCAGCGCCCTTTATGGCCTGCAGCTTTGTTATGAACCAGTGCCTGCGCAGCGAGGGCAGCGCCACCTTGTCCATGGTGGGTATGGGTTTCGGCGGAATTCTCAACTGCATTCTGGATCCTATTTTTATCTTTGGTATGGACATGGGCGTGGCAGGTGCCTCCCTGGCAACGGCCATTTCCAAGTGGGTCAGCTTTGGCATCTTGATTTTCCCCTATCTGACAAAGAGAAGTATGCTCCACTTGTCCGTCCGGAATTTCCGTTTCAGCTGGGATATTATTTCCAAAGTGGTCAGTGTGGGTTCTTCCTCCCTGTTCCGCAACGGCCTTTCGGTAGTGGCCGGTATCCTGCTGAACGACCTGGCAGGTAACATCTCCGACTCTGTTCTGGCGGGCATCGGTGTATGCACCAAAATCATGATGTTCCCCTTCAGCATTATTCTTGGCTTCGGCAACGGCTTCCAGCCGGTAGCCGGTTTTAACTGGGGCGCCAGGCGCTATGACCGGGTGACCCAGAGTTACCGATTCTCCTCTGCCGTATCGTTGGTTGGCGGCGGTATTATGGCCCTTGCCATTGCGGTGTTTGCCGATCCCATCATCGTACTCTTTGCAGGAACAGATCCGGAAATGCGGGAGATCGGCAGATTGTGTATCTGGCTGCAGTGCATTGCGCTGCCGGTCCACGCGTGGGTCGCCATAGTCAATATGCTTTGCGTGGGACTGGGTAACGCCCGGGGTGCCATGCTATTGGCAACGGCCCGGCAGGGCAGCTGCTTCCTGCCGATTCTGTATCCGCTGGTGTGGCTGTTTGCAGGTTTCGGCATTGCTTCGGTACAGGCAGCTGCAGATGTGCTGAGCCTGGCACTGGCCATTCCCATTGCTATCGCCATGAAAAAGAAGATCAAAGGGACACAGGAAGCGGAGCTTCAAACTGTATAACAAAAAATCCGGCAAGCACAGCGGCTTGCCGGATTTTTGCTTAATCTTTAAACTCCCAGAGGGTCTCACGAATGATCTCACTGACAGTGGGATGGGGGAATATAATCTGCCGGGCATCGGTAACCCGCATCTGCATCTCGATCATTTCCGCGGCACCCCAGATCATTTCACCGGTATAGGTGCCGATGAGATGCACGCCCAGAATGGTGCGGCGCTTCCTGTCTACAATGACCTTGCAAAGGCCGTCCATGCCTTCGTTTTCGGCCACGAACCGGCCGGCATAGACCATGGGCAGCTTCTTGACTTCGTAGTCCACTCCCTTAGCTTTGCATTCTTCCTCTGTCTTGCCTACGGAAGCAATTTCCGGCTGGGTATAGATGACGGAGGGGTTTGCGGTGTAGCGCATGTAATCCTTGTTGCCCAAAATGGTATTGACGGCAACCTCGGCTTCCCGGTAAGCGGTGTGGGCCAGCATATGATGGCCGTTTACATCGCCGATGGCATAGACACCGGGGACATTGGTGCGGCCGGCATAGTCCGTCTTGATACCGGCGCGCTCGCATTCCACGCCGATGGAGTCCAGACCCAGATCTCCGAAGTTTGCCCGGCGGCCGATGGAGAGCAGCACCTTGTCAGCGGCAACACCGATCTTTTCTCCCTTGGGGGTTTCTGCCCAGACCTTACCCGGCTCAACAGAAAGGCACTTGTGGCTCAGCAGGAAGGTAATCTTTTTCTTTTCCAGTTCCTTTTGCAGCAGGCTGCTGATCTCCAGATCGGTGGGACCGGCGATATGATCCAGCATTTCAATGACAGTGACCTTGGAGCCCACGGTCGCATAGTAGGCGGCCATTTCCAGACCGATGACGCCGCCGCCAATGACCACAAATTCATTGGGAATCTCGGTCAGTTCCAGAACTTCCCGGTTGGTCAGCACAAAGCTGCCCAAATTCTCCTTCACGCCGGGGATGGGAGGTACAGCGGGGGAAGATCCTGTGGCGATGATCAGATTTTTACCGATCTGACCGTTCACAGAGAAGCCGTCCGGGGTCTTCCCTTCAATTTTGGCTTCTTCCATCTTCACCGTAACGCCCGCGCCCTTCATTTTTGCCCGAACACCGGAAACCAAGGTGCGCACGACTTTGCGTTTGCGGGTGATCACCGCTTCCTGGTCGATGGATACATCCTTGCAGGTGACCCCAAAGGCGGCACCGTGGAGGGCGTGTTCATAGTGCTTTGCGGAATTCAGCAGTGCCTTGGAGGGGATGCAGCCTTCGTTGAGGCAGACACCGCCCAAAGAATTCTTTTCGAACAGCAGGGTCTTGAGACCTGCGTGGGCAGCGCGCTCCGCAGCAAGATAACCGCCGGGACCGCCGCCGATGACGATTACATCAAATACATTGCTCATAATGATACTCCTTTTTGGAATGTTTGCTCTATTATACTGGATAAGTCAGCAGTTTGTCCAGTATGCATTGTGGAATTTTTGTGGCCTTTCTTACCATAACAAGAACGCCTGTGGAAACCATGACTGTCTGCTCGTAAAGACAGCCGCTATCAATACCGGCAGCCTGTCGTGGGAGATACGGGATTCCGGAAAATTGACCGGGACTGCCCGCTGTCCATTATTTTCATATTCTGGAAAGTAAAACTGCAATAGAAGAAAGTGGTTTTGCAATTTGCAATTGTGCGTCTTGCAAAAAAATGTCAGAATCCCTTGACTATCCTTGAAAAATGCGGTATACTTGGAAAACATTAGAAATACAACTTGCAAACAGGGCGATTTCTAAAAACACCATAAGAATAATAAGGATGGTAATGGAAAATGAACGCGTATGTTGAGAAAGTAATCGAATATGTCAAGAAAAGACATGCCAATCAGCCGGAATTCTGCCAGACCGTAGAAGAAGTGTTCTCCTCTATTTCTCCTATGATCGACAAGCACCCCGAGTATGAGAAGGCAGACCTGCTGACCCGTATGGTAGAGCCGGAGCGGATGTTCACCTTCCGGGTGGTTTGGACCGACGATCAGGGTCAGGCGCACACGAATATCGGTTACCGCTGCCAGTTTAACGGCGCGATCGGCCCCTACAAGGGCGGCCTGCGCTTCCAGCCCAATGTTAATGAATCCATTATCAAGTTCCTTGGTTTTGAACAGACTTTCAAGAACAGCCTCACCGGCCTGCCCATGGGCGGCGGCAAGGGCGGTTCTGACTTTGATCCCTCCGGCAAGTCCGATGCAGAGATCATGCGCTTCTGCCAGAGCTATATGACTGCCCTGTACCGCTACATCGGCCCCGATGTGGACGTTTCCGCCGGTGACATGGGCGTTGGCGGCGGGGAAATCGGTTACCTGTTTGGCCAGTACCGTCGTCTTAAGGGCGTTTGGGAAAACGGCGTTCTGACCGGCAAGGGCTTCTCCTACGGCGGCAGCCTGACCCGTCCTGAGGCCACGGGCTACGGTGCGGTGTACTATCTGCAGGAAGTGCTGAAGCACGAGGGTGAGAGCATTGAGGGCAAGACCATTGCTATCTCCGGCTTCGGCAATGTGGCATGGGGCATCTGCAAGAAGGCCATGCATCTGGGCGCTAAGGTCGTTACCCTGTCCGGCCCCGATGGTTACATCTACGACGAGGAGGGCGTTTCCTCTTCCGAAGAAAAGGTAAACTACATGCTGGAAATGCGTACCTCCGGCCGCAACAGAGTGCAGGACTATGCTGACAAGTTCGGCGTTCCCTTCTTCCCCGGCGAGAAGCCCTGGGGCGTGAAGGCTGACATCATCATGCCCTCTGCCATGCAGAACGATGTAAACATGGAGCAGGCTAAGCGGATCGCTGCCAATGGCATCAAGTACTACATCGAAGTAGCCAACATGCCCACCACCAACGATGCGCTGGCATTCCTGATGGCACAGCCCGGTATGATCGTGGCACCTTCCAAGGCAGTCAATGCCGGCGGTGTCGGCGTTTCCGGTCTGGAAATGTCCCAGAACTCCGAGCGCCTGGTTTGGACCGCTGAGGAAGTGGACGAGCAGCTGCACAAGATGATGATCACCATCCACGATGCTTCTGCTGCCGCTGCCGAGGAATACGGTCTGGGCTATAATCTGGTTGCCGGTGCAAACCTGGCCGGCTTCAAGAAGGTTGCCACCGCCATGATGGAACAGGGCATCTTCTGATAAAACGGTACATAACGGCGGAACTTCGGTTCCGCCGTTTTTTACGCATATTTCCCTGCTGCGCGGCATAGGTTGTAGCCAGCAAGGAGGGATGAATGTGGCAGAAGTGCAATTGCCCCACAAGCTGACGCTGAACGGACGCAGCAGTCTGTCTATGACCGGCGTTACGGAAGTGGTGAGCTTTGATGACACCACTGTGATCTTAAAAACCACACTGGGGACGCTGGTGGTTCAGGGCCGGGAGCTGCAGCTGAAAACATTGTCGGTAGAGGGTGGACAGGTTGCGGTGGAGGGAACGGTCAGTGCCTTGACTTATGAGGAACCCCGTCAGCAAAAAGGCGGTTGGCTGAACCGCCTTCTGGGATGACGACCCCGGCACTGGCGGCCGGCCGGTTTGGAATTGCCTGCCTGCTGGGCGGGATGCTGGGTGTGCTGTACAGTTTTCTGCGCCCTCTGCGTCCCAAAGGGACGACCCTTGCGGATGGCATCTTTATTCTGGCGCTGTTTTACGCGTGGTTGCAGCTGGGCTTCCGGGTCTGCCAGGGAGATCTGCGGATGGGATATACCGCCGGGTTGTTTTTGGGGATTCTCCTGTGGGAAATGACCGCCGGTAAATGGCTGCGGCCGTTGTTTTTCGGGTTTTGGGGGGCTGTTGACCGAGTAATCCAGTGGCTGTTTCGGCCTGTGAAGAAATTTTTTCTAAAAAATCGTCAAAAAGCAAAAAATGTATTTGCATCTTGGAAAAAATGGGTTACAATGATAAAGAATAATCGCCGCAATATGCGGCGGACATCCGGAGGCACCCATGGAAAGGATCCAAAATCTTCTGGCATCCATCAGACTGGTATACAAAAGAACACCGAAGCTGGCGATCATCATCGTGTCGGTGGCCGTTGTATTGTCTATGGCGGCACTTCTGACGCTCCACGGAGCCATTGATGCCACCCGCCGGGATACGGAGGAACTGCGTCAGCAGGCTATGGCTTTGGAGCAGGAACAGGCCCTTTTTGAGCAGTATACCCGGGAAAAAGGCACTGTGCGGGAAGTCATCCGCATTGCCATGGAGCGGCTTGGACTGGTGGAACCGGACAGCGTGATCATTCAACCGGAATAAATGGAGGAAGCAAAATAATTTATGGAGTTAACTGTTGGAGCGATTTTAGAGGGTAAAGTAAAGACAATTACCAATTTCGGCGCATTCATTACACTGCCGGAAAACAAGACGGGCTTGGTACATATTTCCGAGGTGGCCAATACCTTTGTCAGCGATATTCGCCAGCACCTGACGGAAGGTCAGGATGTGAAAGTTATGGTCATCAGCACCGATGGCGGTAAGATCAATCTGTCCATCAAGCGGCTGGAAGCCAAACCCCATCGGGAAGCACCCCAGCAGCGCAATTTCCGCAGCCGGGAAAACGCCCCCAACCAGTTTGCCCGCACGGCACCGACACCCCCCCCGGAGCCCAAGACCGCGAATCAGCTCTTCGAAGAAAAACTCAAGCAGTTTATGACGGAATCCGACAGTAAGATCTCCTCCATCCGGCAGTATTCTGACCATCGGACCAAGAGCCGCAGAAGATAATCGATTTTGGAACGGGCTGCTGCCGCTGCGGCGGCCCGTTTATTTATACGGAGGGGAAAGCCTATGGCGACAGTAGTCGTTACCGGCGGATCCCGGGGAATCGGTGCCGCAGCTGTGCGGCTGTTTGCCGCCCGGGGGGACCGGGTATATTTTTTGTATGAAAAAAACCATGCGGCAGCGGAAACGGTTGCCGGAGAAACCGGTGCCACAGCTATCTGCTGCGATGTAGCGGATGGGCAGGCAGTGGCGGAAGCATTTGCCAGGATCCCGGAGGTGGATATTCTCATCTGCAATGCGGGAATCTGCCATTACGGCCTTATGAGCATGGTGGAAGAGCCGGTGTGGGACCGGATCTTTGCTGTGAATGTCAAGGGAATCTACCACTGCGTCAATGCTGCCATGCCGGCATTTTTGCGGAAACAGGCAGGCTGTATCATCACTGTCAGCTCCATGTGGGGTCAGGTAGGTGCCTCCTGTGAAGCGGCTTACTCTGCCACTAAGGGTGCGGTCATCGCGCTAACCAAGGCGCTGGCCAAGGAGCTTGGCCCCAGCGGGATCCGGGTCAACTGCATCGCCCCGGGTGTGATCCTTACCGACATGTGTGCAGAGGTAGCACCGGAGGTGCTGGCAGAAATGGCGGAGGAAGCATCCGTAGGAAGAAACGGAACGCCGGAGGATGTGGCAAAGGCCATGGCATATTTGACGGAAGCGGAATTTATTACCGGGCAGGTTCTTCCTGTCAACGGTGGATATGTAATATAACAAAGGAGAAGATACTATGAAAATTTCTGTTGGCTGCGACCACGGCGCACTGGAACTGAAGAATCTGGTAGTTGCCCATCTGGAAAAGCAGGGTCATGAAGTCACCGATTTCGGCACCTATACCAAAGACAGCTGTGATTATCCCGAATTTGCCGCGGCTGCGGCAAGAGCCGTTGCGGAAGGAAAGGCTGACCGGGGTATCGTGCTGTGCACCACCGGCATCGGTGTATCCATTACCGCCAATAAAATTCCCGGCATCCGCTGCGCATTGCTGTCCGATGTGATGTCCGCCCGTATGACCCGGGAACACAACGACACCAATGTGATGGCCATCGGTGCAGGCGTCGTGGGCCAGATGCTGGCACTGGAGATCGTGGATACCTGGATCGGTACAGAGTTCTCCCACAACGAACGGCATCAGCGCCGTATTGATAAGGTCATGGCGCTGGAAAAGTAAAAATTACGGTTTTTCACGGTGCAGGAAATTTCCTGCACCGCTTTTTTATCGCCGGGAAGGGAAATGGCGGGGAATTTACCTGCCGGGTGTTGTTGCGACAGAAAAAGCGGGGGCTTCGTGATAGGATTTTTCTATCGAACACGAAAGGCTGTGATATCCATGATGACCGCTATCCGTTCTTATGCCCGACAGGGGCAGCATCTGCTGCGCCGGTTTTGCCTGGCCCCCCGGGTACATACCGCTGCCCATATTCTCGGGTATCTGCTCCGGGGATTCTTGCTCAGTGCTGCCAGTCTGGGTCAGTATCCCCAACCGCTGGCGCTCTGCCTGGTATGTTCCTGTGACCGCTGGCCGGCGGTGCTGACTGCCCTTGGGGGCGCAGCAGGCTACTGGGTATTTTGGGGCAGCGCCGGTGGGCAGGGGATCCTGTGGCTGGTACCGGGCTTAATGGCCGCGCTGCTGCTGGGCGCCCGTCCCGGCGCAAGAACCATGCCCTTTCTGCTGCCTGCCATTGCGGGACTCATCACTGCATCGGCAGGCCTTGCATTTCAGCTTCGCCTTGGGGACGCAACGCCGGTTCCCATCTATTTACTGCGTATAGTGCTGGCGATCGCAGTAACGCGGCTGTTTCTGGTGGAAGAGGAAAAGCAGAATCCCTATGCCGGGTATCTTGTACAGGGGGTATGGGTGCTGGCGCTGGCGCAGGTGGCGCCGCTGCCGTGGCTGAGCTTTGGCTTTGTTGCAGCGGCCGCGCTGATTGCCGGCGGTGCCTTTCCGGCGGCCGCACTGGCGGGTCTGGCGCTGGACCTGGCACAGATCACGCCGGTGCCCATGACAGCGGTGGCTTGCGTTCTCTACTTTCTGCGGATGGTCCCGGGAATTCGCCGGTGGATGATCCTGCTGCTGCCCGGGATCGTATACAGTACGGTCATGGGTCTGTGCGGACAATGGGATCTCAATCCGCTGCCCGGCTTGATCATAGGTGGCCTGTTGGGGCGGTTTGTGGGGAGTGTTCCGCAGGAGGCGGTTCCCCGGCGGGGAGAAACCGGTATGGCACAGGTGCGGCTGGAACTGGCGGCGGGGGTGTTCTCCCAGATGCAGCTGCTGCTTCTGGAAAGTGACCCGCAGCCTATTGACGAGGAGGCGCTGATGCTTCGGGCAGCGGACCGGGCTTGCGGCGGCTGCCCCAACCGGAAAAGCTGCAGGGAACGGGAAAATGCCTGCCATCTTCCTGCTGCACTGCTGCACCGGCCTCTGCTGGACGGCCACGATTTGGGGATCTTTTGCCGGAAAGAGGGTCGGCTTCTGAGCGAACTGCACCGGGCTCAGGAGCAGCTTCGAACCCTCCGGGCGGGACGGGAGCTGCAGCGGGAGCACCGCAGCGCATTGCTTCAGCAGTATCAGTTCCTTTCCGAGTACTTACAGGACTTGTCCGACGGCCTTGGCCGGCGGAGCAAGGCGATGCCTGCCCGGTATCAACCACAGATATCTATCTGCGCCAATCCCCGGGATGGGGAAACCGGCGACCGGTGCCAGTGCTTTGCCGGAACCGGAAACACCTATTATGTGCTGCTGTGTGACGGTATGGGTACCGGCCTGGGGGCTATAAATGAAGGGACAGGTGCGGCAGCATTGCTGAAAAAACTGCTGATTGCAGGGTTTCCGGCAGAATACGCCCTTCGGAGCCTTAACAGCCTCTGCGCCTTGCGGAGTATGGCTGGTGCTGTGACGGTGGATTTGGCCCAGCTGCAGCTGGATACCGGAAAAGTGCTGCTGTACAAGTGGGGTGCAGCACCGTCGTATCTGTTCAGCCGTGCGGGGGCAGAAAAAATCGGAACAGCCGGCCCACCGCCGGGACTGTCCGTGACGGATGCCCGGGAAACGGTGGAGCGGCTGTCCCTGCGCCGGGGAGAAACATTGGTGCTGTGCAGCGACGGTGTGAGCGGAGAGGATGCTCAGCGCTGCTGGTATGGTGCTGCGGAGGAGCCGCCCGGGGAGCTGGCGGCCAGAATCCTGGAGGCAGGAACCGGAGTGAAGAATGACGACGCCACTGTCGCGGTGGTGCGCCTAACGCCGGATGCCCGTAACGGATATTAGCACAATTTGTATGCGAATGCTGTCGAAACACAAGATGTAGGAGTAAAAAAGGTCTGTTTCCCACTATATTTAGGTTCT
The DNA here is from genome assembly GCA_045589055.1 of Faecousia sp. Classification (GTDB taxonomy): domain Bacteria; phylum Bacillota; class Clostridia; order Oscillospirales; family Oscillospiraceae; genus Faecousia. The sequence goes on along the minus strand of JAZNFH010000061.1, from coordinate 100 downwards.
TGCGCAGAAAGGTTCGGGGATGTATAATGAGAAAAAAGCGCAGGAGGTAATTTTACATGGGAGTGGAATATGAGTGGAAATTCCGGGCAGACCCCCAGGT
>JAZNFH010000060.1:0-2493 GCA_045589055.1 Faecousia sp. | reverse complement strand
ATCACGCAGGAAACATTTTTTAAAGCACTTCGTTCCATTGACCGGTTCGATGGCCGCTGTAAGGTTTATGTGTGGCTTTGCCAGATCGCCAAAAATACATACTTTACCCAATACCAGCGCTCTGTCAAAGCAGAACAATTTTCACCGGAGTTCCATCACAGTAGTTCTTTGGAAGAACAATTGGAAACCCAGGAGACGGCATTCGCGATCCACAAGATCCTGCACGATATGCCGGAACCATTCAAGGAAGTATTCTCCCTGCGGGCCTTTGGAGAACTGTCATTCAAGCAAATCGGCATATTATTTGGCAAAACAGAAAGCTGGGCCCGGGTCACTTATCACCGTGCGAAAATGAAGATTAAGGAGGAGCTGTAATGCGCAAGCAATGCAAAATCATAGAAGATCTGCTTCCACTGTATCACGACGGTGTTTGCTCAGAGGAAAGCCGGGAGCTGGTTGATGAACACTTGGCGCAGTGTGAAGATTGCCGCAAGTCGTTGGAACAGATCGACAGTGAACTACTGTCACCGACAGCAAAAGATTCGGATATTGATCTTCTGAAAAGCCTAACAAAAAAAATCATTCTCCGCCAGCGGAAAGCTTTGATTAAGGGCATTGTCATCACCTTATCGTTTATTTTGGCCATTTTCCTATACAATACCATCCTATGGTACGCACAGGAATACACTTACTACGCGCCATTTACGGAAGGTCTTGCGCAGGTAGCGCCCGATCCAACGCCCGGAACTGTCCTTTTCTATCAGAAGACGGATGACACTTACATATATACCGTCACGCTGCCGAATTTCTTATCCAGAGACGGAGATGTACGGATCAACAGAAAAGATACCGGCGGCGGGCAGGTCTATGACGCCAGAATTAGCCAGAGTGGATATATAGAACATGCATTTCATATCAATATACTTTGCAAGGAGCCGGACGAATATGATTATTTTGTCATCGACGGTGATTTATCCCTAAGCCAATGGTATTATCGACACAAATCTGACAGTGACATCGCGCAGATTCAAACAGAGCTTGAGGAACATCGGGAAGAGCTTCAAGCGCTCATTGATGCCGCAAAAGCAATGTGGCCCTTTCTTCAGTAAGGATTCTCCTGATACAAAGACCTGCATCCCAACCGGGATGCAGGTCTTGCTTTTTTCACTTTTATGCCTTTTGCCGCCTTAGTTTATCAGTTATTTGCAGAGTGGGCAGCGGAGGACTGGGAAGCCATGACGCAGTCGATGGTCAGCACCACTGCCAGTGCAACGATCTCGTCCTGAGGATTGGAGATATTCAGTTCATAGCTGTCGCCCCAGGTCATCCATTCCTTGCTGATGGACACAATGGGATAACCGTTCTTGGTGATCTCATAGTCGTGGGCCATGAAGCTGCCGTCGATTTCCCAGCCAAGACCGGCAATGCTGTACTTTGGAAACAAGAAGGTAAATTCCTTTTTGATTTCCGCAATCTGCCGGTCACCGCAGAATACATAGTATCTGGGCATCCAGCTCCATACCTCCTGTTTAATAAACGCGACTTCCCGACCGGCCATATCGTACACATGGAGCTTCCTGCCGAAGGTAAAAACCTCGCCCTCCACATAATACCGGTCCCGGCCGGCTTCATCCTTGACGGTAAATTTGTCTCCCCATGAAAATACCTTCTGCTTTATGTACAGTTTCATAGATATCCCTCCTTATCCAAATATTTACGATTGCAGACCCATCATATACACTACAAAAGCCATAATGGTCATCACGACCCAGGCAATGTATCTGCAGGTGATCTCCCAGTCAGACGGCTCTATCAGATCCACATCCCGAACCCGGAACGCCAGCTTCAATCGGAACATTTCATCTGCAAACACAATGGACACCACTGTAAAAATCGAGATAATTACACCGGCCAGCCATGCCTCCCAGTTTCCTTTACTGGTCAATTCCGGGCCAGCCATCAGTTTCAGAACTGTGCTTGGAGAAGGTACCATTGGATCAACCACATTCCCATCGGCATCCATCACGATTCCGCTGCTGGTAACGGCTGTAATGCTTATATTGATCCCGCCATCTTCTTTAAAGAGCATAAGGCCATCACCGGATTTCCAGACGCCTCCCCGGAAGAATACCGCATCCCCTTCCAGGATTTCCACACCTGTCAGATATTCCTGATCCTCCGGTCTTGCGGTAGGATCTTCCTTTGCGGTATATGGGCCATAGATTTTTTCACCGTACTGCAATGTCACGGTTTTGTCCGCTGTTACGGTAATACGGCACTCCTGCTTTTTGATGGTACCGGAATAAATTGTGTTTCCATTCTCCTCAGTGGGTACTAAAATCACATCCATGTAGGAGAATCCAACCCGGGAGGAAACAATGGGATAAACCACTGTAAAAATCACAATCATAGCAATTAACACCAGCAGGATTCCCTTTTGATACCAGTTCATTTCTTCCATTCGTTCCATTTTCTCACCTTCCAATACTTGTT
>JAZNFH010000059.1:0-8390 GCA_045589055.1 Faecousia sp. | reverse complement strand
GAGTCCCTTCCGGCGTACCAGAAAAGCAGACATCCCATTTGGGATGTCTGCTTTTCTTATATGATAGGCTGTTTATTTAGCGTTGGGATAGTATTTTTTTACATACTCATAGTACAGATCTTCCAAACACCATAAGTTGTTAAATTCATCAGCGGTACTTGGATCTTCCCGGTAACCAATACTGTAAGCATCAACAATATTAATGATGTACACACCGGGATTACCGCCGCTCAAATTTAAATCAAAGCTGATCCCATTTTTCAATCTAATGTAATAGCAACGACCATGACCGCCTATTAGACCAAATTCTTTGTATGGCTCTTCTTTAAATCGTATATTGCGAAGCAGCGAAACAACCTCTTCTGCTTCTTCCTTTGATAATTCGGTTTTCCCCTGTTCATAATAATCATAAACACAGATGGACTCTATTTTATCTAAGGATAAGGTCTTAAAAAACAAATTGTGAAATACAAAGTTTTTATATAGTACCACACCCGAAATGATTATCCCTAGCGCAAGCAGGAGAATCAATAAATACCATAGGCGAAATTTGACATAAATAGGCTTTGTCCAGAAACTCATAACAAACCCTCCCTATCTGCTTTCCCTGGGAAAGTATTCACGGTTTGCCAGAAAATCATGGTACAGCTCGTTAATCGCCATACGATTGTTATCGTGAGAGTCTTTCACTATATAACCTCGACCATTTACAATGTAATATCCTGTACGGTAGCCTTTATCGCAGGCAATATCAAAGCATTTGCCACTTTTAAGCTGAACAGTATACTGAGGATTTCTAACTTCTGTTTCATAGAGTCGAACGGAGCGTCCTACCAGCCGCACCTTTCGAAGCAATGGCACAAGCGCCTCCACATCCGTTTGAGATAGTGTTGCATTTCTTTCACCAGTCTGAGCATTTACGGTAATCGTGTCTACTTGTTCCACAGATATCGTCGCAAACATTAGGTTTTGGACACCGTTTGTCAAAAAAAACACAGCAGGCACAAACAATAATGTGCAAACGATAAGTATTGTCAGCAAGTTGGTTTTTATTTGAATCTCCTTATTGAATATAGATTTGGCGTTCATCACTAGCCTCCTGTGACATAACTAATAAATAATCATAGATATAAATCATTATTCAAGGACTGCACACAAATTGTAATCTATGCTGCAATTTATGTGCAGTTTTTAGCTTGCTTTTATTCGCCCTCCACGCACCGAGAAGGTAAAATGCCAGAATAAAAAGCCACATCTGTAACACAATGCATGTGTAGTTAACACCCGGTATCGCCTCCCTTGGTATAAATCTATTTTTAATATATTTTGGCTTCCTACATTTGTCAAGTTTTCTTTTGTTACGCAAATATTAGAATACAAAACAATATGTACGATTGTTTAATAGCCGCCTAGGTTTAGGTTCCCCACAGACCGTAGATTTATAATGTGGATGGTTCACAGTATAAACTGTGCTTGGGATAGGATAAGTACTGTCTTTAAACTGCAAGAATCGTTGCAAATACTGAGTTTTGTTAAATCCTATAAGAACAATCGTACTTAATAAAGGATTTTTTACCATACAACCAGCAGTTGAATCTGCGAAGATATCGTTCTCAATGAATGGTTGCTTGACCTGCTGCCTTCTCAATGATAGAATCAATGCCAGTATTCAAGGGGAAGTGAGTATGTGAAAAGAAAACTGTGGAACAAGGATTTTATTCTGCTGTTACAGGGCAATGCCGTCAGTACCATTGGTGACTTAATGTACAGTGTTGCCATCGGCTACTGGGTGTATGAGCAGACGGGCTCCAGTGGATTAATGGGCATTATGTCTGCTATCTCCATGTTTGTGACTATGTTTTTGTCTCCGTTCAGTGGAAGTATCGTGGACAAATGCAACCGCAAATGGGTGTTGGTTTGCATGGACCTGCTCCAGAGCGCGGTCATGCTGACCATCGGCATTCTTGCATATCTCGATAGGCTGAATGTACCCGGTGTGCTGATTGCCGCATTTCTGGCAGCTTTGGGCAGTGTGTTCTATTCTCCGGCAGTCAGTACGCTGATGTTCGATATCATTCCCCACGACGATATGGTGCGGGGGCAGTCCATCTTCTCCGGAACCAATTCCCTTATCAATATGGTGGGAACGGCATTCAGCGGTGTGATGATTGCTTTCTTTGGTGTTCCGCTGATTGTCGTCATCAACGGAATGAGTAATTTGTATTCTGCCGTCACAGAACTGTTTGTCCATGTTCCCAAAACGGTACAGCAGGGGCAGCAGGTTTCAGTCAAGGGTATTCTGCGGGATTCCAAGGCTGCTGTGACAATTATCTTTTTGGAACCATGTCTGCGGTTGTTTGTACCCTGCGCGTTACTATTAAATCTTTTGGGTGCCGGTCCTTTGACACTGGTCCTGCCGTTTTGTATGGAGAAAGGCTTTACGGTGGATATGTACGGATACTTGATGACTGTATGGACAGCGGCATCTTTAATCTGTGTGCTGATACTGGGTGTAGTAAAACTGAAACCGAAGGCTCGCTTCTGGGTGATGGCTGTTGGGTTTTCAATATCCGGTGTTTTTTTAATTTTGGCATATTTGTCCAATCAATTCCTACTGATGTGTATTTTCGCTTTTGCCGGTGCTTTTCTAAATACCGCTGGAAATACTGTCTTTAACGCATCACTGATGTTGGCCTTGCCGGAAGAAAACCGGGGCGCAATTCTCGGACTTATCCAATCCGCATCTATTGGCGGATCAGCACTGTCGGCAGTGCTGTATGGCTTTTTGGGAGATGTTTTTCCAATGTATCTGGTATTTGCGGTGGGAAGCGGCATCTCGCTGGTGCCGATGCTGTACCTGTGCTTCCATCCCAGAACAAAGGAATTTGTGGTTACCCATTGACAGTACTTCTTCGACTGAAATAGATATAAACAATCCGAAGTTTATCCCAGGTAGGTAAGCTTCGGATTGTTTGCTTTGGTGGAACCAAAGGCAAGCCGGAGGTTTTGACTGGCAAAAAGCAATACGGCATGCGGTTATGCATAGAAGTAATGTATAAAAAAGGGATCACAGACAATCGGGAAATGAAAATTGAATGAGCGGGTGCAAAAAAATATACATCGTTAAAGTATAAAATAATATCGGACAACTACTTTTATGCACATTTCATACAAAAAAGAGGGTAAAGGGGATGCGCCGTTTTTGCATTGAAACAAAAAGCTTTATTAAGGGTGTGGCAGGGCGCTTTTGGCATTGACAAACGGAACTGACAGCGCTATACTAATGCAAAAATATACAACAATAGTGTATTATTATTCACAGGAGGGTGTACATATGAAAAAGGAAAACATTAAAAAGGTCGTGCTTGCGTATTCCGGCGGTTTGGATACATCCATCATTATTCCCTGGCTGAAGGAGAACTACAACAACTGTGAAGTTATCGCTGTTTCCGGCAATGTTGGACAGAATGATGAACTGGAAGGATTGGAAGAGAAGGCATTGGTCACCGGCGCATCCAAACTGTATGTTCTGGATCTGACCAATGAATATGTGGACGATTATATTATTCCCACCATGCAGGCCGGTGCGGTGTATGAAGAATACCTGCTTGGTACCAGCCATGCAAGACCCTGCATCGCCAAAGGACTGGTGGAAATTGCCTTACAGGAAAATGCAGATGCGATTTGCCATGGTTGTACCGGTAAGGGCAACGACCAGGTGCGTTTCGAATTGGCTATCAAGCATTTTGCACCCAATATGCCCATTATCGCGCCTTGGAGAGAGTGGAATATCAAATCCCGGGATGAGGAGATTGATTATGCCGAAGCACACAATGTACCGCTGAAGATCAACCGGGAAACCAACTACTCCAAGGACAAGAACCTGTGGCATCTGAGCCATGAGGGCTTGGATCTGGAGGATACCGGAAATGAGCCCCAGTATGAGAAACCCGGCTTCCTGGAAATGAGTGTTTCTCCTCTTCAGGCACCGGATGTCCCCACCTATGTCACCATCGAGTTTGAACAGGGCAAACCCGTAGCACTGGACGGGGAGAAGATGTGTGCCAAGGAGATTATTCTGAAGCTAAATGAAATTGGCGGAGCCAATGGTATCGGTTTGCTGGATATCGTAGAAAACCGCCTGGTGGGAATGAAGTGCCGCGGCGTTTATGAGACCCCCGGCGGCAGCATTCTTTACAAAGCCCACAGCGTTCTGGAGTCCATTTGCCTGGACAAGATGACGCTCCATGAAAAGCAGCGGCTCAGCATTACTTTTGCAGAGCTGGTGTACAATGGCCAGTGGTTTACACCGCTTCGTGAGGCTCTCAGCGCATTCGTTTCCAAGACCCAGGAGACGGTCACAGGAACCGTAAAGCTGAAGCTCTACAAGGGTAATATGATCAACGCCGGCGTTTGGAGCCCCTATTCTCTGTACAGTGAAGAAATTGCTACCTTCGGTGAAAGTGATTATAACCAGAAGGATGCAGAAGGCTTTATCAACCTCTTTGGCCTGCCGATCAAGGTGCAGGCAATGGTGAACGGCAAAAAATAAACCGGGAGAATTACCATGGCAAAGATGTGGGCCGGAAGGACTTCCGGCATGACGGATACCGTTGCGGATGACTTCAATTCCTCTATCCGCTTCGATTGCAAACTCTACAAAGAGGATATTACCGGCTCCATGGCCCATGCGGCAATGCTGGGGGGCAGGGGAATTATCTCCATGCAGGAGGCCCAGACTTTAATTGACGGCCTTCAAGGAGTCTTAGAGGATTTGGAAAGCGGGAGCCTGGCTTTTGATCCCGGATGCGAAGACATCCACATGTTTGTGGAACAGGTTTTGACCCAGCGGCTGGGCGAGGTCGGAAAGAAACTCCATACCGCCCGAAGCCGGAATGATCAGGTGGCGCTGGATCTGCGGATGTATCTGCGAAGCCGCATTGACGAGATTGTTCCGCTGGTGAAGGATGTGGTTGGGGCAATCCTGGAACAGGCAGAGAACAACAAAACTGTGATCATGCCCGGATACACCCATTTGCAGCGGGCACAGCCGATTTTGTTCAGTCATCACCTTCTGGCCTATGCCATGATGCTGCTGCGGGATCTGGACCGCTTGGGGGACTGCCGCCGACGGATGAACATTTCTCCCATTGGCTGCTGCGCATTGGCCGGTACCACCTACGACACAGACCGTGTCTTTGAAGCCAAACAGTTGGGGTTTGACGGAATCGTACTGAATTCTATCGATGGCGTTTCTGACCGGGACTTCTGCCTGGAACTGATGAGTGACCTATCGGTGCTGATGATGCATCTGAGCCGTTTCAGTGAGGAAATCATCCTATGGGCCAGCTGGGAATTCAAGTTCATTGAACTCAGCGATGCCTATACCACCGGTTCATCCATAATGCCCCAGAAGAAAAACCCCGACATGGCGGAGTTGGTTCGGGGTAAGACCGGCAGAGTATACGGTGACCTGATGGCATTGCTGACAACCATGAAAGGACTTCCCCTTGCCTATAACAAGGATATGCAGGAAGATAAAGAGGCGGTATTTGACGCGGTGGAGACTGTGATCATGTGCCTGCAGGTGTTTGCGCCGATGCTGCGTACCATGCGTCCCATTCCCGACAATATGAAAAAGGCTGCCCAAGGTGGATTTATCAATGCAACGGATCTGGCAGACTATCTGGTAAAGAAAGGAATGCCCTTCCGCAGTGCCTATAAGATTTCCGGCCAACTGGTGGCCAAATGCATACAGAAAGGCTGCGTTTTGGAGGAATTATCTCTGGAGGAATATCAAAGCTTCAGTGATCTTTTCGATGCGGACCTGTATCAGCAGATCGACCTGCTGACCTGTGTGGAAAAGCGGATCAGCCAGGGAGGTACTTCTTTGGCCTCCGTGGAACAGCAAATTACATATATTCGTGAAAAGATTTAATACAACAGGAGGATTTGATTATGTTTAAGAAGATTACTGCGTTGGTTTTGGCGCTGATTCTGACAGCAGCCTGTTTGACTGCCTGTGGCAGCAAGGGCGTAACGCTTGAAGGTATCCAGAAGGCCGGTAAGCTGGTGATTGCTACCAGTCCCGACTTCCCACCCTTTGAATCTTTGGCTGCTGACGGCTCCGTAGAAGGCATCGAGATCGAGATCATGGAACTGATCTGCAAGGAACTGGGTGTCCAGCTGGAAATCAAGCAGATGGATTTTGACTCTGTTCTGCCCGGTGTACAGGCCGGCAAGTTCAATGTAGGTGTTTCCGGCATCTCCGTTACGCCCGCCCGTGAGAAGAATACCCTCTTTACCGCTCCCTATTGCCTGGCTGCACAGGCCATTGTGGTGACCAGCGGCAGCAGCATCACCAGCAAGGCTGATCTGGCCGGTAAGACAGTTTCCGTACAGACCGGTACGACGGCTGAGGAATTCTGTATGCAAAACGGGTATACCGTCAAGGCCTTCGCTGCCAATGCCGATGCCCAGTCTGCACTGACCGTTGGTAAGGTAGACGCATGGGTTATTGATGACCTGACTGCTGCGGAAATGGTTGCCGCCTATAACGAAGACCATCCCGATGCCCCTCTGGTAATTCTGGATGAGGCTATGACGACCGAACCCTACGCCTTTGCCTTTGCCTTCGGCAGTGAGGACCTGGTTGCACGCATCAACGAGATCTTGAATGGATTGGTTGCAGACGGTACTGTTGCAGCACTTTTTGAGAAGTACAATGCGCCTTATACCAAGCCGTAAGCATTAATTAGTGGGGCAGGGGGATAGAATGAACCGGATGCTATCCCTCTGCTGCCATTTACCAGAAAGGAGAATCCCCATTGAACGCTTTGAATGCTTGGCTTGATAAGCTTTATGAGACTTTTATCGCCAGCGGTGGTTACCGGTTTATGCTGGAAGGCCTTGGCAACACCATTGTGATTACGCTGGGTGCCTTGGTGATTGGCGTTGTGATCGGTGCCGTTCTTGCGATTGTCAAGTATTACGCCGAGGATACACCCGGACTGAAGTTCCTGTCCTGGCTGTGCGATGTATACATTACGGTGATCCGCGGTATACCGATCACCGTGTTGTTGTTGATCTTCTATCTGCTGATCCTTGTATCAGCATCGGATCTGACAGTGGCAATTCTGGCTTTCGGCATTAATTCCGGTGCCTATATGGCAGAGCTGATCCGCAGCGGTATCAATGCTGTGGATAAAGGGCAGATGGAAGCAGGCAGAAGCCTTGGCATGTCCAAAGCGCAGGCAATGGGAAAAATCATTCTGCCACAGGCTGTCCGGTATATTCTGCCTGCCATTGGCAATGAGTTTATCGCATTGCTGAAGGAAACCTCCGTTGCCGGTTATGTTACCATTGTAGACTTGACCCGGGCAGGAAATCTGGTCAGAAACAATACCCATGACGCGCTGAACCCGCTGCTTCTGGTAGCACTGACTTACCTGACACTGGTGGTTCTGCTTACAAAGCTGCTGAATGCAGTAGAAAACCATTGGGAAAAAACCAAAAAGGGATGAAGCGTGCTCTCGCAGCCGATACATGAAAACTGTTTTGAAATTGAGGTAGTGCAAATGAAAGGCAAGCATTTTCTAAAACTGTTGGATATGACACCTGAGGAAATTGCCGGTCTGCTGAATCTGGCGGCTGAATTGAAAGCTCAGAAAAAGGCGGGGATTCCCCATAAAATCCATGAAGGCAAGAATATTGTCCTCCTGTTTGAGAAGGATTCTACCAGAACCCGCTGTGCTTTTGAGGTTGCGGGTGCAGACTTGGGCATGTCCGTTACCTATCTGGGCCCCAGCGGCAGCCAGATGGGAAAGAAGGAATCCATTGCCGATACTGCCCGGGTGCTTGGCCGGATGTATGACGGCATCGAATACCGCGGCTTTGGACAGACCATCGTGGAGGAACTGGCGCAATATGCAGGTGTACCGGTATGGAATGGGCTGACCAATGAATTTCATCCCACCCAGATTCTGGCAGATTTTCTGACTATTCAGGAACACTTCGGCTCTCTGAAAGGAAAACGGTTGGTATACATGGGAGATGCACGGTTTAACATGGGCAATGCTCTGATGGTCGGCTGCGCAAAAATGGGAATGCAGTTTGTGGCCTGTGCGCCACAGGCATATTTCCCGGAGGAAGCGCTGATCAAGGAATGTCAGTCTATCGCGGCCGAAACCGGTGCTACACTGGAGTTTATTACGGATCCGATGCTGGCAACCAGGGGCGCGGATGTAATTTATACCGATGTTTGGGTATCCATGGGCGAGCCGGACAGTGTCTGGGAGGAGCGGATCCGCATGCTGACGCCGTACCGGGTCACAGAAGCAATTATGGAAAATGCCGGTTCCCAATGCCGGTTCATGCATTGCCTGCCTGCC
>JAZNFH010000058.1:0-11178 GCA_045589055.1 Faecousia sp. | reverse complement strand
GACAATGGCATTCAAGAGGTCAGCGGTTTGATATTGCATATATCTATCAAATCAGGAAAAACCACTTTTAAGAAAACGCTGGAATCAAATGTTTTTAGGGCATTTTCTTGGTTTTATGCTCTGTACATGTTGCACTATTGTGTCTACCATCGAAAATGATTTTCTGCGAAGCTTCTACCACCCTATTACCCACCCTTATCACAATGGTTTTATTAAGCACAAGTGATGATACTTAGTTTTTTCACAAGCAAACGCTCCCTAAACTTTTCGATTGCGGCCTACCACATAAGGCCTGCACATGCAGATAATACGCATCATATCCACCTCTGTATGACCAACGATACTTTGGCGGAAGGTCAACCCCAAGCATCTGAGAAGCACAGCTATGGCGGGGCAAAATTTGTACTCCCTCCATAGTTTCCAGTGTTTTTCTGTACTGGGTTCGGAAGCAGGAAAGATTGTACAGCATATCTACTTTTCCAACTTTCCAAACAAACTCTGTGTTTGGATTCCCACTGATTATCCAGAACAAACTGCTCCCGACCATCCATTGACAAGGGGGCAAGTGTGCCTGCTGTATGTTTTATAACAAGCCTCCGAAAAATAAAAAGCCCGGAATTGGAGACGTGATTATCAACGCACCAATTCCGGGCTTTTATTACATTTTCTCCTTGGCTTTGACCTTACAGATCATCTGGGTCATAGTCCCCATTGGGCAGAAGCTGCACCAGGTTCTGGGTTTGAGCAGGATATTGACCACCAGACCGATAATGGCGGAGGTGAGCATCAGGCTGTAAAACCCGAAGCTGAACTGGGCGATCCACTCTGCCACTGTTCCTGCGGTATAAGTCCAGCCCCCAGGCACACGGAACATCCAAAGCAGCTTAATAGCTTCCCGCAGAGTATTTACCCCGGCGGCCACCAGATAGGTCTGGAAAATCATGTTGCCGAACATGGACAGGAAAATACCGGAACCACTTGGAAGCAATCCATCTGGGAGCTGGTTTATTCAAAGAGCATTTTCCGCACTTGCCCAGAAGTTGGCCTCTACCGCAGTAACGGTTGCAGAAAGCCTTGTTGCCGCCGATGATGGCGATAAACAACGGCACAAAAAAATCGATCATACCCAGCCACGCAAAGAGAACGTTAAAGAAGCCAAGCGCGAAGTAAATAATTGTCCAAATCCATAAGTAAGCATACCAGCGGTTTTTCATTTAACCTCGCTCCTTTCCTTGGCGGTGATGCACCCTGCGGGGCAGGCCTTGGCACAAAGACCGCAGCCAACACACTTGGTGTCATCCACCCGCGCAAAGCAACCCTTATAAATGGAAATTGCCTCCTTACGGCAGGCCTTCATGCAGACACCGCAGGCTACGCATACATTTTTATCAACAACTGCAAGTTTCTTCATACAATCAACCTTCCTTACATCCGCAGTCCGCTGGAATATTATCCGGGGATAACAGTCCCTGCATCAGCACTCTGACTTTTCTTACACCGTCGCAGTGGATGCTGTAATGCATCCACTTGCCCTCCTTGCGGCTCTTTATGATCTGCGCATGACAGAGGATTTTCATATGATGAGAAAGGGTTGGCTGCGTAATATTCAGCTCCTCCAGCAACTTACATGCACACTTTTCGCCGCTACTGAGCATCTTCAGAATCCGGATACGGTTTTCATCGCTGAGTGCTTTGAAAACTACGACCATTTCCTGGGTCACAGGCGCTCACCCCGCATTGATATTTATCTATATGATACATCATGCATTGATAAACGCCAATGTGTAATCTAATAGATTTTACAAAAGAAATGGGTTATAATGACCTCAAACGAATGGGAGGTACAACTATGAAAGACGGCAAAAAATACATTCTCGTTGCGGACGATGATAAAGCGATCCGATAGATTGTCTGCCTGTTGCTTTCCTCGGAAGGGTATGAAGTTCTGACTGCAGAGGATGGTTTACAGGCAGCGGAAATGGCAGAAACAGATATTGACCTCTATATTCTGGATGTAAATATGCCGGGGCAGTCCGGTCTTCTGGCAGCAGCCCAAATCCGGAAGCTGTTCCAGGCACCTATTATCTTTCTGACCGCCTATTCCGGTGAGTCGGATAAGGTCATGGGCTTCTCTGTGGGCGCCGATGATTATATCGTCAAACCCTTCTCTACTGCGGAACTGCTGATGCGTGTCCGGGCGATTTTGAGAAGAAGCATATCCTACAGCGAACCTACAATTCTCAAGAATCAGATCATGATTTCTGATCTGACTTTGGATCTGGACAGCCAGACAGTGGCAAATGCCGGACAAACCATTCCGCTGACCCATACAGAATTTCAGATTCTGCGGCTGCTGGCAAGTAATCGAAAGAAGATCTTCTCTCTGGAAAACATCTACCACAGCATCTGGAACGACAACGCGGTAGGCAACGACGCTATCATGGTCCACATCAAGAACCTCCGCAAAAAGTTGGGCGACAATTCCCGCTCACCTCTCTACATCAAAACCGCCTGGGGAAAGGGGTATTACATTGACTGAAGGAAGAAAATACCGAAAGCTTTCTCACGAGATCCTTGGTCTGATTGGTCTGTGTGCCGGAATTTCTCTGGCGCTGTTTCTGCTTCTTTCCGGTATTGCAACCGCCATCGCCGAAAGCTATGTCTTCCAGCACGACATTCCCATGACGGAATTTGTCTGGATCGATGTGGACCGGTGGATCTTCGGTGTCAGCGCCCTTCTTTCCTGCTGCAGCTTCAGTGTTCTGTTTCTGGTTCTTCTTGGAGACCGGATCGCCTACATTCGCAAAATCACAGCAGGCATTGACGCACTCCGTGATCCTGCGGCAGGGGTCACCCTTTCCTTGGAGGGAAACAACGAACTAACTGCGTTGGCACAGGCCGTCAATGACATGTCCGACGTGCAGCAGCAACTGCGGAAAAAAGAGCAGGCGCTGTCAGATGAAAAAGAGCAGCTGATCCGTGCCCTCTCCCATGATATCCGCACACCTCTTACCTCCATTCTTGCCTATTCGGACTTTCTTGCCCAGCAGGAGGAAATCACGCAGGCGCAGCAGAAGAACTATTTGCAGCTGATCCGTAGCAAAGCAGAGCAGATCCGGGATCTGACTGCTGTTTTACTGGATGGAACCCGGCGGAATCCGGAACAGTTTGACAACGGAAAGCTTCTGTTGGAACAGATTGCTGCGGAATTTGAAGAGGAACTGGAGGCCCAATTCTCCATAAATGTCAATTTTGACCGCTGCCCCGCTTTTTCCGCCCGGCTGGATGTGCAGGAGCTGCACCGGATCTTTGATAATCTGGCTTCCAACATCCGCAAATATGGCGATTCTGACAAACCGGTGACGCTTACCATTGCGTTTGAAAACGGTAGGCTTCTGATCCGTCAGAGAAATTCTGTACTGTCCAAAAAAGAGAAGCGGGAAAGCTACAGAATCGGTTTGAATAGCATCCGCCGCATTGCGCAGATGTATGGCGGCAGCGTGACTGTGGAAGAAAATAAGGAGCAGTTCTGCATTTCCATTCTTCTTTGCGATCTTTAGAATTCTTTAGAATTTCCTCCCATATTTCTTTAGTTTCCCATGGTATTCTATCCTCACAAAAGCAAACCACCCCAAAACAAAAATTGAAAGTGAGGATAAAAATCATGACTACTTTTCTGGACCTTCTGATCGTTGTTGTACTGGCACTGACCGCTGTGAGCCTGGTGGCTATGGTTCTGATGTTTCTGGTGAAAAACAGAACCGTCAAGCGGGTGTGCCTCTATCTGGTGGCTGCCCTAGGCATCTACATGGGCTATGTGGGTCTGCGGATCATGTGGATCAATTCTACTGGCCAGTCCATCCTGGCGGTGCTGATGGCACTGACCGCCATTGTCCTAGAACGGTTCAGCCGGGATAACCGCAAAAATTCCTGATAGCGCAGGTCATGGCGTCTACCGCCTTGGTAGTAGGCATGTGCAATGCATTCTTATAATCTTATACAAAAAGTGAGGAAGCGGCGCTTCCTCACTTTTTCGTCAGTTCATAACGCATATCCACCAGAAATTTAATTTTCTCATCTTCCACCGAACCGTCCAACGTCACGGTCAGCCAATGGGCCTTATGCATGTGCCAGCCGAGGAAGATTCCCGGCTCCATGCGGAACGAGTCAATTAATCTGGTGTCACATTTCAGATTCACCAACACTGATATTGCTATCTCCCATTAAGCTCAGATTCCTTCTGGGGATGTCCATGAGAACAGCAAACCACTTTTTGCTCTTCTGATGCCGGAATATCTGGAAATTCGGATATCTGGCAAAAAGATTCTCACCAACACAGTTATAAGTATCTGTTAGGTAGGCTACCAATTCCTGTCTGTTCATTTGGTACCCCATTCCCTTTTCAGAATAGCATACTGCATGGTGTTTTCGTAAGGGTGCTGCAAAGACAGCAATAACTCACCGCCGCCGGTATCAATATCCAGAATACGCATTTGGGGACGCAGAAACTGTGCACTGACCTCCCCGTAATTCCAAGGGAGTTCCTGCTCGACATATCGCCCCGCAATATGGGAGAAGTCCCACCCACAAATATGGGCAATATTTTCCTCTGCTTTCCAGGCATCAATCAGTCCCCTTTGCATCATGGTAATCACTCCTCGGAATAAAACACTTTTCCGTCATCCAACCGCAGGCAGGCCAGGCAGCCAAGCTTTCCGTCCTGGTCATTTTCTGGGTAGCCGCTGCCGCAGTCAATGCCGATCAGATGGTCTCCGGTCCAGATTTCCATCGGTGCTTTCTCCTGATAATAAGCAGTGGGCGTATGTCCAAAAACAAGGGTATAGTCCTTCACCACCCCGCAATCGCTGTCCAGTCTTTTCCATACCGCAAAGTGGATGGCATTTATATAGATGGGTTCGTGATCGTATTCCTCAGCCGGAGCCCCATGGACCAGCTTATATGCCGTTCCATTTATCTGAATATCGAAATGCAGTGGCAGTCCCCGCAAATAATCCACAATTTTCTGACGCAGTGGCTTCCGAATGTGCTTCAAGTGGTCATGGGTTACCTTTCCGCCATTGCGGTACCAGTGTTCCAGCGCCCTGCCATCGTCCCAGTTATCGTCGTATGGCTGTCCCAAAGCACGAAGCATCATGTATTCGTGATTTCCCAGAATCATCTTCGCATTGGGCATGTCCATGATTTTTCGAAGAATACGAATACCTCCGGGATAGCGGTCAATCACATCCCCCAAAACATACAGGGTATCCGCAGACTGCAGGTCGATCTGCCTCATGATAGAGAGAAATCTTCGCTCATTTCCGTGGATGTCCGAAAGTACATAAATCATTGTGAATTCATCCTTATAAAAGACTTCCTGGTAATTATAAAAGAATGCTGCCGTCGCAGTCAATAGCCATCATGCATGTTATTCGGGCATATGCCTTATCGTTCTCTTTATTGCAAGGTACATATTTTTCATTGAAAAAAATGCGCATCCCTCTTTTCTCAGTATTGAGAAATATTCCTGCGAGCAGTTCCAACGGTCCATAGCTATTGGCATTACCGTGCCCTTTTATCTCGGCAAACTGTTTGCGCCCTATTTTGCCGCCGCGCAAGTTCATCTGCCCTACGGTATATTTTCATAGGGCATCCTCCTCTGTATTACCGGAGATATACCATGCCCTATCCACGCTTGCTATGTACTTATTGTATTTTTTCTGCGTGATATAATCACAGATTCTTTTATTCCCCTGCGATATACTGATAATAACTTAAGAGATTGGAAACATTGGAGGCGCCTTATGGAAGGTTTCAGCAAAAAGGAATATCTCAGTCTCAAAATGCCCACGGAAGAATTTCCGGTCAGCGATCAAAAGCGCATGGAACTGGCACTGCACACCTTGGGCTATGACCATGTTACAATTCCGTTGAAGATACTGCGGAAGCTCTATCCTCTGAGCCGGGATGCCGGATTTGATATCACCGTCACACTGGTACACCGGGAATTTGATTGGGTGGTTACGGATGTAGAAGCCGGTGACCAAAGAGATCATCACTATGGTCTTGCCGTAGATTACGGCTCTACCACCATCGTCATGCAGCTGGTTGATCTTCATTCCGGCTCTGTCATCGGAGAAGAAAAGGTTGTAAACGGTCAGGTTGCTTACGGTACCGATATCCTCACACGCATTACTTATACCCTGGAAGACAGCATGCATGTGGCAGACTTACAAAGAGCCACAACGGATACTTTCCGGCTGCTTTTGGAACAGCTGACGGAAAATTCCGGAATTGATGCCGGCAAATGCCCCATTATGATCGTATCCGGCAACACCACCATGATCCATTTTTTACTGGGGCTCAACGCATGGACAGTTTTTTCGTCCCCCTACGCCCCGGTCACCACGGACCCCGGCTTCTTCTGGGGCAGTGAACTGGGAATGGATTTTGCAGGCCTTGTCTATATCATTCCCGCCGCTTCCAATTATGTCGGCGGCGATATTGTCAGCGGTCTTTTGAAACTGGATATCCATAAGCAGGAAGAAACCTGCATGTTCTTTGACATTGGTACGAATGGAGAGCTGGTCATCGGCAACAAGAACTGGATGATCGCCGGTGCAGGTGCTGCGGGACCTGCACTGGAAGGCTACATCAGCCGCTACGGCATGCGGGCAGCTCCCGGTGCCATAGATTCTGTCAAAATTCACGGGAGTGACCTGAATTTTACGACCATTGAAAGCCGGAATCCTGTGGGTATCTGCGGCAGCGGTATCATCGATCTGCTGGCACAAATGCGTCAGAATGGGTGGATCAATATGGCCGGAATTCTGGAGCCTTCTGCATCCCCGCGAATTCGCTTCCTGCCGGAAGAAAAAGAATATGCCGCCGTATATGCCACAGCAGAAGAGTCGGCATCCGGTATGCCGCTATATTTCTCCCAGACGGATATCCACCAGTATCTGGACACCAAGGCGGCTGCTTATACCATGGTGGACTGCCTGTTGGAAACAGCCGGTGTGTCCCCGGAAAGTCTGGACCGCTGCTATCTGTCCGGTGCGTTTCCCGCCCACTCTGATTTAGAAGCCGCAATCACCATCGGTATTTTCCCGGATCTTCCCCGGGAAAAATATACCGTACTGAAAAACAGTTCTTTGGACGGTGCCCGGACACTGCTTCTGGACCGCTCCCGATTGGAAGAAGCAAAGGAGCTGGCAGAAAATATCTATTGCATCCAGTTCGCTTCCATTCCGGATTTTCTGATCCGTATGCAGGCAGCAAAGTTCATCCCCCACACGGATATGGGCAGATTTCCTTCCATACGGTTTTAATCACACCATTTTGTCCAAAGCAAAGCTTATTACGCGAAGTGGAATCGGAAATTCCATATAATATAGGATTGCTATTTTGGCGATTTTCCAGTAAAATTGTCTCTGTGTTCCGAAAATAATAATGTAAGGGAATCGTACAAGTATGGAAGTAAATTACCGCTGGAAAAAGCATTACAAAACAGCAAAGTACCCTATCCGGCAGCCCAGATGGCTCACTTGGCTCATCTGGTTTTTGTCTAAATGCGCGCTGATCGGCAAACAATACACGCTGGAGACCATTGATATGGAGGGCTTAGAGCCCCCCTATATCCTCTTCAGCAACCACATGGCCTTTATTGACTTTGAACTCTCGGCAATGGTTACATACCCGAAGCGGGTCAATAATGTGGTCAATATCGACGGTTATCATATGATGCCGTGGCTGCTCACTTGGATCGGCTCCATCTGTACCCGAAAATTCACCAACGACATCCATCTGGTGAAATCCATCCGACGGGTCGTGCAGAACGGAGATATCCTGTGTCTGTATCCCGAAGCCCGCTATACCCCCATCGGCACCACCTCCTTCCTGCCCAACTCTCTGGGGCGTCTTGTGAAGATGAATAAAGTCCCCCTGGTTGTGGTCACCCACCACGGTAACCATCTGTACTCTCCCTTCTGGGCTTACAAGAATAAGCGCAAAGTACCGATGCATACGGTCTTCCGTCAGGTTCTGACTGCACAGCAGGTAGAAGCCATGTCCGTTGATGAGATCAACGCCGCCATTCGGAACGCTATGGAATATGATGAGTACCGTTACCAACAGGAAAACGGCATCCGGATCACAGAAGCCTACCGGGCAGAGGGTCTGCAAAAGGTTCTGTATCAGTGTCCTCACTGCCACACAGAATTTCAGATGGCCACAAAGGGCGCAGAGATCTTCTGCACCCACTGCGGCAAGCACTGGGTTCTGGAAGAGAACGGACAGCTTCGGGCAACAGAGGGTGAAACCGAATTCCCCCACATTCCGGACTGGTTTGAATGGGAGCGGGCACAGGTGCGTGAGCAGATTCTTCGGGGCGAATATCACTACGAAGATCAAGTGGATGTGTATTCCTTCCCCCGCTGTTACCGGTTTATCCCTTTAGGGAAGGCCACTGTCCGCCATGATTTTGAAAATGGCTTCACCATTGACGGTCACTATCGGAAACAGGATTACCACATTCACCGCCCACCCAAGGCCATGAACAGTCTGCATGTGGAATATGACTTCCACCGTTTCCGTAAAGAAAACTGTTTTGATATTTCCACGGAGACCGACTCTTTCTACTGCTACCCCACCAACCCTGACATCATCACGAAGCTGGCCTTCGCCACAGAGGAGATCTATAAACTGCACTGCCATGGCAAAGTCCAGTGATCGCTTAACGGCAGGGGCGCGTTGCAAAAGAATGCAACGCGCCCCTGTTTCTGTTTTGCAAAGTCTGCCGATTGGGCTTTAAACACTACCGTTAAGGCAAAGAATACTTTTTCTTTTATAAAAGCTGCTATAATAGCCTACACATTCAATACCGGGAGGAATTATATGGAAGTCATAAGAACAGTTGATCTAACAAAGAAATACAAAGATGTTCTGGCTGTTGACAGGCTGAACCTGCAAATTGAACAGGGAGAACTATTTGCTTTACTGGGCGTTAACGGCGCAGGAAAAACAACCGTTGTGAAACTGCTTTCCTGTCTTGCCAAGCCCACAAGCGGCGATGCCTTTGTGGGCGGAAACAGCATTGTGCAAAATGCGCCGGCGGTAAAGTCCATCATTGGCGTATCCCCACAGGAAACTGCTGTTGCACCAAACTTGTCTGTAAAAGAAAATCTGGCGCTGATGTGCGGTATTCACGGATTCTCAAAGGATATGTGCCAAGCCAAAATTCGGGAGCTTTCGGCGTGTTTTAGCTTGCAAAGTGTTCTTTCCCGGAAGGCAGGTAAGCTGTCCGGCGGTTGGCAGCGCAGAGTCAGCATTGCCATGGCTCTCATCAGCGAGCCGTCCATTTTGTTTCTGGATGAACCCACACTGGGTCTGGATGTCATTGCACGGCGGGAGTTGTGGCAAACCATCCGTGCCTTGAAGGGGCACACCACCATCATCCTCACCACACACTATATGGAAGAAGCGGAAGCATTATCCGACCGCATTGGTATTATGAAAAACGGAAAACTGTTGGTTGTGGGAACCGCCCAGGCACTTATGGAAAAAACTGCGGCCAACCAGTTTGAAGATGCTTTTCTTTCCATTGTTCAGGAGGCTGAAATATGAGAATGGTTACTTTCGCAAAACGATGCGCAAAAGAGATTCTGCGTGATCCCGTCAATTTGATATTTGGTTTCGGTTTCCCTGCGGTACTGTTGCTTCTTCTCAGCGCGATCCAAGCCAATATACCCGTCGCTCTGTTTGAAATCAGCCATTTGACCCCGGGCATCACCGTATTTGGACTCTCCTTTCTGTCGCTCTTCTCTGCTACCTTAATTTCAAGAGACCGGGAGAGCGCTTTTCTGCAAAGACTGTATACCACACCGCTGAAGCCCTCTGATTTTATTCTGGGATATCTGCTGCCGCTGATTCCCATTGCCGCTGTCCAAAGTGCCGTGTGTTACCTGATTGCTTTTCTTCTGGGGCTGCCGGTCACGATCCACATTCTGTATGCGGTATTGATGATACTGCCTGTTTCGATATTTTATATTTCCCTTGGTCTGCTGTGCGGCAGTATCTTTGGTGGAAAGCAGGTGGGCGGCATTTGCGGCGCACTGCTGACAAATGTGTCGGCATTTCTCTCGGGAGTTTGGTTTGATCTGGATTTGATCGGCGGAGCCTTTCGCAAAACCGCATACCTGTTGCCCTTTGTCCATGCCGTAGAACTGGAGAGAGCCATGGTAAAGGGAAGCATCACCGAAGCGCTGCCACATATTTATCCTGTTTTGATCTATGCAATCATTACCACCATCGGCGCGGTTTTTCTCTTTTTGCGGCAGATGCGAAAGCAATAGCTGCGCCGCAGTGCTTTAAAGTTCCGGAAGGAGTCCACACCTCCGGACTATGGGAAAACTGCCGGCAAATGGCATCCGTAGATACTATCCGTCGGCAGTTAAGCATACAAACTTTTTTAGATTCAGTTGGTGAATTTCGGTGGATTGACCGGATTCCCCCCGAAGGCATTGGGACCGGGATCCGACATAGAGAAGTACATTCTGGCTGCCTTGGTAGTACCAAAATCCTGATTGGAGCCGGAATTCTGCACTGTATTAAAGGCATCCCGGAACATCTGATTGTGGGCTTCTTCCCGGTTCAGCAGAAAATCAATGGTCTCCCGTACCTTTTTGTCCTGGATCTGCCGGTAGAGGTATTCGTAGACTACCTTTGCCCGCTGTTCCGATGCAATGTTGCTCAGCAGGTCTGCGCACAGGTCTCCGGTCACCGTTACATAGTCCGCTGTCCAGGAATAGCCGGATGCATTTATCAGCCCCGGATTTAATCCCAGAATCACATGACTTTGAATTTCACCGCTGGGTACCTGCGCCGCATCCACATCGTGACCGTTGAGCAGATTGATGGTCTGGGCAACCATCTCCATATGACCCAATTCCTCTGCCGCGATGTCCAGAAACAGGTCTTTGATTTTGGGATCTTTGATCCGGAAGCTCTGGGACATATACTGCATGGCAGCCTTCAGTTCTCCATTGCCGCCCCCAAGCTGTTCCTGCAGCAACGCCGCATACTGAGGATTGGGGCGCTCCACTCCTACCGGATGAAATAACTGTTTTTCGTGCTTGAACAAGCAAACCACTCCCTTCAATGTGATATTCTTATTCTGCC